>NZ_LMCV01000047.1:0-2898 GCF_001424925.1 Pseudomonas sp. Root329 | reverse complement strand
CATCGTGCCTTGATCAGGCTACAAAGCCGGACAGCCACTCAGCCTTGAAAATCGAAACGGGATCTAGCGTTTTTACACACTCTGGGCCAAAAGCAGCCAGTGGATGGAGCGATGGAAAATGAGAGCTAAGCTTCCTTCTAATGTCGGGCTTATCACCCCACTGCGGCCTATTTAGAGTTAGCCCTTCACAACAGCCTCGGAGGGGAGCCAATGAAACGCTTCGTAATGCTCATCGCGATCTCTTTGCTTGCCACTGCTTGTCAGAGCACAAATGATAACGGCATCACCCGACTTGATAATTGTGTCTGCTATAAATCGTCCGAGGGACAACAATCGCAACCATCGGAAATGGCATGGAAAGACCCCGAAACATTGAAGAAGCAATTCTCACATTGCATTTGCCGAGCCCTGATTGACCTGAAGAAGGTCAATGATCCCAGTAAATATTTTGTGCCCGGAACCGAAATAAGAACGGAGCTGAAATAAAATAAGTGTTGTGGTCTAACAGACTCAGCTTTCGGCGTATTCGTTGCGTTTTCACACGGCCTCGGTCGATTTCGGCCCTTCATGACAGTCCGCTTTTGGCCGAATGTTGCCTTTCAGGAGGGGCAGAAAACAACCTTTCCGGCCCCTCGTGTCTGCGAGCTAAAGTCATTTCTTAGCGTCCGAGTGGGGGCGGCCCATAGAGCTCAGTTTCCCAGTCTTCAAGAGGCGGCGTTACTTTGAAAGATGGGTCGCAGTATGACCTTAAGTAGTCAGTCGCTCTCCTTTGGGCGTAGGTGAAATTGAGCACGTTGCCTTCACTGTCCATCTCTATTACGTTCGCGAATATAGCGAAGACCATCTCAATTGCACTCGGCTCAGAGCCATAAATGTCGAGGTACTCCACGTTTTCAAGCATGTAGTGGCTTCCACTTGCCATGAAGTACGCAAACGTTCGGAGTGCTCCACTGAAATCATTACTTAGCTTCTTCATGTACATTTTCTTTTAGTAAATATTCTGGATTTAACTGCTTCATAATCAAGCATCTACTTTTTGCCGTTTTATTGCGGTCGAGACAGGCCGGAATCGATCCAGGCTGTGTGAAAACCTTTTTGAGAGCTGCGACGGCTCGAATAGAGAACGAAATTTCCGCTTCTATCCAATTTTTTCGTCCGTTAACCGCGAAAAACCGGGCAGGTTTAATCTAGCCGCGTGGGTCTCAAAGCGGTGGCTGTATCTTCAAACAGCCTGTACCCAAGGTCGGATATGCGACCGGCTGGGAGTAGTTAACTAAACGCTATACAAACAGGCTCCATCTCTTCCAACGCATTTTCACAAGCGCCTATGAGATCTCGCACGCAGTAAAGCCTCCATCCCTTGCCCAATCCCCACTTGGCAGCAACCGGTTCAAGTGAAGATTCCTCTTCCTGCGTTGCCCGAGTCCAGTCATCGTTCCCAATCTCAGCGATCAGTTGCGCTTGGTAGGCCTGTAAAAATGGAAGTAAGCTTTTCGCTTGATCGACATCTATGAGGACCAAGTCTGCTGTATCGAGTTGCTGTTTAACATTTTCGACCAGTTCGCGAGCCTGCAATGGGAGTGCATCTAACACTGCCTCCAAGGCTGACCCTGACTTGTCGGCACTTTGGAACGTACCGCAAATGATGTTCCCTTCTGCCATAGCCCTGCGGTCCGACTTAGGATTGACCACCATCATAAACATCGGAAAGACTCCTAACCTTATGGCTGAGCGTCCCCGTCTGAATCACGATGGTTTTGGCATGCATGTCACCCAGTCGTGTTCTGGACTCCAGAAAAATCCATACCCAATCAATGATGATCAGCGCTCCGGCATTACGGGTAAACGACTGAGACACCGTGCAGCCGAGGAACGTTTTTCTATCGACAGCCGCAATACTCAACAAGCGCTTGCCGAGGCTTTGGCCATTAGGTAGGGCATCCGCAAAAAGCACGTAAGCGAAGGCGATCAAGCCCGCTGAAACAATCTGGGCACTGGGCGTTATACCTGTGATGTAAGCAGACAAGGTGTCAGCGGTGACCTTGACGATAAAGAAGATCAACACCGCAATTACGAAATCAATTACTTTCGCGATAAACCGACGGCTGACGCTCGCCAGAATTTTAGGTTTTTTGCTGTTGCTTCTTGCGTCCATGGTATTTCCGAGATCAGTTGGGTTTTCGGGATTCATCAGCTAGACGGCTGTCCGGCATGCAAAGCTTCTGCCGCCAAAAGGCTGTTATTCGTTCCTGGCTACAGGTATTAGACGTGATAGATGTCAAAACGATATCATTCAAGCGTACCCCCGTCTCTATTCATTTAGCTCGGTTCTTTAGGAACTTAGTGAGAGCAGCGACGGGACCCAGTCATCCCTGGATGCCGCTGCCGAAGGCGACCCCGGCGTCCGTTACGAGACTGGGCAAGGGGTTGCAAAGGACTAAGCAAGCGGCTTTCTGGTACCGCAAGGCCGCAGAGCAAGGTAGTTCAGTTGCCCAGCGCAACTTTGATATTCGCTACTCCGAGGGCAGGGGTGTGATGCAAGATAATAGCCAAGCGTATGTTTGGCTTTCTGTTGCTGCTGCCAATGGGCAGACAGAAGTCGAAGCTGATCGAAATTATGTAGCTGAAAAACTATCTAGATCCCAACTGGAAGCAGCGCAAAAAATAGCAGGGTAATTTTCTGAGAGATACCAACCGCATCGCTGATTTCTGGTGTGCGTATTTTTTATATGGGGGGTGTGCTGCTGGTTGTTCAGCATCGCTATTGACCGCTTGCTGACGGTCACGAAGGGCAGCTATTGGGAGTGTCATAAATTTTGTGTTCGGGCATAACATGTTGCAGAGGTGCATGTATGCCGACCAAGAAAAAACCGGCCAGTGGGGCCGCTCGAGACCTTC
>NZ_LMCV01000046.1:0-4348 GCF_001424925.1 Pseudomonas sp. Root329 | reverse complement strand
AGGATCGGCGACGGCGTGTGGGTGCCGTAGTAGCCCTGGCCGATGTAGGTCTTGAACAGCTGGTTTTTGCCGGCGATGGACTTGATCAAGGCCAGGGCGTCGGCTTCACTCAGGCCGTCTTCGAGACCGAGGACGCTGGTGCCCTTGATGCTGTCGGGGATGACGCTGGCGCTCAGGGCTTCCAGCGAGTCGAAACCGAGGCTGTTGAGCATGGCTTGCTCGTCGTCGGCGCGCGGGCCGATGTGGCGGGCGATGAATTCGTTGGCAGTGGTCAGGCTTACTTGAGTCATGTCAGCGCTCCTCAGGCTTCGGCGTTGGCTTTGATCAGACGGTCGTAGGCGTCTTGATCCAGCAGTTTGGCGACAGCCGATGCATCGGTTGGCTGGAAGCGGAAGAACCAGCCTTCGCCCAGCGGATCTTCGTTGACCAGTTCAGGGCTGCTGTCCAGCGCCGGGTTCACTTCCAGCACTTCACCGTCCAGTGGCATGTACACGCCGCTCGCGGCTTTTACCGATTCCACGGTGGCGGCTTCAGCGCCTTTGTCGTAGGACTGCAGCTCAGGCAGTTGTACGAAAACCACGTCGCCCAAGGCGTTCTGTGCGAAAGCGGTGATGCCGACTGTGACGCTGCCGTCAGCTTCGGTACGCAGCCATTCGTGATCTTCAGTAAAACGCAACTCGCTCATGGAAACTCCTAAGGGGGCCAGACTCGTCTGGTGGACGCGATTGAATGCTTGGGCAAAAGCCCTGCTTTATGAACGGTTACTAAGCAAAATCGCGGCCAATGTTATTTAATCGTTAAAAATCAATAAGTTATGTGTTTGTTTGGGTTGCGAGGATTTGCTGGCTGTAGCGAAATCGCTACAGCGCAAGACGGAGAAAAAAGCCTAAGTGGATCAAAGCCTTGCACAGCAGTGATCGGGAGGGTGTGTAACGATATCGTTCCGCTGTAGCGCTTTCAGTACAGATGGAGGTCGTTTTTGAACTCGGAATTGAAGGTGATGCAGGTCCTTGTGGGAGCGGGCTTGCTCGCGAATGCGGTGTGTCAGTTAGCATTGATTTGACTGACCCACCGCATTCGCGAGCAAGCCCGCTCCCACATTTTGACCGAGTAGGCCTTACGGCTTGTTGGGAATACCGTACTTGCGTAAACGATGGGCGATGGCGGTGTGGGAGGTTTGCAGGCGGCTGGCCAGTTGGCGGGTCGAGGGGTAGCTGACGTAGAGTTTTTCCAGCAGGGTTTTTTCGAACTCTTCCATCGCCTGTTCGAGGCTGTCGACGTCGCTGTCACTCTGGCGCGCCACGGAGGTGCCAGCGATATCGAGGTCGCCAATGTCGACCAGGCTGCTTTCGCAAATGGCAGCGGCGCGGAAGATCACGTTCTGCAATTGCCGCACATTGCCCGGCCAGCGATTGCCCAGCAGGGCCGGATAGGTGCCTGGCGCCAGGCGACAGACCGGGCGCTGGATCTGCGCGCAGGCCTGCTGCATGAAGTAGCGGGCCAGCAGCAGGATGTCCTGGCCGCGTTCGCGCAGCGGCGGGACTTCGACGTTGAGGACGTTGAGGCGATAGAAGAGGTCTTCGCGGAACGAACCTTCGCTGACCATTTTTTCCAGATCGCGGTGCGTGGCGCTGAGGATCCGCACATTGACCTTCACCTCACGATCCCCGCCCACCCGGCGGAAGCTGCCGTCGTTCAAGAAGCGCAGCAACTTGGCCTGCAAGTACGGCGACATCTCGCCGATCTCATCGAGAAACACCGTGCCCTGGTTGGCCAGTTCCATCAGCCCGGGTTTGCCGCCCCGTTGTGCGCCGGTGAAGGCGCCGGGGGCGTAGCCGAACAGTTCGCTTTCGGCGAGGTTCTCCGGCAATGCCGCACAGTTCAGCGCCAAAAATGGCGAACTGTAGCGGGCGCTGATGGCGTGGCAGGCACGCGCCACCAGTTCTTTGCCGGTGCCGGTTTCGCCCTGGATCAGCAACGGCGCATCGAGGGCCGCCACGCGCTGGGCGCGGGCCTTGAGGGTCCGAATCGCCGGGGACTCGCCGAGCAGCGCATCGAAACCTTCGGCATGGTCGTGGTGTAGCGCCGACAGGCGTTCGCCGATGCGGTTGGGTTGATACAGGGTCAGCAGGGCGCCGGCGTCGGTAATCGGTGTGGCGTCCAGCAACAACGTCTGGCCGTTGACGGTGACTTCCCGCAGCGGCAGGCGGAAGCCGTTTTCCAGCAGGGCTTCGAGCAGTGCCGGGTCGGCGAACAGGTCGGCGATGCTTTCGCCGTCAGGCTCGCGACCGTACAAGGCGATCAGTGCCGGGTTGGCCAGCAGCACCTTGCCGGCACTGTCCAGCGCCAGGACCGGATCGGTCATGGCCGCGAGCAACGCATCAAGCTGCAGGTGCCGACGCTGACCGGGAAGAATGTCGACCACCGTCACCGCTTGCACGCCGCGCACGCTGAACAACGCATCGCGCAGCTCTTCGAGGACTTCCGGGCTCAGGGTCGGGGCGTCGATGTAGACGTTGGGCGGGACCATTTCCACCGCATCCAGATTGAGGTTGCGCCCACCGAGCAAGGCCAGGACTTCCTGGGTAATGCCGACGCGGTCGATGAAGCTGACGTGGATACGCATGGGGCGTTTTTGGGTTCTGGAATGCGGAGGGTGGCAAGTATGCCTTGGGGCGGGCTAATGGTGAAATCCTGCGCGGGACTTCTAATTGATCGTTCCCACGCAGGCGCGTGTGAACGATCAAGGGATGGCCTTCAGATTCGATCCAGATGCTCGGGTTTGACCGGATCACCGGATTTGACGTGGAGCTGCGCGCGCACATCTTCAAACATGGCGTCGTACTCCTTGTGTATCGAGCCGATGCTGGCCTCTTTGGGCATCCCGTACTTTTGCGCGATACGCGTAGCATGCCGGGCGAAGTCGAAGGCCTGATCCTTGGGCAGGAAGAATTCTTCCTTCAGCTCCTTGTCCCCAACCGTGCCATGCATCTTGAACAGCATGCCTTCGCCTTCCTTGGGGTCCTGGGTGACTGCATAGTCGATGCTCAGGCTGTAACTGTAATCTTCCTTGTTCAGTGCGTGGCGCTCGATGTGCAGGTGACCGGGCTCGAACATAGCCATTTAGCGTTTCTCCTTCAAAAAGGCATTGAATCAGGACAGACCTCAGGCCTGCCCTCGGAGTTTCTTTTATTGATAGCTTATCCGGGTGTCGCCCCGAGAGTGGACCGATCACCGCGACTTTTCCAGTCTGTCGGGCGAACGTGGTTCATCCTGGTCAGCGTAAATCGGAGGCGTTATGAAGGTGCTGCTGGAGTATCAAACTCCCTATGACTGGTCGGCGATGCTGGGGTTTTTGTCGGCGCGGGCGATAGTTGGAATGGAAGCGGTGGTTGACGGCGTTTACTCGCGCAGCATCGGGTTGAACGGTGTTCATGGCACGTTTTCGATCAAGCCCGCAGCGACGGATGCACTTGAAGTGACGCTGGATTTTCCTGATTCAGCGGCGGTGCCAGAGATCATCGCGCGGCTGCGGCGGATGTTTGATCTGGATGCAGACCTGGCAACGATTCATCGGCAACTGGCGGTTGATCCCTTGATGGCGCGATTGATTGCCGAGCGTCCGGGGTTGCGGGTACCGGGGGCGTGGGATGGTCTGGAGTTGGCGATTCGTGCGGTGTTGGGGCAGCAGATCAGCGTGGGCGCGGCGATTAAACTGGCGGGGAAACTGGTGGCGCAGTATGGCGAGCCGCTGGCTTCGGTGTTGCCCGGCGTGACCCATGTGTTTCCTCAGGCTGCCGCTTTGGCATCAGTGCATTTGGCAACGTTGGGGATGCCGAAAAGCCGAGGTCGAACCCTGTCGGGTGTGGCTCAGGCGTTGCTTGATGATCCTTTACTGTTTGAGCCGGATCGGGAGGGCGGCGTTGCGCGGCTGCTGGCGTTGCACGGGATTGGTGACTGGACGGCGCAATACATTGCCTTGCGGCAGTTGCGCGATCTGGATGCGTTTCCAAGCGGGGATGTGGGGTTGATCAATGCGCTGGCGGCGCTTGAAGGTGAGGCGGTGACGGCTCGGCAGTTGTTGCAGCGCGCTGAAGCGTGGAGACCTTATCGAGGCTACGCGGCGCAGCTTTTTTGGACATCACTGAGTCGAACGGACTGAATATTGATCGAACATCTATGCTGAATGTTCGGGCCCCTTCGCGAGCAAGCCCGCTCCCACATTTAATCGCATTCCATCTGGATGAACCCGGTCAAATAATGAAATGGCTACCCCCGCTGCCCTCTGTGATCGCCCACTAAGCTTTCACAGGGGGCTCACCGGAGACCGTTGCCATGAACAAAGTAG
>NZ_LMCV01000045.1:213399-232250 GCF_001424925.1 Pseudomonas sp. Root329 | reverse complement strand
GTATGCTTTTTCATGGACTCGCCCTCGCTGTCGTTGGCTGTTTAGACTGCCACCGTGGCGCATTGACGCCTCGGCGTGGGCGAGTCCATTCAATTACACATGCTCCATGGATCAGCTTTGAATTTCCAGTGTGACGAGCGCCGCTCGCCGCCTTAGTATGGCGTTTTCAACTTTTGACGAAGGCACGTCCATGACGATCGAGATCCGCCCGGCGACCCCGAGCGATGCACCGCAAATCCTCGGGTTCATCACTGAACTGGCCGACTACGAACGTGCCCGCCACGAAGTCATCGCCAGCGTCGCCGACATCGAGCGCAGCCTGTTCAGCGAAGGCGCCACCGCCCACGGCCTGATCTGCCTGCGCGACGGCTCGCCGATCGGTTTTGCGGTGTTTTTCTTCAGTTATTCAACGTGGCTCGGCAGTAACTGCCTGTACCTCGAAGACCTCTACATCACCCCTGATCAGCGTGGCGGCGGCGCGGGCAAAACCTTGCTGCGCCACCTGGCGAAAATCGCCTGCGCCAATGATTGCGGTCGATTTGAGTGGAGCGTTCTGGACTGGAACAAACCGGCGATCGAATTCTACAAGTCTTTGGGTGCGCAGCCACAGGAAGAGTGGGTGCGGTATCGGATGGATGGGGCGGTATTGCGGGAGTTTGCCGAGGGTCGGTGATCGATCTGGACACCAGCGTTACCGACGATCATGGAGATCGCTTTTGCCTCGCATGACACTTAGAAAGGAATTTTATGCTGTACCTGATCGTGGTGGTCGCCGTGTTTTTGCTGGGTGTGAGGTTCTATATCCGTGCGTTGGTTAAACGCCTCGACTTACCACCATTGACGGATAACGTTAGTGCGTGCGTGGAAGTGCCTGTGCAGGTCCCAATCAAGAATGAAATGACTGAGAGCGGTACGGGCGTTCCTTTATACATTGGCTACAACGGTGCAACCATTTCATCGCCTGATCGCTCTTTGATCGTTGAGTGGACTTATCAAGACGAGGCACGATTCGGCGATAGCTGGAATGAGGTGTCAGTCAACGGCGCGAGTCTGAATGGCATTCTGTGGGGACGTGGTCACTGTTGGTCATCATGCCTGCGATACCTGACCTTTGAGCAGTACATGGGCTCTCACTCCAGGTTGATTGTGTATTGCGTCGAGCGAGCAGTTTATTTTGAGGTGGCGAAGTTTTCCGCTGCAATATCCTTCAACTATCCAGTGCTGTACTACGGTGAGTACTCGGATGGAGAAAAGGCAATAAGCCAATACGTTTTTGTCGGCAATGAAACATGGCGGTCACTGTAGCCAATGCTTTGAAGGGAAGTTATTCGCTGTCCTCCCAGTTACCGTTGATCATGCCGTCGAGTGTTTTGCTGACGCTGATCTTGAAAACCCCGGCCTTCTCTTCATCGAAGGCCGCTCTCCACGCAGCGTATCCCTGATTGAAATCCGGAATTTCTGCAGTTTCCCCTACTCGGTGGGTGATGCTGCGTTCCAGGGCTTTTGCCTGGAAGGGCAGGTGAGGCATGTCGTTGAACTCATTGCCTGTCACCGGATTGATCATCCGAAAGCCGTCGACCCTGATGTGAACGACCTTGCCCAGTTTCGGATAATTTTCGATTTTCAGGATCGTCAGTGTCGATCCATCCTCGCCCGGCCGGTTTTTGTAGGCCCAGATATCACCGACCTTCAAGTCTTTCGATGCGCTGAATGCCGCCATGGACCAGAGCACGCCGCATAACAGCAGAGCCTTTGAAGCAATCTTCATTTTTCTTCCTTGAGTGGGTGTACGGCTGCAATGGCCCGGCATTTTAAAGCGTCGCCGTAGAAAAACTTGTCACACTTGTAAATCCCATAATATGGGAGTGATATTTATATATTGAGATTTTTATGCATCCGGGTTTATAGTCCAGCTCACTCACTGCCAATAAACAAAACAGGTGAAGCGATGCTGGCGCAATTGATCGCGCTCGATTGGGGGACAACCTCATTACGTGCTTACAAACTCGCCGCGGGTGGCCAGGTGCTCGAACAGCGTTCGCTGTCGTCGGGGATCATGCAGCTGCCCAGGACGCCGCGAATGATCGCGGGTCAGGAATGTGCCGAAGGTTTTGAACTGGCCTTCGATGAGGCCTGCGGTGACTGGCTCGACGCGCAGCCCGATTTGCCGGTGATTGCGTGCGGCATGGTCGGCAGCGCACAAGGTTGGCGTGAAGCGGCTTACCGCGATACGCCGGCGAACGTCGCCAATCTCGGAATCTCCCTACAAACGGTTCGCAGTCTTCGCGGTGTCGATGTGCACATCGTGCCGGGCGTGATTCAGCGGTCTCGTTTGCCAAACGTGATGCGCGGCGAAGAAACCCAAGTGCTCGGCGTGCTGCAGAATCTACCGGCCGAGGCGGGCAACGATCTGTTGATCGGCCTGCCGGGCAGTCATTCGAAGTGGGTGGAGGTGGCCGACGGCTGCATCGTGCATTTCGATACCTTCATGACCGGCGAAGTCTTCGCCGTGCTCAGCGAGCACAGCATTCTGGGGCGCACCCAGCAAAAGGGCGCGTCCTTCGATTGCCACGCCTTTGATCGTGGTGTGCAGGTGGCGCTGTCGGCGGATGGCGAGATCGGGCCGTTGTCGACATTGTTCAGTGCCCGCAGCCTCGGGTTGACTGGTGAACTCAGCGCCACCGCCCAACCGGATTACTTGTCCGGTCTGTTGATCGGCCATGAGCTGTCGGCGTTGGCGAGTGTTCAGCGACGCCGACGCAACAGCGTTCATTTGCCTTCGATCATCCTCATCGGTAATGCCCAACTCTGTGCCCGCTACAGCCGGGCGCTCGACGCCTGTGGTTTTGCTCGGGTGACCCTGGCCGAACAGGCCACCGAACGCGGCTTGTGGCAGTTGGCGGTTGCCGCCGGACTGATCACACCCAACCCATCCCGTTAAACCTGACTGGAGGTCTGACATGCTCAAGCAAGCATTGGCGCAAAACGGTCTGATCGCGATTTTGCGTGGCCTGCGCCCGCAAGAAGCGGCAGCCATCGGCGAAGTCCTTTACGCCGCCGGATTTCGCGTCATCGAAGTGCCGCTCAATTCCCCTGAGCCGTACGAAAGTATCCGCATCCTGCGCAGTACCTTGCCCGCCGATTGCCTGATCGGTGCCGGCACGGTGCTGACGCCGGAGCAGGTCGAGCAAGTGAAAGCGGCGGGCGGCCAGGTGATCGTCATGCCGCACAGCGATGCCAAGGTGTTGCGCGCAGCGAAAGCGGCGGGGTTGTTCCTGTCGCCGGGAGTGGCGACGCCGACTGAGGCCTTTGCGGCATTGGCCGAAGGGGCGGACGTGTTGAAGATGTTTCCGGCCGAGCAGATGGGGCCGGCAGTCGTCAAAGCCTGGCTCGCGGTGCTGCCTGCGGGAACGATTCTGGCGCCGGTCGGCGGGATCACGCCGGACAACATGCAGGTGTTTATCGACGCGGGCGTCAAAGGCTTCGGCCTCGGTTCCGGGTTGTTCAAACCGGGCATGACAGCTGAGGAAGTGGCGGTAAACGCCAAGGCCTACGTGGCTGCCTGGAAAGCCCTTCGCTAAGACTTTTTGGCGCTGCGAGCGCTGCATCTATAAGAGCTGCACTTATAAAAAGAGAGCAAAGATGAAAATCACCAAACTGACCACTTTCATCGTTCCACCGCGCTGGTGCTTCCTCAAGGTCGAAACCGACGAGGGCGTGACTGGCTGGGGCGAACCCGTGGTCGAGGGCCGCGCTCACACTGTCGCTGCCGCCGTTGAAGAATTGTCCGACTACCTGATCGGCAAAGACCCTCGCAACATTGAAGACATCTGGACCGTGCTGTACCGCGGCGGCTTCTACCGGGGTGGCGCGATCCACATGAGTGCGCTGGCCGGTATCGACCAGGCGTTGTGGGACATCAAGGGCAAGGCTTTGGGTGTGTCGGTCAGCGACCTGCTCGGTGGGCAGGTGCGGGACAAGATTCGCGTCTATTCGTGGATCGGCGGCGACCGGCCGGCGGACACCGCCCGCGCTGCGAAGGAAGCGGTCGAGCGTGGTTTCACTGCGGTGAAAATGAACGGCACCGAAGAGCTGCAATTCCTCGATTCCTTCGAGAAAGTCGACCTGGCCCTGGCCAACGTCGCCGCCGTGCGCGATGCGGTGGGCCCGAACGTCGGCATCGGCGTCGATTTCCATGGCCGAGTGCACAAGCCCATGGCCAAGGTCCTGATGAAGGAACTCGACCCGTACAAACTGATGTTCATCGAAGAGCCGGTGCTCAGCGAAAACTACGAAGCGCTGAAAGAATTGGCGCCGCTGACCAGCACCCCGATTGCCCTCGGTGAGCGGCTGTTCTCGCGCTGGGATTTCAAGCGTGTGCTCAGCGAAGGTTACGTCGACATCATTCAGCCGGACGCGTCTCACGCCGGCGGCATCACCGAAACCCGCAAGATCGCCAACATGGCTGAAGCCTACGACGTGGCGCTGGCGCTGCACTGCCCATTGGGCCCGATTGCATTGGCGGCATGTTTGCAGCTGGATGCGGTTTGCTACAACGCGTTCATCCAGGAACAGAGCCTGGGCATTCATTACAACGAGAGCAATGACCTGCTGGATTACGTCAAGGATCCGCGGGTGTTCGACTACGACAAAGGCTTCGTGAAAATCCCCAATGGCCCGGGCCTGGGGATCGAGATCAACGAGGAGTACGTGATCGAACGCGCGGCCGTCGGCCACCGCTGGCGCAACCCGATCTGGCGCCATGCCGATGGCAGTTTTGCTGAGTGGTGATCGATCTCTGATCCACCCAAAATCCCTGTGGGAGCGGGCTTGCTCGCGAAAGCGGTCTGTCTGTCAGCGAAGATGTTGCCTGTGCCGCCGACTTCGCGAGCAAGCCCGCTCCCACACTAGATCTCCATGGACAGGGAGATTTGCGGCAACCCCCGATTTCACATCGACCTCAATAAACATAAGAAGAGGCACCTCTCATGCAACCGCAAACCCTCACCGGGCAGGCGTCGTTGGTGACGCCCAGTCGCAAGCGTTTTTTCATCATGGTCCTGCTGTTCATCACCGTGGTGATCAACTACCTGGACCGCAGCAACCTGTCCATCGCCGCCCCGGCGCTGACCAGCGAACTGGGTATCGACCCGATCCACGTCGGGCTGATTTTCTCGGCATTCGGCTGGACCTACGCCGCCATGCAAATCCCCGGCGGTTGGCTGGTGGATCGGGTTCCGCCGAGGATTCTTTATAGCGTCGCATTGCTGCTGTGGTCGATCGCCACCGTCATGCTCGGCTTCGCCGCCAGCTTCATCGCACTGTTCGTATTGCGCATGGCAGTCGGTGCGCTGGAAGCACCCGCGTACCCGATCAACAGCCGTGTGGTCACCACCTGGTTCCCCGAGCGCGAGCGCGCTACAGCCATCGGTTTCTACACGTCCGGGCAGTTCGTCGGTCTGGCGTTCCTGACGCCGGTATTGGCCTGGCTGCAGCATCAATATGGCTGGCACATGGTGTTTGTCAGCACCGGTGCGGTGGGCATTCTCTGGGCAGTGATCTGGTACGCGGTGTATCGCGAGCCACGGGATTTCAAAGGCGCCAATGACGCCGAAATCGACCTGATCCGCGAAGGTGGCGGGCTGGTGGATATCCAGGCTGAACAAGCCAAAGTCAAAGCCAAATTCAGCTGGATCGATCTCGGCATCGTGCTGACCAAACGCAAGTTGTGGGGCATCTACCTCGGTCAGTTCTGCCTCAACTCGACGTTGTGGTTTTTTCTGACGTGGTTCCCGACCTACCTGGTGAAATATCGCGGCATGGACTTCATCAAGTCCGGCCTGTTGGCGTCGCTGCCGTTTCTCGCCGCCTTCGTCGGTGTGCTGTGTTCGGGGTTCTTTTCAGACTGGCTGATCCGCCGCGGCTACACCGTGGGTTTCGCCCGCAAGTTGCCGATCATTGGCGGCCTACTGATTTCCACCTCGATTATCGGCGCCAACTTCGTCGAGTCGACACCGCTGGTGATTGCCTTCCTCGCGTTGGCGTTCTTCGGTAACGGGCTGGCCTCGATCACTTGGTCGCTGGTTTCAACGTTGGCCCCGGCGCGATTGCTCGGGTTGACCGGCGGGGTGTTCAACTTCATCGGCAACCTGTCGGCGATTACCACGCCGATCGTCATCGGTTTCCTCGCTACCGGTGATTCGTTCGCCCCGGCGATCACCTATATCTCTGTTCTGGCGTTGATTGGCGCGCTTTCCTACATCTTGCTGGTCGGCAAAGTCGAGCGTATCAAGTTGTAGTTGCGGCATGCGGGCGACCATAATGCCGCCCGTTCACTCGCTCAACGGTAAAGGCTGGATATGCAGGAAGACGCCCCAAAAATCGCCAAGGACGCCGCACCGACCGGCACCCAGACACTGCTTCGTGGTTTGGGTGTGGTTCAGGCCGTGGCCAGTGGCGCCCGCGATCTCAAGGAAATCGCCCGACTGATCGGCACTACGCGTAGCACGACGCACCGTCTGGCCAGTTGCCTGGTGGACGAGCGTTATCTGCGCGTGGTGCCGCAAGTCGGTTATTTGTTGGGGCCGAAGCTGATCGAGCTGGGTTTCCAGGCGCGCGAAGAGCTGCCGCTGGTGACCCTTGCCGGGCCGTATCTGGATGAGTTGTCGGCGTTGACCGGCGACACCATTCACCTGGCGATTCGCGAAGGCGATGAGGTGCTGTACCTGCACAAGAATCCGGGGCGCAATGGCCCGGAAATGCGTTCGCGGGTCGGCCATCGCATGCCGTTGGCGCGCACCGGGATCGGCAAGGCGTTGATGCTCGATGACACGCAGGAAGAATGGCAGCGGCTGTACGAAGTCAGCTTGCCGGCGGGTGGGAAAAATCAGTTCTGGCCGCAGCACCCGGAGCAGTCCTGGGAGCAGTTTCAGCAGCGCATGGTGGAATATGTGGCGGGCGGTTATGCGTTCGATCTGGAAGACAACGAACCGTCGATCCGCTGCGTGGCGGCGCCGATCCGTGATGCCAGCAAGCGCATCGTCGCCGGTATCAGCATCGCCAGCACCGTGCCGTACATGCCGCTGGAGAAAATGGCCGAGCTGATTCCCCTGATCAAAGGGGTCACAGCCCGGCTGTCGGCGGAGCTTGGCGCTAAGGTTTAGACCTTCAGCGTTGCCATATCGATGACGAAGCGGTACTTCACGTCACCCGCGATCATGCGGGCGTAAGCCTCGTTGATCTGGCGGATGTCGAGCATTTCGATGTCGCAGGTGATGTTGTGCTCGGCGCAGAAATCCAGCACTTCCTGGGTTTCGGCGATGCCGCCGATCAGCGAGCCGGCCAGCACACGACGGCCCAATACCAGTTTGGCGGCGTGGACCGGTGGATCGACCGGTTCGATCAGGCCCACCAGAATGTGCACGCCGTCGAAACGTAGCGTATCGAGGTAGGGATTGAGGTCGTGCTGCACCGGAATGGTGTCCAGCAGGAAGTCGAAATGTCCTGCCGCGGCCTTCATCTGTTCGGCATCGGTGGACACGATCACGTGGTCCGCACCCTGGCGACGACCTTCTTCAGCCTTGCTCGCCGAGCGGGTGAACAGCGTCACTTCAGCGCCCATTGCCTTGGCGAACTTGATGCCCATGTGGCCGAGGCCGCCCATGCCGAGAATCCCGACCTTGTCGCCCGCCTTCACGCCGTAGTGCTTGAGCGGCGAATAGGTGGTGATGCCGGCACACAGGATTGGCGCAGCGCTGGCCGGGTCGAGTTTTTCCGGGATGCGCACCACGAAGTGTTCGCTGACCACGATGCTGTCGGAATAGCCGCCCATGGTGTTGCTGCCATCGACGCGGTCCGGAGTGGCGTAGGTCATGGTCGGACCTTCGAGGCAGTATTGCTCGAGGTTCGATTGGCAGGCTTCGCAACTGCGGCAGGAATCAACCATGCACCCGACGCCAACCAGATCGCCGACTTTGTGCTGGGTGACGTTCGCACCAATCGCGGTAACTTTGCCTACGATCTCGTGGCCGGGCATCAGTGGGTAAACGGCAATGCCCCACTCGTTGCGTGCCTGATGGATGTCGGAATGGCAGACGCCGCAGTAGAGAATTTCGATCGCTACGTCGTCGGCCCGTGGGCTGCGGCGCTCGAATTTCATGGGGGCGAGGGGAGTGGTGGCCGACTGGGCGGCGTATCCGATGGCGGTGTACATGATGAACCTCGCAAAAACGGTGACAGGTGAGGCGAGCAATTCTGGGCGCCGCACGGGTTACCGGCCATGGCGATTCCTCCGGGTGTCATGCCTAATCCTCCGGCATCAGCCTTCAATGGATCGCATTGGCCATCAGACCTGCGATGATGCTTTCATCCCTTTTTCCGCGACTTTTTTTGTGAAGAACTCTCATGTTGTTGACCCGTCATCTCGACGCCAATGCCACCCTGGTTTCATTGATACAGCCGCTGACCACCCGCGATGGTTTCGCGCCCACGGCGTTGCCGGGTGTGCAGGTTTTGCGGGCCAGTTGTGATGTGGCTCGCGGCCCGCAGATTTATGAGCCGAGTCTGGTCATCATCGCCCAGGGCAGCAAACTGGCGTATCTGGGGCCGCGTACGTTGGAATACGGCGCCGGGCATTATTTGATTCAGGCCTTGCCGGTGCCGTTCGAATGCGAGACGTTTTCAGCCCCCGATGGCCCGATGCTGGGCGTTTCCATCGCCATTGACCGGGTGTTGCTCGGTGAGTTGGTCTTGGCCATGGGGCTGGCGCCGGGGCGTAGTATTGCGGCGCAAACGCCAGAGTCCATGACCTCGGCGGTGCTCGACGATGCGATGCGTGGTTGTGTTGAACGGCTGCTGCGTTGCCTGCACGATCCGTTGGAATGCGAGGTTATGGGGCAGGCGCGATTGCGCGAGTTGTTGTTCGTCGCCTTGCGCGGGCCGCAAGCCGATGTGTTGCGGGCGCTGGTCGAGCAACAGGGGCAATTCGCCCGGATCGCGGCATCGCTCAGTCATTTGCATGCGCATTACACCGAACCCTTGAACGTCGAGACCCTGGCCAGTTGCGCAAACATGAGTGCGTCGACCTTTCATGAGCATTTCAAACGCAGCACGTTGTTGTCGCCGGTGCAGTACTTGAAGCGCTTGCGCTTGCTCAGGGCCCAGCAGTTACTGCTGGGCGAGGGGTTGGGCGTGGCACAGGTGGCGCATCGGGTCGGGTATCAAAGCACGTCGCAGTTCAGTCGCGAGTACAAGCGCTACTTCGAGCGTAATCCCGGTGACGAACGCGCTGCCTGACAGGGATCGCAGGCAACAAAAAGGCCCCCGTTCGGGAGCCTTGATGTTCAGCCGTTCGACTTACATGTTTGGGTAAGTCGGGCCGCCAGAGCCTTCCGGCGCCACCCAGGTGATGTTCTGTGCAGGGTCCTTGATGTCGCAGGTCTTGCAGTGAACGCAGTTCTGGGCGTTGATCTGGAAGCGCTTCTCACCGTCTTCCATGGTCACCACTTCGTACACGCCGGCCGGGCAGTAACGCTGGGCAGGCTCATCGTACAGCGGCAGGTTCTTGGCGATCGGGATGCTTGGGTCGGTCAACTTCAGGTGGCACGGCTGCTCTTCTTCATGGTTGGTACCGGAGATGAACACCGAGCTGAGTTTGTCGAAGCTGATCTTGCCGTCCGGTTTCGGGTAGTCGATCTTCTTGCAATCGGCCGCAAGTTTGAGGCAAGCGTAATCCGGCTTGGTGTCGTGCAAGGTGAACGGCAGTTTGCCGCCGAAGATGTTCTGGTCGAGCCAGTTGAAACCGCCGCCGACGATGGCGCCGAACTTGTGAATCGCCGGGCCGAAGTTGCGGCTGGCGAACAGTTCGTCGTAGAGCCAGCTCTTCTTGAACGCGTCGACGTAAGTGGTCAGCTCTTCGGTGCCGTCCTTTTCAGCGAACAGCGCTTCGGCCACGGATTCAGCGGCGAGCATGCCGGACTTCATCGCGGTGTGGCTGCCTTTGATCTTGGCGAAGTTCAGGGTGCCGAGGTCGCAACCGATCAGCGCGCCGCCCTTGAAGACCATTTTCGGCAGCGAGTTCAGGCCGCCTTTGCAGATGGCGCGAGCGCCGTAGCTGATGCGCTTGCCGCCTTCCAGGTACTGCTTGAGCACCGGGTGATGCTTGAGGCGCTGGAACTCGTCGAATGGCGACAGGTAGGTGTTGCTGTAGGAAAGATCGACGATCAGACCGACTACGACCTGGTTGTTTTCCAGGTGATAGAGGAACGAGCCGCCGGTGTTCTCGGTGCCCATGATGTCCAGCGGCCAACCGGCGGTGTGGACCACCAGGCCTGGTTGATGCTTGGCCGGGTCGATTTCCCAGATTTCTTTCAGGCCGATACCATAGTGCTGAGCGTCGGCATCGCTGTCGAGGTTGAAGCGCTTGATCAGTTGCTTGCCGATGTGGCCACGGCAACCTTCGGCGAACAGCGTGTACTTGCCACGCAGTTCCATGCCTGGGGTGTACAGGCCTTCTTTCGGGTTGCCTTCGCGGTCAACGCCCAGATCGCCAGTGATAATCCCGCGAACCACGCCGTTCTCGTCGAACAGCGCTTCCTGAGCGGCGAAGCCTGGGTAGATTTCCACGCCCAGGTTCTCGGCCTGCTCGGCCAGCCAGCGGCACAGGTTGCCCAGGGAGATGATGTAGTTGCCTTCGTTGTGCATGGTCTTGGGCACAAAGAGGTCGGGAATCTTCTGCGCGCTGTCGGCGTTCTTGAGAACGAAGATGTCATCGCGGGTGACTGGCGTATTCAGCGGGGCGCCGAGTTCTTTCCAGTCAGGGAACAATTCGTTCAGGGCGCGTGGTTCGAACACGGCACCGGACAGGATGTGAGCACCCACTTCGGAGCCTTTTTCGACCACGCAGACGCTGATTTCCTTACCGGCTTCGGCGGCCTTCTGCTTCAATCGGCAGGCGGCGGAAAGACCAGCGGGGCCGGCACCGACGATGACCACGTCGAATTCCATGTATTCGCGTTCCACAGGTTATCTCCTACTCAAGGCTCAACAGTTTTTTTTCTAATTGGAGGTTTGGTGTCGCATCCATGAATTCCTGCGCAATGCAGGAAGAGGACAATCGATGAGCCACCTTTCTCTCTAAGGTGGCGCATTATATCTACACCACTCCTAGCGTCCAATACAAACGTTTGTTTGAATCGGCTCAAAGCCAGAGAAATCAAAGTCACGCGGCTTATGACTGGCCATTTTGCCGTATTGACCGGAATAGGTGTTCCGGTCAAGATACGGTCGGTTTTGCGCTCGCCGTAGGCTGACTGTTGGTTTCAAGAGCACCTCTAAAGACAGGGCGATGGCAGTACAAGGTGATGCGCAGCGCAGGTTCCGGCGCGCAGTTTACACGCCGCGATAATGAAAGACTCGTCAGTCATCACTGACGAACGGTCATCTTCATCGTGAGCGCTTGTCACTTGACACCTTTGCCAGCGTTTTTAGAGGTGCCCTTGCGCCGATGAGCATCAAACCGCCAGGTTCGCCTAGGCGACTTTCTTTTCACCGGAGAGTAACGAGGAATCCATGAAGGTTCTTGTAGCTGTCAAACGCGTTGTGGATTACAACGTCAAGGTTCGCGTCAAGGCGGACAATTCCGGCGTCGACCTCGCCAACGTCAAGATGTCGATGAACCCGTTCTGCGAAATCGCAGTGGAAGAAGCCGTACGCCTGAAAGAGAAAGGTGTTGCGACTGAAATCGTCGTCGTCTCCATCGGCCCGTCCACCGCTCAAGAGCAACTGCGCACCGCGCTGGCTCTGGGTGCCGACCGCGCCATCCTCGTCGAATCCGCTGAAGACCTGACTTCGCTGGCCGTTGCCAAGCTGCTCAAGGCTGTTGTCGACAAGGAACAGCCTCAGCTGGTGATCCTTGGCAAACAAGCCATCGACAGCGACAACAACCAGACCGGCCAGATGCTCGCTGCATTGAGCGGCTACGGTCAGGGCACGTTCGCGTCCAAGGTCGAAATCAGCGGCGACACCGTTGCCGTGACTCGCGAAGTCGACGGCGGCGCGCAGACAGTTTCCCTGAAACTGCCGGCCATCGTCACCACCGACCTGCGTTTGAACGAGCCGCGCTACGCGTCCCTGCCAAACATCATGAAAGCCAAGAAGAAGCCTCTCGAAGTGCTGACTCCGGACGCTTTGGGCGTTTCCACCGCCTCCACCAACAAGACCGTGAAAGTCGAAGCGCCAGCTGCACGCAGCGCGGGTATCAAGGTCAAGTCGGTGGCTGAACTGGTCGAGAAACTGAAAAACGAAGCGAAGGTAATCTAATCATGACTATCTTGGTAATCGCTGAGCACGACAACAAGGTTGTGGCTCCTGCCACCCTGAACACCGTTGCTGCTGCCGCCAAAATGGGTGGCGACATTCACGTTCTGGTCGCTGGCCAGAATGTGGGTGCTGTTGCTGAAGCCGCTGCGAAAATCGCTGGCGTGGCTAAAGTGCTGGTGGCCGACAACGCCGCCTACGCTCATCAGCTGCCGGAAAACGTTGCGCCGCTGGTTGCAGAGTTGGGCAAGGGCTACAGCCACATCCTGGCTGCCGCTACCTCCAACGGTAAAAACATCCTGCCGCGCGTTGCCGCTCAGCTGGACGTTGACCAGATCTCCGAGATCATCTCGGTCGAAAGCGCTGACACCTTCAAGCGCCCGATCTACGCCGGTAACGCCATCGCAACCGTTCAATCGAACGCTGCGGTCAAAGTCATCACCGTTCGTGCGACCGGTTTCGACCCGGTCGCGGCTGAAGGTGGTTCGGCGGCTGTTGAAGCCGTTGCAGCTGCTCACGATGCTGGCATTTCCAGCTTCGTCGGTGAAGAACTGGCCAAGTCCGATCGTCCGGAACTGACCGCTGCCAAGATCGTCGTTTCCGGCGGTCGCGGCATGCAGAACGGCGACAACTTCAAACACCTGTACGCCCTGGCCGACAAGCTGGGCGCTGCTGTCGGTGCTTCCCGCGCCGCGGTCGACGCAGGTTTCGTACCCAACGACATGCAGGTCGGTCAGACCGGCAAGATCGTTGCTCCACAGCTGTACATCGCGGTCGGTATCTCCGGCGCGATCCAGCACCTGGCCGGCATGAAAGACTCCAAAGTGATCGTTGCGATCAACAAGGACGAAGAAGCGCCGATCTTCCAGGTGGCCGATTACGGCCTGGTGGCGGACCTGTTCGAAGCAATCCCTGAGTTCGAGAAGCTGGTCTAATCCTGCGGCCTGACTTATAAAGAGCCCGACCTTTTGGTCGGGCTTTTTTTTGTTCCGGATTTGAGTGGGAGAGTGTCGCCATGGATCTGCGCCGCGTTTACGGCTGGTCATTGCTGCTGGGTCTGACGGTGCTGCCGGCGCTGTCCGTCGCCGCGGGCAAGTGCGAACGCCTGGTGGTGACCGGCAGCCCGGATGCGCCGCCGTACCTGTGGCAAGACCCGCAAAACCCCAAGCACCTGATCGGCGCCAGTGCTGACCTGTTGCAGCAAGTAGCGGGGGAGCTGGGGATCAAGGTCGAACTGCTTTACGCCGGTAAACGTTCCCAGGCCCTGGACGAAGTGCGCAGTGGACGAATGGACATGCTGACGGATGCGTCATTGACGGTCAGCGAACTGGACACTCTGGATTACATTCATCCTCCGTTACTGGAAAACGATTACCTGGTCTGGACCCGCAAAGACTCGACGCTGATCTACAACGAAGCGCAGGACCTTCACGGTCATCCCGGCGCGTTGTCGGAAAAGTCTCGTATGACCTCGGCATTTGGCGCGTTCGCCGAGCAGCAATTGACCCTCGTACGTACACCTAACCTGACCCAGGCCTTTCAGAAATTGCTACTGGGCGAGGTGGAATTTGTCCTTGCCGGACGCTACTCGGGCATGGCGGCCGCGCAGACACTTAAGCTGGCTAGCGATCTGATCGCCCGTCCACTACCGATCGACAAACCCGGCCTGTTCCTCGCGGTTTCCCACAACTCCGCCTGCAACGATCCGTGGTTGCGCGGACAGCTGGCCAAAAAGATGACAGAATTGCCCGCGTCCGGACTGACGGAAGCCGTGCTGCAACGCAATATCGAGCGCTGGAAGGCGCAGCTCTCACAACCGCAGCAACAACCTGTCAGTACCCCAAAACAGTAGGGATTTTTAGTGAGTATTCGACCTCTTTTCGCTGCCCTGGCCGTTCTGGCTCTGGCGGGTTGTGCAGCCGATCCGGCGCCGAATGAACAAATGCGCCTGACCGAACAGGCACTTGAACAGGCCAAGGCCGTGGGCGCCACCCCCGCCGATGTGCCGGAAATGAAACTGGCTGAAGAAAAGTTCAACCGCGCCAAGGGCAGCATGAACGACCAATCCTTCAAGAACGCGCGCATGCGGGCCGAGCAGGCCGAGCTGGACGCGCGTCTGGCCGAAGCCCGGGTTCTGACCCTCAAGAGCGAGGAACAGTTGAACGTGCTTAATACCCGCATCACTCGCCTGCGCAAGCAACTGGGAGATGCCCAATGAACCTCAAGACCAAAGCCCTGGGCGGTTTGATCCTGGCAGGCTGCGTCAGCCTCTATGGTTGTGCCGGTCAGCACAGCGAAGCCGCGTTGCAGCAGGCCAGCACTGACTTCCAGAAGGTCAAGGAAGATTCCAACGTGCTGCGAATCGCGCCCAAGGACGTTATTCGCGCCGGTGAGTCGCTGGCCCGTGCCGATCGTCTGTCCAGCTATTGGGGCAGTGGATCGGACGTGCTGCATTACGCTTACCTGAGCGAGCGCTATAGCGAAATCGCGCGCGAACACACCAATCAGGTGCTCAACGAAGAACGTGCGGCGAAGCTCGAACTGGAGCGTCAGCGCCTGCAACTGGCCCTGCGCGAATCCAAATTGCTCAGTGTGCAGCAGCAGGGCAAGTGGCTCGAAGAACAGATTGTCGCGCTGGCGACCACCCAGACCGACCGTGGCCTGGTGATGACGTTGGGCGACGTGTTGTTCGACACGGGCGAAGCGGAGTTGAAAAACTCGGCGAACCGCGTGGTGTTGAAGATCGTGCAGTTCCTGCAGCTCAACCCCAAGCGCGTGGTGCGCATCGAAGGTTACGCCGACAGTACCGGCGGCAAGCAGGAAAACCTCAAGCTGTCCCGTGACCGTGCGCAATCGGTGGCGGACGTGCTGATGGATTTGGGCATCGACGATAAACGTATTCAGGTCGAAGGCTACGGTGATGAATATCCGGTCGACGTGAACGCCTCCGAACGGGGACGTGCACAGAACCGTCGGGTGGAAATTGTGTTCTCTGACGAAAAAGGCCAGCTCGGCGCTGCCCGCTAAGGGCTGCGTCACTGGAAAACCCGGCCTGCCCGTCAGCGCCGGGTTTTTTTACGCCTGTTGATCAACTCTAAAAAACAGTACAGTTTTTGCTGACACTGCACTGTACGGTCGACTATTGTGGCAACTGTCCCAGTACACTTCTAAACTGTTCCGGTATTGTTTCACACAAGAATAAAATGCCCGTGAAATCGAGTGCTGCGTCATGACCAATCTTTTGCTCTACCAACGTATTGCTCAGCAACTGGCCGAAGACATCCGCCGTGGCGTCTATCAACCGGGGGAGCGCGTGCCTTCGGTGCGCAAGATGAGCTCGCAGCTCAACGTCAGCCATGCGACGGTGTTGCAGGCTTACGCCAACCTCGAGGATCAGGGGCTGATCCGCGCCCGGCCGCAGTCCGGTTACTACGTGCACCAGACCCCGGCCCTGACCGCGCCGACACCGGACATCGCCCGGGTCGAGCGTCCCGGTCTGGTTACTCGCAGCAGCATCATCCAACAAGTCCTGGTCGAATCCCGCCGCGAAGGTGTTTTCCCTTTGGGCGCCGCCGTACCGAGCGTTGATTATCTGCCGGTGCGGGCGCTGCATCAGCAACTGGCCAAAGTCACCCGTTTCCATAGCCCGCGGGCGTTCAGCTACATGTTCAGCCCGGGTTTCGAACCCTTGCGCCGACAAGTGGCGATCCGCATGCGCGATGCCGGCGTGGTGGTCGATCCGTCGGAAGTGGTGATTACTCACGGCTGCGTTGATGCGTTGCAGATGTCCCTGCGCGTGCTGACCCGCCCGGGCGACCTGATCGCCGCCGAGTCGCCGACCTACTACGGTTTGCTGCAACTGGCTGACCTGCTGGGCCTCAAGGTCATCGAGATCCCGAGCGATCCGGCCACCGGTATGAGCCTCGAAGCTTTGCAGTTGGCGGCCAACCAGTGGTCGATCAAGGCGCTGGTGCTGACCACTCGTCTGAGCAATCCATTGGGCGGCACCATGCCCGAAGAGCGGCAAAAGCAACTGCTGCGCCTGGCCTCGGATTTCGATATCCAGATTGTCGAAGACGATATCTACGGCGAATTGATGTTCGAGCAGGGTCGCACCAAATCACTTAAAGCCTACGATCGGCTGGATCGGGTGATCTATTGCTCAAGCTTCTCCAAAACCCTGTCGCCGGGCGTGCGGATCGGCTGGATGATTGCCGGCAAGTACCAGCAGGAAATCCAGCGTTTGCAGACCTTCAGTACCCATTCGGCCTGCAGCGTCACGCAGATGGGCATTGCGGCGTACCTGGAGAACGGCGGCTACGACCGGCATTTGCGCTACATCCGTCAGGAGTACCGCAAGAACCTCAGCGCTTTCCAGCTGGCGGTGCAGCAATACTTCCCGGAAGGCACGCAGATGACCCGGCCGACCGGCGGCTTCATTCTGTGGGTCAGCCTGCCGGGGCGGGTCAATACGCAGGAGCTGCACGTTCGTGCGTTGCAGCAGGGCATCAGCATCGCGCCGGGGCTGATTTTCAGTAACACCGAGCAGTTCAATCACTGCATTCGGCTGAACTGCGGCACACCCTGGAACCGTGAAGCCGAGCGTGCGTTGATGACCTTGGGCATGCTCGCCACCCAGCTCTGTCAGGAGATGGTCGGCGGCTTTTGAGGGGGCGGGCAGGATATTCCTGCCCGAGCTTGTCATGTCGCGTGCAACAGGCGAGCATATGACTCCTGCCGTTTGTACCGTTGGGTCCATGAAGCCGATTTTCCCCGCCGTCTGGCTATCGATCTGCCTGCTGATGACCTTCCAGGCCGAAGGCGTATTGGCGGCTTCCGTTCAAGAAAAACCGGCAGCCAGCGCCACCGCGAAAAAACCGGCACAGGTCAAGAAAGCCGCGCCGGTCAAAAAGACAGTGGCCAAGGTGAAAAAGCGACCGCCGATTGCCTCCAAGTCCAAAGCCGCCAGTGAGATCGTAAAAACCAAGCTTCCTTCGGCCGACCTGGATTTGAGCCTGCCCCAAGACATGGCCGAGGAGCTGAAGCCGCTCGGTACGGTAGCGTTGCCACGGCACGATGCACTATTGCCGCAAATGTTTGGTGAGAAGGCTGGTCCGTTTCAGCTCAACGGAAGGCTGATCAGCAACGAAATGAAGTTGCAACTGCGCAACGAAGAGCGCCATGAAGTTGAAGGCGCAGCCCTGGAATTCGAGTTCAAACGATAATTTCCTTCCGTCCGTGACCCGCTGGCCAGACGCTTTGTCGGAGACTGGTCAGTCACACTCGTTTAAGCGAAAAAACCCGGGTCCAGACAATTTTAAACAAGCGTTTTAGCGGTTACTCTGTGCCACGTCCTTTAACACATCGCCCGTCGAGGAGCTCGTCGTCATGAAATGCCGTGAAGGCTGTGGCGCCTGTTGCATTGCCCCTTCCATCAGTTCACCGATTCCCGGCATGCCCAATGGCAAGCCCGCCGGAGAACGTTGCGTACAACTCTCTGTCGATAACCTGTGCGGCATTTTCGGCAAACCGGAACGTCCTGCAGTGTGTTCGGCGTTCGAAGCCGACATCGAAGTCTGCGGAAGCAGCAGTGACGAAGCGATCAAATTGTTGGGTTGGTGGGAGCAAATGACGGCGGCGTGATGTGTTCAACGAACGGATCTTCAACAATAAGGAATAAGACTATGGGTTCGCTGCAACGTATGGCTGTGCTGTGTGGTTTGACGGTTTTGCTGGCTTCCACGGCCGCTCAGGCAGAAGACTGGAAAGTTGCCAAGAACGAAGACGGCATCAAGGTTTCCTTGAGTGAAGTGGCTGGCTCCGATTACAAGGCTTACCAGGGCGTCACCCTGATGAAGACTACCATCGCCAAACTGCGTGCTCTGCAGGAAGACGTGTCAGGCGCTTGCGCCTGGATTCACGACTGCAAAACCCAGAAGTTACTCAAGCACGAAGGCGATCAAAGCTGGACCTACACCCAGTTCAATACGCCTTGGCCGGTTACCGCGCGTGACTCCGTGTTGCATGTCACCACCATCGAGGGTGCTGACGGCAGCCTGACTCGCAAGCTTGAAGGTGTGCCGAAGTACATTCCTGAAGAAAAAGGCTTTGTGCGGGTTACCAAGGTCGACGGTTTCTGGAAGTTCGTGCCCAAGGGCGATCAGATCGAAGTGACCTATCAGGTACACACCGAGCCGGGCGGTAGCATACCGTCGATGGTGGCCAACAAGTTTGTGGTGGATGCGCCGTTTAATACCCTGAAAGCCTTGAAAGAACGCGCCGAGAAGTAATCGCTCCGTTTTTTGATAAAGCGCCCTGACTTTGTTCGGGGCGTTTGCTATTTGGTAGGGCTGCTTATTTGATCGGGGGCATATCCGTTTTCTTCGGTCATGGCGACTGGTGGTTTCGCTTTTACAGCGAGTCACTTTCGAAAAGCGCGAAAGTAACCAAAGCGCTTCTGCCCCTKTCGTTCGGTGCCTCGCCTAGGCTCGGCATGCCCTCGCTCCGGTCCTGCTCCGTGGGCCCGCCGCCATCGG
>NZ_LMCV01000045.1:213074-213385 GCF_001424925.1 Pseudomonas sp. Root329 | reverse complement strand
ATGCCGGGTTGCCCACTGCGCAGAACCTCCACTCGGCCTCTCGAGGGGGCGGTGCATCAAGATCAAAAGCTGCAGGCGAGCTAACGCTCGGCCTGTTGAGTGGTGARGAGCRTGCGTACACCCTCTCCCCCCTGTAGGAGCTGTCGAGTGAAACGAGGCTGCGATCTTTTGATCTTGCTGTGGCTGTGGCTGTGGCTTTTGATTTTGATCTGTTGCCCCTTTCCCAGAGGCCGAACGCAGGCGTTGCGCAGGGGGCACCGCGGCAAGGATGCCGCGGTAGCCGCCCCCGGCCATGGATGGCCGATGGCGGC
>NZ_LMCV01000045.1:163007-213011 GCF_001424925.1 Pseudomonas sp. Root329 | reverse complement strand
GGGCATGCCGAGCCTAGGCGAGGCACCGAATGGCGGGGCAAGAGCCCTTGGTTACTTGGGGCTTTTCCAAGTGACTCGCTGTAAAAGCGAAACCGCCAGCAGCCGTGACCGCAGAAACGGATATGCCCCCCCCAACCTTAAGCGAACAGCATCACGCCGCACGTGGTGCTTCGATTAAACCAGATTGATCGTAACGTCGATGTTGCCACGGGTCGCCTTCGAGTACGGGCACCGCTGGTGGGCGCCATCCACCACCGCCCGTGCGACAGCAGGGTCCAGACCCGGAAGGCTGACATTGAGGCGCGCCTGGAGGAAAAAGGCGTCTTCGGTCTTGCCCAGGTCCACTTCGGCATCGACGGCGACGTCGCTCGGCAGGGTCACCTTCAACGCGACAGCCGCCTTGCCCATTGCACCGATGAAACAGGCCGACCAACCTGCCGCCAGCAGCTGTTCGGGATTGGTGCCACTCCCTGACGAACCAGGGGCGGAAAGCTTGACGTCCAAACGTCCATCGTCGCTTCGTGACTCGCCGTTACGGCCTCCGCTCGTGTGGGTCTTGCCGGTGTAAAGCACGGTATCGATTTCATTGATCATGAGGTGGCTCCTGCTGGGGTGTTGGGCTCTTTAGCCTGGGTTCATCGGAGAACGCCAGGTGTTCGACGCCGCCCACTTTTTCACCTTCATGTACTGCGTATGTGTCCTGATTCAGTGGTTGTGTATCGCTGTGTAAGATCGCCAGGGAAAATACAGAGCGTTACAAATCTTCCGACCACCTGTATGTGGTGGCAGGGAAGGGCGGGGCTTTTCCGGCGGAGGAGCTTGGTTATTCGGCGTGAAGCACACGGACTCGGTCTCGCCGACAGCTGTCGGCGGGACCGCTTTAAACCTCACCATCACCCTCGTTTAGGCAGTTTCCAGTTTGGCCGAATGAAATGGCACGTGTAGCCGTTGGGATAGTGTTCGAGGTAGTCCTGATGTTCCGGCTCTGCCTCCCAGAACGGGCCAGCGGGCACGATTTCAGTGACGACCTTGTCGGGCCACAAGCCAGATGCATCAGCGTCGGCCACCGTGTCCTCGGCCACCTGCTTCTGTTCATCGTTGAGATAGAAGAGTGCCGACCGGTAGCTCATACCCACATCGTTGCCCTGACGATTCGTCGTCGTCGGGTCGTGGATCTGAAAGAAAAACTCGAGGATCTGGCGATAGCTGATCTGGTCCGGATCGAACACGATCTCGATCGCTTCCGCATGCGTGCCATGGTTGCGGTAAGTCGCATTGGGTACATCGCCGCCCGAGTATCCCACCCGCGTGGACACTACGCCGGGGTAACGTCTCAGCAAATCCTGCATGCCCCAGAAGCAGCCACCGGCCAGGATCGCAGTTTCAGTTCGCGTCGTCATAGTACGGTCCCTCCCATCAGTGAATTTGGGATCAGGTATCAATGTACCTCATGTGCTTTCACTTTTTGGCCGAAAGCGCTCACTCGGTCCGCGGCCACCGATCCTCGATTGCGTACCACGGCGCTTTCGATGCAACGCACACGTGTTTCTGTTTTTCACTCAGAAACGGTGTATCCAGCGTGCCTATCGCCACTGACACCCAGTCTGAATACTCACCTTTGGAATCAGACCAGAACAGCGAAGAGCCGCAGTCGCCACAGAACTGTCGGGCGACGCCTTCAGACGAGTGAAAGGTTTTGAGCGTCTCGACATCCGCAATGATCGTAATCGCCGACCTGGGCGCACTTGCATACGTTGCGAACGCTGCCCCGTGGCTCTTGCGGCATTGGCTGCAATGGCAATGGGTAACCGCTTTCAGCTCAGCGGCCACTCGATATTTCACTGCGCCGCACAGGCAACTTCCTTGGTGAAGTGCATCCATGTTTATCGTTTCTCAGGTGTCGGTCGCGTCACTGTCGCGGTCTGGTGTGGGGTTTGGCGAATTGGGTGAAACACCCGGCTCGCTGGCCTTTTCTACGAGTGGTCGCAGTTTGAATCGACAGACATTTCCGCCGCGGACCATGCACTCCGTGTGATCGACTTCACCACCGCCTAACGCTCCGATCAAGGCCAGGTCCAATTCGCAGACCACCGGGTGGGCCGCGGCCAGGCGGTGGAAGACGCAGTTGTGCGCGACGATTTCCTTGTCGTCGGACGAGCGAAAAAACACCTCTGCTTCGTATCCCGCCTGGTTCATGTGCTGCACGATCCTGGCTTCGTCAACCACCTGAGGTTCGCGATCCTGGGCCAGTTTGCGGCCCATGCTGCGCATCAGCGAAGCCAGGGCATCGTGGCCGATGATGTCGGCCACTTCCTCGATCAGCACACTGGCCAGCATCTGGTATTGGCGAGGGAACTGCTCCCGCGCATGGTCGGTGAGCCGATACAGCTGCTCCGGACGCCGGCCCGTCGGCCGGGTCTCGCCGCGCAGCACCAAGGCGTCACGCTCCAGCGCCGCCAGATGCTGGCGAACGGCGGTGCGTGTCACCGAAAGATGGTCAGCCAACTCGTCAATGCTCATGCCGCCCGCGTGGTGCAGCAGCGCATTGAGCAGGTCCTGCTGTGTACGGCCCAGTCCTTCCAGCATGGTTTGCCCTCGCGGTATCAGAACTTGTCCGGGAACTGCTTGACCAGTGCGGCCGTCAGCGCGTCAGCCAGCGACACGATGTGGGTGCGCATCATCTGCCAGGTGCGTGCTTCGCCTGCATAGTCGTGCGCGGCGAGTTCATCGACCTGGGCAACGTGGTGGCCGCCGTGAGCTGACAACATGGCAACCAGCGTGTTTTCAGGCAGGTTGGGGTTGGCTTTGGCCAGAAAGGCCGCAATCGCCTTGGCATTGCTGGTCAAATCCGTGACGGCTGCCTGCTTGCCTTTCGTGTCTTTGGCGACCGTGGCGTCGCTGTAGTGTTTCACCGCGCCCCAGTGACCGGCAAGCAGCTTGAGCAGTTGATCGGCAGCGGGCTGGCCGTAGAGCGGAGCGATGCTGTTGGCGATTTTGGTCGCGTTGTCGACGACCTGGTCAGCGGCGACTTTGGCTTGCTGTTTGTCCGCTGCCTGGTTGGCGATCGCGTAATTTCTGATCCAGAAAATATGCTCGACCCACAGGTCGCGCAAGGCCAGGCGCGTGGTCAACGCAGCGCTATCGGCGGAGGCCGGTGCGGCGGGGGGATTTTGACTCCAGGCCGGTTGAGCACAGAACGCCAACAGCATTAAAGCCAGGACTTTGATATTCATGACGGCACCCTCTGGTGATGGGATTGTTCGACAATATCAATTTAAGCATACAAATATGTTTTTATTGGGCCCAAGCCAAACTCGCGGATCAACGGTAGGTAAAAGGGGAGAGTAGGGGACACCGTAGCCTGGCTGACCGGAGTCCCCTTCGTTACGCAAAAATCAGAACTTGAACGCTTGTCGACCTACCAGCAACCATTGGCCTTTCTGTTTTTGCCAAATCTGGAAGTTCTCGATTTCGGTTGGCACCACTTCGGTGCCCTTCAGGGCTTGTGCCGAGAAGTGATGGCGGACCAACGCTACGTCACCCGACACGGTGATGGTCTGGTTCTGCATCTCCAGGGTTTTGAACGCGCTTTTGCCGGTTTCGATATCGTCGATGAATGCTTTCTTGTCCTGGATCTTCCCGCTGGAGTGCCCGTAGGTCAGGTTCTCGGCGGTCAGCGCTTTCAGCTCGGCAATGTTCTTGTGCAACATGGCCTGCGTCAGATGATCGACGGCTTGCGCAACATCCTTGTCCGCGGGAGCAGGGGCGGCGGCTACGTAGCCACTGAAGAGGCACAAGAATCCAATCAGCACTTTCACTTTTTTCATGGGTGTTTCCTTGTTGTTGTGGGTCGTCGGAGCGAGAGTGAAAATATCACTTATCGGTCATCGTACAACCTAGCATGAGACCAAGAAAAAAACGAACGTGCGTTGAGGGTTTGTCTCGAGGTTTAAGGCCGGAACGACGTCCCGAAAAATGAAGGTGAAAACTTTTGGCTGGAAAGCAGGGGTCGTTAACAAAGACTGCAATTGCTGGGTGTAGTCGGCGCGACTCGCCATTACAATGCAAAACGTTGTAACTCATCATTTATAGGGATATTGGCTAGTGGATGACAACAGAAGGCCCATCAAGACGCGCTCTGCGGGCTGGGCAAGACGCATCACCGACATTCTGGTGAAAAGAGACATTTCCCCCAATCAGATATCCGTCGCCAGCATCGCCTTCGCGTTTGCCGGCGTCGTGGCGCTCAATATCGATAGCGGTGTCATTGGGTCGATCTGCTGCGCGATCGGCATTCAGTTGCGCCTGCTGTGCAACCTCTTCGATGGGATGGTGGCGATAGAGGGCGGCAAGAAGTCCGATATCGGCAGTCTCTACAACGAATTCCCGGACCGGATTGCCGACAGCCTGCTGATCGTCGGGCTGGGGTATGCCATTGGGCAATCCGACCTCGGATGGTTCGCTGCCCTGGCCGCTGCACTGACGGCTTATGTGAGGGTGTTCGGCGGCTCGATCGGCCTCAAGCAGACCTTCATGGGCCCTATGGCCAAGCAGCATCGAATGGCCGTGATGACCGCAGGACTGCTGCTGAATGCCGTCGAAGCCACCGTTTACGGCACTCACTACGTCCTGTTGATTTCACTGGTCGTCATCGCCATTGGCTCAGTCGCCACCTGCGTCACACGAACGCTGGCGATCGCCAAGCAGCTGAAAGGGGCCGACCATGTGGATCAGTAATGCGCTGATTTCTGTTCTTCGACTGTTGATTGGCGTCACGGCCAGGTGGGAGAGCCCGCCGGATCTCACGCGTCAGCGAATCTATTTCGCCAATCACACCAGTCACATGGACACCTTGGCCATCATTGCGGCCCTGCCGCCCGAGGCGAGGTTGAATGTTAAGCCGATCGCCGCTGCCGATTACTGGGGAAAGAACCGGTTTCTGTCGTACATCTCCCAGAAAGGCCTGAATGCCGTGCTGATTGACCGTAAACCGGCGCCCGGTAAAAACGCCCTGGAGCCCATTTTCGATGTGGTGCAGGCGGGGCACTCGATCATCTTCTTTCCGGAAGGCACTCGCTCATCCGAGGCACTGCCCGGGGAATTCAAATCAGGTCTTTTCCGGCTGGCCGAGACCTTCCCCGATGTCGACCTGGTGCCGATCTACCTGGAAAACCTTCATCGCTCCATGCCCAAAGGCAAACACGTCCCTCTGCCGATCATCTGCACGATCCGTATCGGCAATCCGATGGAAAGGATTGCTGGCGAGGATAAACAGGTGTTTCTGGAACGCGCGCGTAACGCCATTGTGGGGTTGTCGAAATGAGTCTTGAAGCAAAGTTTTTGTGGTTCTTTTTTGGATTGGCATGCTTGCTGGCGATTGCTTCGCTGGCCGGTCGATTGCTGGCCCGGCGGGCCAAAACGGAAGGCGCTGTCTCGACCATCGAAAACCTCAATCAGCGCGTGAATGCCTGGTGGGGGATGGTCATCATCTTCTTCGTTTCCTACCTGCTGGGTGGTAATGCAACGGTCGTCCTGTTCGGTTTTATCTCACTGTTCGCGCTCAGGGAGTTCATCACCCTGACACCGACCCGACGAGGTGACCATAACGCCCTGTTTTCGGCATTTTTCATCCTGATCCCGCTGCAATACATTCTGATCGGTACGCATTGGTATTCGATGTTCACGCTGCTGATTCCGGTGTACTCATTCCTGCTGTTGCCGGCGATTGCGGTGCTGAGTCAGGACACTGATGGCTTCCTGGAAAGGACAGCAAAAATCCAGTGGGGCGTGATGATCTGCATTTATTGCATCAGCCATGCGCCCGCGCTGTTGCTCCTGGATCTGGAAGGGTTCACCGGTCAAAACGCGCTGCTGCTGTTCTATCTGGTGTTCGTCGTTCAGTTGAGTGACGTGTTGCAGTACGTGTTCGGCAAGCTCTTCGGCAAGCACAAAGTTGCGCCGCTGGTGAGTCCGTCAAAAACCGTCGAAGGACTGGTCGGTGGCGGCCTGTCTGCAACGCTGATTGGCGGCTGCATGTTCTGGATGACCCCCTTCAGCTTCTGGCAGTCACTGATGATGTCGTTCGTCATCGTGGTGATGGGCTTCCTCGGTGGTCTGGTCATGTCGGCGATCAAACGCAGTCTGAGCGCCAAGGACTGGGGAACCATGATCAAAGGTCACGGCGGCATGCTCGACCGGATGGACTCGATTTGCTTCGCAGCGCCGATCTTCTTTCACCTGACGCGCTACTTCTTCTCCGCTGCCTGATTCGGGCGCCCTCAAAACCGAAAAACATACCGCATGTCGTAAAAGACATGCGCGTATGGACATTCGCTTCATTAACCACTCGTGCCAGTCGATAACCTTTTCAGCAAACCAATCCGCAGTTGGCTTTACGCCACTGACAAACGTGCTGAGAGAGGATCCACAGAGTGTCCATAAAATTACGTTTGATTCTGCTGATTGGCACCGGGCTGATGACCGCGTTGATCATGAGCCTGGTCAGCTATCTGGGAAACACCCAGATGGCGGAGGCGGTGAATGACAACGAGGTCAGTATGGCCGTGCTGCGCAATCACCTCGAAGCCGACATGATGCACGACGCGTTACGCGCCGACGTGCTGTCGGCGATGCTGGTCGGGCTGGGTAAAAGTACCAGCAGCAAAGCCGAGGTGCGGACCTCCATCGAGGAACATGCGGCGCATTTTCGCGAAATGCTCGGTGAAAACCTCAAGCTGCCGGTCAACGACACCATCAAGGGGGCCCTGAACAAGATCAAGCCCAGCCTCGATACCTACATCAGCGCAGCCGAACGCATCGTCGGGCTGGCGCTGGAAAATCCGGAGGCCGCGCAACAACAACTGGGCGGTTTCAGTAGCGTATTTAGCCAGCTGGAAGATCAATTGGCCGCACTCAGCGAACTGATCGAAACCAACACCCAACAGACCAGTGTCGGCACTCAGAAAGTCATCAGTAACGCCAACTTCACCCTCGGCGGCGTCCTCATCGCCAGCCTGTTATTGCTGCTGGCCCTGGGGCGCGGAGTGATGCTGAGCATCATGGGGCCGTTGCAAACCGCCAGCCGCATCGCCAACAGCATCGCCCATGGCAACCTGAGCGAACCGATTGTCGAGCCCACTCACAACGACGAAGCGAGCGCCCTGATTCGCAGCCTCGCGACCATGCAGCGCGATCTGCGCGGCATGATCGAAGTCGTGCGCAGCAACGCCCACGGCGTGAGCGGCATGAGTGAGCAATTGAGCAGTGGCTGCCACGAAGTGGCCGGTAGCAGCCAACAGCAAAGCGTAGCGGCCAGCACCATGGCGGCGGCCGCCAGCGAAATGACCGCGAGCATCGAGGAAATTACCCGGCATGCCGAACGGGCGCTGAACATGGCCAATCAGGCCGAGGCACTGGCCAAGGATGGCGGTCGTGTGATCCATCAGGTGGTCAACGACATGGACGGCATTGCGCGTTCGGCGCAGCAATCGGCCCAGGTGATCCGCACGCTGGACAAGGAGTCCGAAGGGATTTTCAGCATCATCCAGGTGATCAAGGGCATCGCCGACCAAACCAACCTGCTGGCGCTCAACGCCGCGATCGAAGCCGCTCGTGCCGGTGAGCAGGGCCGTGGATTTGCCGTGGTGGCCGACGAAGTGCGCAGCCTGGCGGGACGCACCAGCGCCTCCACCCAGGAAATTGCCACGATGGTCTCACGCATCCAGCAAAGCACCCGCGAGGCGGTGACCAGCATGGAGGCGGGCGTGGCTCAGGTCGACAAAGGCATGGCCGTGACCGCCGACGTCGAGCGCGCCATCCGCGAAATCCTCGACGCCACGTTGAACACCACGCAACTGGTCAACGACATCACCCGCACCATCGGTGAGCAGAGCCTGGCCAGCAACGAAATCGCCCATCAGGTCGAAATGATTGCCGGCATGTCCGAAGGCAACAGCAAAATCATCGGCCGGACTGCCTCGACCACCGATGAGCTGTCCACTTTGGCGGGCAAGCTGTCGCAGTCGGTGGATCGGTTTCGCCTTTGAGGTTTGTGTGCCGAGCCGATGATTTTCGGTGGTTGTAAAGGCCTCTTCGCGAGCAAGCCCGCTCCCACACTTGATCTCTGTCGTACACAAATCTGTACTCACTGGAGATCAAATGTGGGAGCGGGCTTGCTCGCGAAGGCGTCAGTCCTAACAAAGTCGATTACAGGTACTTATCCGTCACCGCGCCTTCCGAGGCGCTGGACACGGTCTTCGCGTACTTGGCCAACACCCCGCGTTTGTACTTGGATTCCGGGCGCACCCAACGGGTCTTGCGCTCGGCCAGTTCGGCGTCGGAGACATCGACCGTGATCTGTCGTGTTTCGGCGTCGATGGTGATCTTGTCGCCGTCTTCAATCAGCGCGATCGGCCCGCCATCAAAGGCTTCGGGCGTGATATGGCCCACCACAAACCCGTGTGAACCGCCGGAGAAGCGGCCGTCGGTGATGAGCGCAACGTCCTTGCCCAGCCCCTTGCCCATGACCGCCGACGTGGGCGAGAGCATTTCGCGCATGCCGGGGCCACCCTTGGGGCCTTCGTAGCGGATCACGATCACGTCGCCGGCTTTGACTTCGCCGTTGAGGATACCGGCCAGCGCACCTTCCTCGCCGTGATACACACGCGCCGTGCCTTCAAAGCGCAAGCCTTCTTTACCGGTGATCTTGGCCACGGCGCCGGTGGGCGAGAGGTTGCCGCGCAGCACCACTAAATGGGAGTCCTTTTTGATCGGTTGGTCGAAGGGCAGGATCACGTCTTGACCCTCGGGGTAGTCGGGCACGTTTTCCAGGTTTTCAGCCAGGGTTTTGCCGGTGACCGTCAGCGCATCGCCGTGCAGCATCCCGGCGGCGAGCATGCGCTTCATCAGCGGCTGAATGCCGCCGATGGCCACCAGTTCGCTCATCATGTATTGACCGCTAGGACGCAGGTCGGCCACCACCGGGGACACCTTGCCCAGCTCGACAAAATCATCCAGCGTCAGCTCGACATCCACGGCATGCGCCATGGCCAGAAGATGCAGCACGGCATTGGTCGAGCCGGCGAGGGCGATCACCACCCGAATCGCATTTTCAAAGGCCTTGCGGGTCATGATGTCGCGCGGTTTGATGTCCAGCTTGAGCAACTCCATGACCTGCTGACCGGCGCGGAAACTGTCCGACGCCTTGTCGCTGCCGACGGCCTCCTGAGAGCTGGAACCGGGCAAGCTCATGCCCAGCGCCTCAATCGCGGAAGCCATGGTGTTGGCCGTGTACATGCCGCCGCAGGAGCCGGGGCCTGGAATCGCCACCTCTTCGATTTGCTTGACCTGAATCTCGCTGATGTCACCCCGTGCGTGCTGACCCACGGCCTCGAACACGGAAATGATATCGGTGTGGCCGGCGCCCGGCCGGATGGTGCCGCCATAGACAAAGATGGACGGGCGATTCAGCCGCGCCATGCCGATCAGGCAGCCCGGCATGTTCTTGTCACAACCGCCCACGGTCACCAGACCGTCGAAGCCTTCGCAGCCGGCCACCACTTCAATGGAATCGGCGATCACTTCCCGCGACACCAGCGAATACTTCATGCCTTCGGTGCCGTTGGCGATGCCGTCGGAAATGGTGATCGTGTTGAAAATGACGCCCTTGGCGCCGGCGGCATTCGCGCCTTTCTCGGCTTCAATCGCCAGCTTGTCGATGTGCATGTTGCAGGGCGTGACCATCGCCCACGTGGAGGCGATGCCGATCTGCGGCTTTTTGAAGTCCTCGTCCGTGAAACCCACGGCTCGCAACATGGCGCGGCCGGGCGTGCGTTCCACGCCGTCGACCACTTGGGAGGAATATTTGCGCAGATCAACTTTGTCGCTCATGACATCTCCTCACCGGCTCATCGAGAAAAGCACGATGAGTATAGTGGCCGAGGCGGACTATCAAGTCGGGAACAGACGCGCGGGTTTGCCGTGTCGTGATATTCTTCGCCCTAACTTGCTTTGACCTATTCAGTTTGCGCGTCCTTGAGACGCGCCAACAGAATCACTGTCGCTCAAGTAGCTGAAGCCAATAATGATAAAAAGTCAGTTCAGTAGGGACATATAAACTGAGGTCGATGGAGACACGTCGGCCTTGTGTGCCCACCCTCCAATCCTTATGCGTGCGCAACCCACAGCCTGCTGCCTGCATGCCGTGAACCAGGGGCCTCAAGCGTGGGGATGGAAGGGCGGATGGCGTTTTATCATAGGTGCTACACATGTTTAAAAAAATGAACACGGCCCTGCTGGGGCTGGCTTTGTCGATGGGGATCGCGTCCGCGCAAGCGGAAGAGGCAAAGAAAGTCGATGTGCTGCTGATTGGCGGCGGGATCATGAGCGCGACCCTCGGTGTTTGGCTCAATGAGCTGGAACCGGGTATGTCGATGGAAATGGTCGAGCGCCTCGACGGCGTCGCCCTGGAAAGCTCCAACGGCTGGAACAACGCCGGTACCGGTCACTCCGCCCTGGCCGAGTTGAACTACACCCCGGAAGACGATAAAGGCAACGTTCAGATCACGAAAGCCGTTGAAATCAACGAAGCCTTCCAGATCTCCCGTCAGTTCTGGGCCTGGCAGGTTCAGCAAGGCGTGCTGAAGAACCCGCGTTCGTTCATCAACTCCACGCCACACATGAGCTTTGTGTGGGGCGATGACAACATCAAGTTCCTGAAAAAGCGCTACGAAGCCCTGCAAGCGAGCCCGCTGTTCGCCGGCATGCAGTACTCCGAAGACCCGGCTGTGATCAAGAAGTGGGTTCCGCTGATGATGGAAGGGCGTGACCCGAACCAAAAAGTCGCGGCCACCTGGAGCCCGATCGGTACCGACATGAACTTTGGCGAGATCACCCGCCAGTTCGTTGCGCACCTGCAAACCACGCCAAAGTTCGACTTGAAACTGTCTAGCGAAGTGCAAGACATCACCAAGAACGAAGACGGCAGCTGGCGCGTCAGCTACAAAAACCTGAAAGACGGCACCAAAACCGAAACCGACGCCAAGTTCGTCTTCATCGGCGCGGGCGGCGGTGCACTGCACCTGCTGCAGAAGTCCGGCATTCCTGAAGCCAAGGAATACGCAGGCTTCCCGGTAGGCGGCTCGTTCCTCGTCACCGAAAACCCGACCATCGCCGAACAACACCTGGCCAAGGCCTACGGCAAAGCCTCCGTTGGCGCACCGCCAATGTCGGTTCCGCACCTGGACACCCGTGTCCTGGACGGCAAGCGCGTCATCCTGTTTGGCCCATTCGCGACCTTCAGCACCAAGTTCCTGAAAGAAGGCTCGTACCTGGACCTGCTGACCACCACCACCACGCACAACGTGTGGCCAATGACCAAAGTCGGCATCAAGGAATACCCGCTGGTCGAGTACCTTGCAGGCCAACTGATGCTGTCTGACGAAGACCGCCTCAACGCCCTGAAAGAATACTTCCCGAACGCCAAAGCCGAAGACTGGCGCCTGTGGCAAGCCGGCCAACGCGTGCAAATCATCAAGCGTGATGAAGCCGCTGGTGGCGTGCTGAAGTTGGGTACCGAGATTGTTGCTTCGCAAGACGGCAGCATCGCTGGTCTGCTGGGCGCATCGCCGGGTGCATCGACTGCTGCACCGATCATGCTGACCGTGCTGCAGAAAGTGTTCAAGGACAAGGTTGCTTCGCCAGCCTGGCAGGAGAAGCTGCACCAGATCGTGCCTAGCTACGGCACTCAGTTGAATGGCAGTCCTGAGAAGGTTGCTGAGGAGTGGGCTTACACCGCCAAGGTGTTGCAACTGACTCCGCCGCCGGCGATTGGTCAGATGGTAGCTCCGGCTGCTGCTCCGGCTGCTCCTGCCAAGGCGCCGAAGGCTAATGCTGCGACTGATATGGCTCTGTAACTAGAGGCCAAATCAAAAGCCCACTGAACCGGTGACGGTCAGTGGGCTTTTTTGTGGGCGCAATTCAGTTCTTGCAGGTTACGCAACACTCAGACCGAAGCGGGCTGACCGCTAACTCACTCCTGCGTTGGTTTTTTCTCAACGTCCTTCGAGCCACTAGAGGTGGCCGCATCTTTGTCCATCGCTTCCGAGTCGGCACCGGAGTTTGAACCCGCCGCTTCCTCACCTTTTTTGTCGGCCTTTTCCTCCTTGGATTCAGAGCCCTGAGCCTGGTTGATGCTGGGAAGCGCGGCAGGCGGCACAGCAGATTCTCCAGTCGCCTTTTCGGCAGCCAGTGCGAAAAGCGAGCAGGCGAACAGGCCCGCGATCGTGAGAGCAGCAATTGTCCTGTTCATCATTTAGGCCTGCCATGTGAGGGGTGTATAGCGTTGGAAAAACGGGGAAGGGGAAGGTGCTGAGGAGCTGACAAGCGGTGGTGGCTCCGGCTGAGAAGGCTAGTGTGGCTAATGAAAGTCAATTTATTGTAAGTGCTTAAGTGTAAATAAGTTTAAGGCTGCAATGGCTTCAGTTATTTTTATACACATTACTAGGTATTCTTTGTATGTCATGCTGATGGGGGTGCCATTATTTTGATTAAAGCTAATTTTTGCTTTTTTTGGATTGTATTTCATATGACTATGGAATGAGGCATTTCTTAAGTGGTTGTCATAGCAGGAGGAGATTTTATTTAAGTTGATGTTGTCCTTTACGCAGCGGAGTTTATCTCCATTTCCAATGCTAGTGAACTTTGCTAGTGAGTCTATTTTTTCAAAACTATGCGGATTCCCTCTTTCAATAGAATTGTTTAGCCCAGCAGGAATGTATAGCATCTTGGCTAGTTTTTCATAGGCAGAGCTATAGTATTTTTTTGTTCTATTGAAGTCGGTTGAAGTTGGCTTTATATTGTCTGATATTTCAATTCCTTTATTCAAGTAGGTAAAGATTTGAGAGAATTCACTGAATAATCCTATGAACTCTTCAATGGATTCAAGGTTGTTGATGTTTTGAGTGTTATTAAATTCGATGAGGGCGGTTATATCTCCAGTTTTACTTTTTTCTTCGATGAGCGCATCTAGTAGTTCGAGTCCGTACGAGCCTACTATATGATTTAGTAGCTTTTCTAGGTAATAGGAGTAGTTTTCTCCTTTTTTTTCATCGAAGATTATTTTATTTTTTTCAATGTAACTGTTTGCAAGGTCGTTCTTGTCTTTACTCAGCAATGAGCAGATTTTTAAGTAGAATCGCATCGCTTCGCTATTGTAGTTTTCGTAATTGGTTCTATGCTCAATAATTCCCTCGTTTTGTTCTTTGCTGAGTAGCTCGCTCATTCTCTGCATTTCGAGGCAATTTGATAGGATAGCCGTAAACATATCTCCTGCCTCAACAATTTTGTGGCTGGTGCCGAAGTCTGGATTTAGGTGAACTTGAATAGCCTCGGAATAGTTAAAGTTGTCTTCTCTGCAGTTGCGAATATATCTATATTGGCCGCGGGAGAATAGATTTTCCAATCCGAATTCAATTTCTTCTTCGCACTCAGTGCAAGGAAATATGTGGTTTTGTTTGTCCTCTCTCCCTACGGTTACTTTCAAAAGGTGCTTAGTGTCACAAGTGTTGCAAGCTATTTTTGGTGTGATTACCATGTAATTCATCCGCGATGGAAGGGTAGATTGTTTATAGGGTTTTAAGTGATACGAAAGACAATGAGATTTCTACACTTGTAACTCTCCAGCATGCGGTGAGCGGGGAGGGCGAGGTTTGTGTCGAGCCTTTTGTTAAGTCCTATGAGATGAGAAGCTTTCTGTTGGAGGCGATATCAATGTTTATTGAAGTCTAATATTTAGAGCGTAGGAGTCGAAGTTTAATTTTTATATCTATTTTAGTCGGATTTCTTCTAGGCGCAGTTAAATAAAATAAGCCAGTGTGGTTTTTTTGTGCAATTTTTAGGAGTGTCGAGCCCGCTCGGCGGGCCCGATTTTACTATGTTCTATATTATGTTCTTTGGAATAAACCATTAATGGAGAGAAGTTTTTTCCCCTCGGCTAAAATAGTTGAGGAATTTTCTCTGGTAAAAGCATTATCACCGACAAAGGAAATGGATTTTTGGCGTGGTATACGCACTCTTAATACAGAGAGCCCCTTGTACTCAACAAAGTCTATTTGAGATAGAATTTGGGACTTCAAAGGTTCCGATAATTCAGATTTTCGGATGTAGCCTAAGAATTTTTCTAAGTATTGCTCCGCGCTGTAACTCATTATTTCCATTTCGCGCTCCAAGCCCACGACATAACGAGCACCTACCACTACCGCCTTAACATCGTCGAGTAGGAAAATTTTATCGGAGTCGGCTTTTTTGTCAGCAACACCGATGAAAATATAACCATCTGCATCAGGGCCTACGTTAGCGATACCGCAGATAGTTTCAATTATTTTTGGTGGTAATTTTTCATCAAAATATCTTTTAGGTGAAAGATTTATCAGCCCTTGCTTGCACTCATATCTTGATGTTTCAATTCTAGATCTTCTTAAAGAGTTTTCCATGTCAAGCGCTAGGCCTGCACCATGCCTGAACATCGGTGGGTCTTTTTTTACAAAAAACCGTTGAATAAGTCCGATGGTCTTATCAACATTTGTCACTCGATCCGCAGTGGTAGAGTAATTAGCACTCTGGATCATAGCCCTTTGCAGGCCTCTTAAGGCAAGCATTATTTTTGAGTAGTCATCGGCTGTCATTTCTTTAATTATGACTAGCTGGTGAAAAGCCATAAATATTGAGAAGAAAGAACCTTTGATCGGGTTGCTGGATGACGGATTAACTATCCGATCGCAAAGCGTATTGATTCGTGCTATATCCGTCTATCACCTCAGTAAGGACGGACATTGTTATTTTTACTTCTTCTTTTAGGCGTTCTCCTCCATAGCTATTAAATTCCCTACGAACCTTCGAGTACTCAGACTCTGATTCATCATATATTTTGTCAAATAGTTCTTTGCTTCTTGCGATCGGCTCTCCTCTTATTATAGAAACGCATATATCAGTGATCATCTCTTCGTCTTCGCTATCGCGAAGTTGTTGGGATTTTAGTATCCCTTGTCGGCACCAGAAAATCTCTTCAGCTTTTAAAGCATATCCCATACCTGATCTGTAGGAATCAATGCTGATTTCTGGCATTCCGGAGAGTGGGAGTTTTTCTCTGGATGAATCACCTCTGATTTCAGATGCAAGTTCTCTGACTAAAAGTGAGAACTCATCAACTCGGCCTGCTTGGCGTTTCTCCTGCGCGCTTAATTGGCGTCCGCCAGAGTTTATTCTGCCAAATACATCGGTGATTTGTTCTTCGCTTTCAATTGGGAAGATAGTTACCGCTAGCTGATAGTCTAATATATTTGCGCAAGTGTTGGACGGGAGAAAGTTCGTCCCTTCTCTGGGGGCAGGTATAAATGCGCCAGCGTCTGCAGCTAATTTGGCGCGTGAGAATTCTTTTATGTCAAAAAACTCATCGTTAACAGCGTAGCAATTTTCAATGAATGCGAAGATTGCATTAAGTCGCTGCATTCCGTCCATTATTTCATAAAATATCCCATCGCCGTCGGACGCATCTGCGAGCATGATTAATGGGATTGGATAGTCTGAAATCAGACTATCTATCAATTTTTGTTTTTCCGCCAATGTCCAAACGAGTTTTCGTTGATATTTGCGGTTAACAATCAATCGGTCTTCCCGATAAAGGCGATACGCTTCTTGGACGCTCATGCCCCGTGGAGTAATGCTCATCTATTATCTTCCCTTAAATAATCGTCTGGCCCTGCTTTCTACGATCAAATACCCATGATTGTGGCGCTGGTGACATCCTAAAAGCTGACAAGCTAGTGCCATAATGCCAGCACCGGCTATCGAACGGAAGAAGCCTAATAATCACTCGTTCTCTCTCTTGATCGCATTTGCTATTCCTTTGGCTCCAGCGGCACTGAATGCAGAGCTAGACGGCGTGAATCAGCTGCCCGAAACCGATCCCGCATTCCCATCCCGCAAACCAACCATGGCTAAACGCCGTCCCAATTCCTGTGAAACCTTTGCCTTAGCCAGTGTGATGGCCTCTGAGCTGGCATTCATCCTCGAAGGTCCTAAATGCAATTTTGCATTGGCATTAGAGCAGATGATTTCGTTGTCGGATTTGTCGGTGAATCGGGTGTTGGATCAGGTAGATCCGCAGGAGTAGGTGAGGGAAGCCCCGTTCCATTTAGGTGGGGCGAGGCTTTTGTGTTTTTAAGATCGGAAGATCGTCCGAACGCGGCCTGAGCTTTCGGAGCTCCTACGCGTTCGCGGATCTGATCCGTATTTTCCATCGCTATCTGCATCTGTAATGCACACAGCCTCCGGCTCACAATAACGGCACGCTCCGCAGTCGCGGCAACCGCTGCACCGCAAACTCATAATGTAGGAGGCCCAATGGGCAAGATGGCGATTTTCCTGGGTGGATTTCTGGTGTTGACCATTTTGATTGGGGCCCTCGCCACGATCTCTCCCACTTAGTCCTTCCAGCGATCAAACATCTTCCCGCCAGCGCCGCGCCTGAACGACCAACGCCGGCGCAAAATGCAGAACGACCATTCGCACCAGGTGATGGGTCAGGATGAACACCACGTTCAGCCCGCCACTGAAGGCGACGAGGGCGATGGTTTCGATGGCGCCAGGCATGTACGCCAGCCACAACGACAAGGGATCGCTGCCCAGAACCCGCGCGGCCACTGCGGCAAACGCTGCTGCGATCAGCAGCATCAGGCCGACGGCCATCAGCCCGGCCCGTCCGTGGCGGACGAGTTCTGCGAGGCTGATGTCTTTGAATTTCGAGCCAATCAGCACGCCGAGGAGGACCACGGCGGTGTCAACACTCCATGACGGCAGGTGGAAGGCCTGGAGATAGCCCAGCTTGAGGTAGACGCCGGTGACGACGATCGCGGTGAGCATGAACGGCGCCGGAACGCCGACGCGCAACAGCAAGCGGCCGAGCAACAGGCACAAGGCGATCAGCGACAGCAGGGTCAGCGCGGTACTCATGAGCAGTGGGCTGCTCTGGGTAAGTGCCACGTTGGTCTGTCCGGGAATGCAAAAACTGACCAGCACGGTGATCGACAACAGTCGGACCAGATGCACGACTATCACCTTGCTGGACGCGCGCTCGGACTCGAGCAAATCGAACACGGCGGCGAGTGCGCCCGGATACACGGCTAACAGGGAGTCCTTCGGGTTCCATCCCGAGACCTTGAGCAGCCACACACCGGCCACGGCGCTCTGGACCGTCAGGCCCAGCAGCATGAAGCCCAGGCTGGGCAACATGGCGGCCGCCGTTTGGCTGTTCCACGAGGTGAACATCAGGCCGGTCGCGATCCCCAACACGATTTGCACGTAGCCAAGGCTGAAGGGCAGCGCGGGGGAAAAACGCAAGTTGCTGGCGATCAATGCAGTGGCGAGTATCGAGCCGAGCAACAGGCCATGAGGGAGACCGGCATATTGCAGCGCGGTGCCGACGCCGGTGGCGATCAGCAAACACAGGAGGGTTTTCATGGTGTTGATGAGTCTTCCTTGATTCTTGTAGAACCCAACGCTTGCATCCGGGCCACGCACGTTTTCCCATCTAACGGCCTGAAGCGTCAAGTGACAAAAAGCACAACGCCTCCACAGTGGGAGGCGTTGCAGTTTCAGCGATAACGCTCGTGTTACTTAACGTCGAAACGATCCAGGTCCATTACTTTGGCCCAGGCGGCTACGAAGTCTTTGACGAACTTCTCCTGCGCATCAGCGGTTGCATAGACTTCCGCCAACGCTCGCAGTTGCGCATTCGAACCGAAGACCAGATCGACACGGGTGCCGGTCCACTTCACCTCGCCGGTTTTGCGATCGCGCCCTTCAAACTCCTCATTCGCCTCCGACAGCGGTTTCCATTCCACGCCCATATCCAGCAGGTTTTTGAAGAAGTCGTTGGTCAACGCTTCCGACTGCTTGGTGAACACACCGTGTCTGGTTTGCCCGACGTTGGTGTTCAGCACGCGCATGCCGCCAATGAGCGCGGTCATTTCCGGCGCGGTGAGTGTCAGCAGTTGCGCCTTGTCGATCAACAGCTGCTCGGCCGCTACGCGGTACCTGCCTTTGAGGTAGTTGCGGAAGCCATCGGCGATGGGTTCGAGGAAGCCGAAAGACTCCACGTCCGTTTGCTCTTGGGAGGCGTCCATCCGTCCAGGTGTGAAAGGCACCGTCACGGTTTGACCGGCATTTTTCGCCGCCTGTTCGACGCCAGCGTTACCGGCCAGCACGATCAGGTCTGCCAACGAGATCTTCTTGCCGCTGTTGTTGAACTCGCTTTGGATACCCTCGAGTTTCGCCAGCACGTTCGCCAGTTGCTCAGGCTGGTTGGCCTGCCAGAACTTCTGCGGGGCCAGACGCAAACGCCCACCGTTGGCGCCGCCGCGTTTGTCGGAGCCACGGAAGGTCGAAGCCGCCGCCCAAGCCGTAGATACAAGCTGCGAGACGGTCAGGCCCGAGGCCAGGAGTTTGCTCTTGAGTGCGGCGACGTCACTGTCGTTGACCAGGGCATGGTCAACCGCAGGAATCGGGTCTTGCCACAGCAACACTTCGCTCGGCATTTCCGGGCCGAGGTAGCGGGAGAGGGGACCCATGTCGCGGTGGATCAGCTTGAACCAGGCGCGGGCGAACGCGTCGGCCAACTGGTCTGGATTGGCCAGGAAGCGCCGCGAAATCGGTTCATAGATCGGGTCGAATCGCAGCGACAGGTCGGTGGTCAGCATGGTCGGATTACGACGTTTGGACGGGTCGTGAGCATCCGGAATGATGCCGGCGCCGGCGTTGTTTTTCGGTATCCACTGGTTCGCACCGGCCGGGCTTTTGCTCAGTTCCCACTCGAAGCCGAACAGGTTCTCCAGGTAGTTGTTGCTCCATTTCGTGGGTGTTGTGGTCCAGGTCACTTCCAGGCCGCTGGTGATGGTGTCCGCGCCCTTGCCGGTGCCGAAGCTGTTCTTCCAGCCAAAGCCCTGTGCTTCGAGGCCAGCGGCTTCGGGTTCGGCGCCGACATTGTCGGCAGGTCCGGCGCCGTGGGTCTTGCCGAAGGCGTGGCCGCCGGCGATCAGTGCCACGGTTTCTTCGTCATTCATCGCCATGCGCGCGAAGGTTTCGCGGATGTCTATCCCGGCCGCGACCGGGTCGGGGTTGCCTTCCGGGCCTTCCGGGTTCACGTAGATCAGGCCCATTTGCACGGCGGCCAGCGGGTTCTCCAGGAACCGCCCCTGGTCGGTGCGGCTCTCCTCATTTTCCCCCGGCTCAGCAACGAGTGGGCCTTCGCCAGGCTCTTGCATGGGCTCGTTTTTTTTGCCGTAGCGGGTGTCGCCGCCCAGCCACTTGTTTTCCGAGCCCCAGTAGACGTCCTCATCCGGTTCCCAGACGTCCGGGCGACCGCCGGAAAAGCCGAAGGTCTTGAAGCCCATGGACTCCAGCGCGACGTTGCCGGTGAGGACGATCAGATCGGCCCAGGAAATGTTACGACCGTACTTTTGCTTGATCGGCCAGAGCAGCCGGCGTGCCTTGTCGAGGCTGACGTTGTCCGGCCAACTGTTGAGCGGCGCGAAGCGTTGCTGACCGGAACCGGCGCCACCACGACCGTCACCGGTGCGGTACGTACCGGCGGCGTGCCAGGCCATGCGAATGAAGAGTGGCCCGTAGTGACCGAAGTCCGCCGGCCACCAGTCCTGGGAATCGGTCATCAACGCAGTCAGGTCTCTTTTGACCGCTTCAAAGTCCAGGCTTTTGAAGGCTTCGGCGTAGTTGAAGTCCTCGTCCATGGGGTCGGACAGGGACGAGTGCTGATGGAGGATCTTCAGATTCAGTTGGTTCGGCCACCAGTCGCGGTTTGTCGTGCCACCGCCAGCGGCGCTAATGAACGGGCATTTCGATTCGTTTGCCATGTGTGAGCTACCTTTGGTCGTATTCATCCGGCTATCCGGCCCAACGCGGGCGTTAAACAGCAACGGGCGAAACCAATGACACAGGCTGCAGGGCCAGCAGTTTGATCAACTGATTGTTTTGATCACAGGGGAATTCTGAACAGCGGCAATCGAGTTGCCTGCACGGTGGCCCACGGCAGGTTTAGTCAGGCTTCTGACCCATTCCTATCTCCTTATCAGCTCTTGACCGGCCGGCTTAGGGTGCCGGCGCTCGAGTAAGGTTAGACCCCAGTTGGGAAGTCAGCTAATAGGGGGAGTATTGGGTCGTGATAGGCAGAGTCTTTTACTGGCATCAGCGGCTATGTCGAGCCCGCAGAGCCGACTGACGCGGCGGCTTTTCGAGCGTTGTTCGAAGAGACGGGCGTCAGGGGCGAGGCGATAACGGGATCAGAAGTAGTACCCGATATTGACGTTGGTCCGGTAATACCACTGATTGCTGCCAACCGAATGGGTATTGGTAAAGCCCGTACCGTTCTCCGCACCGCCATAGGGGTTGGCGTTTTTTGCCCAGGTCAGGTCGACCCACGCCATGATCGGCATGGCCAGGAACTGCGCGCCGACGGTGTACATCTGCGAGTCGTCCCACCCGCTCTTGTCTTTCATCATGCGACTGTAGTCGTTGTACAGTTTGATCTTCTTCAACTGACCCAGTTTCGGCGTCGGGATGTCATAGCCGACGTTCAGCGAAGCGATGGTGGCCTTGGAGGCGATCAGGTACGCGGGCGTCAGGCCGTTGCCGCCCATCAGCACCGAGTCGTTGCTGACACCGGCAGGGTTTTTGGGGTCGTACTCGTAGCGAATGCCTTGGGTGGAAACGGTCCACGCGCCGGCGTTGATGATGGCGTGGATACCGCCGGCCCAGTAATCGCCGTCGTCTTTGGTGGTGGCGTTGTACAACTGGGCGGCGGCCACCGACGCACCGATCTCGGTTTTCCAGCCGTCATTGATAAAGGTCCGCGCGACCCGGGCGTTGATCTGGTTGTGTTTCTCATTGTCCTGGCGCGACTGAGTGAAGGGGATGGCATTGTCCTTGAGGTCGGCAAAACGCCCGACTTCCGGCGAGTAGCGAATGTCGGAAGGCAACATGCGCGGGAAGTACCCCAGTTGCAGATCCCAGTCCTGATCCTTATAGCTGTACTTCAAGCCCGTGCCGGCGCTGACGCCATAGCCCATGAAGAAGGGCAGGTGATAGCTCCAGCCAAATTGCGGATAGGGTTCCAGGCCAAACGGTTTGAGCGGCGCGCCCAGTTGCAGGTTTGAGTTGCTGTTCAGGCGGTAGCCGACGAAGCCGCGATCGATGGAGTGCTTGCCGTCATCCTGAAACCAGTAGCCGACATCGCTATAGAGATTTTTGTAAGTCGCCTGTACGTCGATGCGGAAGGTGTCGAAGAGAAAGCGCCCGTTGTTTTCGGTGGTGTCCCAATGCTCGTCGCGGTAGTTGGTTCGCAGGGCACCACCGATGTCCAGGCTGCTTTCGCCATCGTCGCTGCGCCAGGCGATATGCGGAAACGGCTTTTTACCGGTAGTCGATGTCACGGGCGCAGCGGGACCGGGTTCACCGGCGAAGCTCACGCAACTGCTCATCATCAGTCCCATACATATAACGTAATGCTTCATGTTGACTCCGCTGCTCAATTGAACGCTACAAAGTGACCGGCAACACTGTTCCGTTCGCCTTGAAAGTGGCGATGGGCGGAAAACGTCGGGTGTTGCTTTGATTAGGTGCGTTTCTGTTTTTATTGTTTCATGGGTAATACGGCGTATGGCCTATGAACTCAGGGTTACCTGAGCAGAAACTATGCCAACTTCCGAAAGCTGTCCAGGTGCTTAAAAATTCAATAAAAACAATTGTTTATATGGGAAACATATTTGTTTGTATTGCCCATGAAACGGGCGCGTCGAGGGGTAACGAAACTGCACGTTCACTGTGCGTTTTTTATGTCGCGCGCATAAAAAAGGCCGACATACCTGTCGGCCTGTTTAACCCTGGAAACTTGATACTCGCGTTATAGATCCAGTACCAAGTGCCGACTCTTGCAACCTGACACACATACCATCATGGATTTGTTGGCCGCACGTTCGGCTTTGGTCAGCACGCCGTCCCGGTGGTCGACATCACCTTCCAGCACGCGTGTTTCGCACGAACCGCACACCCCTTCGCGACAGCTGTACTCGATGTCGCAACCCGCCTCGAGCAGCACATCGAGCAAACTCAAGCCGGGCTCGATCGACAGCGTCTTGCCGGTTTTTTTCAGCTCGACGCTGTAGCTGCTCTGCGCGTCTTCAGACGGCGGCAGTTCGGCCGCCGCGAAACGCTCGATATGCGCATGAGGGTAACCGAGGCCTTCGCAGGTGCTTTCGAAAGCATCGAGCATCGGCGTCGGACCACAGCAATAGAAGTGCGTATCGCTGGGCTGATCGGCCAGGTAGGCGCTCAGGTCTGGCGGCATGCCCTTTTCATCGTTGAAGTGATAGACGACTTTGGCGCTCAAGCCGCTGAGTTCCTCAACCAGCGCGGCTTCCTGTCGCGAGCGGGCGCAGTAGATCAGCTCGGCGGATTTTCCCAGTGCCAGCAGTTGGCGGAACATGCAGTAAATCGGTGTGATACCGATACCGCCGGCCACCAGTACGCTGTGTTTGGCACTCAGGTCTAGCTGGAAATTATTGCGCGGCGACGAGATCGGCAGTTGCATGCCGACCCGCAGTTGCGCGTGCACAAATTCCGAGCCGCCACGGCTGTTGCGATCACGCAGGATGCCGATCACATAACGGCCTCGATCGCTCGGCGAGTTGAGCAATGAATAGCTGCGCACCAGTCCGTTGGGTAAATGCAGATCGATGTGCGAGCCGGCTTCAAACGGGGCGAACACCGTGTCGCCAAACGGCCGCAACTCGACGCTGATGATGCCTTCGGCTTCATAGCGCAGCGTGTGCACGCGAGCGGTGAGGGGGGAGGAATGGGACATCGGTCACCTCTTTTCGACAGTACGCAAATCGAGATCGAGACGCGCGCCGGCCTCGATCTCCACCCGCAGTTCGGGAAACACCAGCGCGCTCACTTCAACCAGCGTGGAGGTAGGAAAAACCGCCTGACCTTTGAAGAAGTCACGCCGTGCGCGACCCACTTCATCCTTGTCGGCGATGGCCGTGACATACACCGTCAAACGGTAAATGTTGCCGACATGCCCACCCGCCGCCTCGACCAGCGCCCGGACTTTGTTCAACACGACAAGTGTCTGGGCGTAGGCATCGAGCGGCGCGTCAGCCACAACGGCCAGGCGTGTAGCGGGATGGCCGGTCATGCCGGACATCACCACTTCATTGCCGATCAGCAAGGCATTCGACCAGGTGGCGCTGGCCGGCTCGATCAACGAGCCGGCCTGAACACGATGCACGGCTGCGTTCATGGCAACTGCTTCGCGTCGATCAGCTCCAGTTGGGCCTTGGCCGCGTTTTTCAGGTAGCGACGCAGACGCACCACACCGAGGTCATGCTGGTAGAGGTTTTCCCGCTGGTTGGCGTCCGGTTCCATGAATTCGAGCAGCACCCGGTCCTGTTCCAGCACCGCCCAGTGGCGTGCTTCCAGACGATTTTTGTAGAGGAAACGCCAGGTGTCACGCTGCCAACCGGTCAGTGGACGGCAGCGCCAGTGGAACACCGCCGACAAGGAACGGCTGCTCGGTGTGTAGCTGCCGATGATGGTGAAGTTGCCGCCCGGGCCGCCGGTTTTCGGATAGGGAATTTCCAGGCGCAGCCAGTGGCAGCCGTTGTCCATGAACTCGGTCCAGTCGAAATTCACCCCGCGCTGGCCTTCTTTCTCGAAGAAGAAACCGTTGTCGGTGTCGCGGGTGACGAACTTGGCGGTGGCTTCGCCTTCGCTCATGGAGTGCGACATCTTGTGCAGGTAGGTGCCGTGCATCGGGTCCATGACGTTGTCGATGACGTAGCGATAATCGCCTTTCCACTCGGTGTAGCAGAGGAAGCTGCTCCATTCGGGGGAGGTCAGTTGCTCTGGCAGGACCAGCTCCGGCGGGGTGTCCACGTGCGGATCTGCAGCGTTGTACAGAAAAATTGCGCCAGCGGCTTCACGGGTGTGGAACATGCGTGTCGGGCGGCTGCCTTCAAGCTTGCAACCGGGGCTGCCGGGGACTTTGGTGACCGTGCCGTCACAGCGCACTTCGACGCCGTGATAAGGGCATTGCAGACGGTCACCCAGCACCGGCCCCTGGGACAGCGGCGCGCCGCGATGAGGGCAGTGATCTTCCAGGGCGTGGACGCTGCCGTCATTGTCGCGCCACAGGGCGATCTTGTAGCCCAGGCGGCGAATCGATACCGGTTTTTCGCCCAATTGATCGGAGGGCAGGACCGGGAACCAAAGGTTTTTCAACCCGTTGGCCAAGAGGTTTTCAGCGGGATCGACGGTTGTATTCATGTTCATTTCTTATTGTCCTCCGGCGGGTCATTCGCCCAGCCGAGCCATCAGGGTTTTATAGGCGTCTGCTGTCCACTCTCCGGTGGTCAGCGGGCAGGGCGGCCCGGCCAGATTCAGGTGCGCGAGCAGGTCGGGCAACTCGGTCACCCCGTTGCCAAAAGCGCGCTCGATAGAGTCGCCGAGCAACTCTTCGAATTGAGTGTTGGGACGTTTGCGGGCCTGATGGGGCTCCAGGTAGGGTTCGGTATTGCTCATCTCATTGACCTCCGTTACGTACCCGTTCGCGGATCATTTCGCGCACGGGAATAAAGTCATACGTCGGGAAAACTTCGGTGCTGAACACGCCCCAGGCCGAGCGTTCGAGCTCGACGTTGAGGGCCGGCAGCAGGCTCGGCGGCAACCGCAGGGTGACGATCTGGCCAAGGCCCATGGCCACGGTCCAGGACACCACCTCGACGCCTTGCGGGGGAAACCGTTCCCACCAGTCCTGCTGCTTCATGTGCCGCTGAATGTCTTCCAGGTTCTTTGATTGGTCGTGCTTGAGCAGCACGGTCACCAGCAAGGTTTCGCTCATGGCTACGATCCTGCTCACGCCACGTTCGGCATCGGCACGGTCCAGGCGTCATAGCCATAAACCCAGTCGGCGTTGCCGCCGTCCTTGAGCCATTGGTTGCCGCGCGAGCCGATCTGGATCTGACTGGTGCGTTGCAACCGCGCCTGCTGATAAGCCTGCAGGGCATCGGCGATCTGCGCGGTGCTGGTCAGGTCTTGCAAATGGCGAGCGAGCACCACCGCGTCTTCGATCGCCTGGCCGGCGCCTTGCGCCATGAACGGCATCATCGGATGGCAGGCATCGCCCAGCAGGGTCATCGCACCTTTGGACCAGAACGGCAGCGGATCGCGTTCGTACAGCGCGGTCTTGAGCACCTCGTTGCACGCATCCAGCAGGGCGCGAGCATCCGGGTGGAAGTCCTGATAATGACTGCGCAACTCATCGGCATTGCCGGCGCTGGTCCAGGACTCTTCATGCCAGCTGTCTTGAGCGGTGGTGGCGAAGATGAAAATGTCCCGGCCCTGGTTCAGCGGAAACGTCACGATCTGGCTTTGTGGAGTAGGGCCCCACCATTTAGTGAACGCCTGAATGTTCGGCAGATGGGCCACGCTTTCGGCAGGTACGACGGCGCGGTAAGCGACCACTCCGGTAAAGCGCGGCTGCTCATCACCGAACAGCGCATTACGCACCACCGAATGGATGCCATCGGCGCCGATCAACAGATCGGTGACGTGGCGGCTGCCATCCTTGAAGCGCAACTCGATACCGTCGGCGGTTTGCACGACGTGCTCGGCGCGTTTGCCAAACTGCACCTGTTCTTGCGGAAAGACGTCCGCCAGCGCGGCCAGCAGATCGGCGCGGTGAATGGTCAGTTGCGGTGCACCGTATTTCTGTTCGGCGGCATCGGACATTTCCAGGCGCGAGGTTTCCTCGCCGCTGTCCCACAGACGGCTGATCCGGTGCGTTGGACGAGCGGCCGGAATGCGCACGGCAGCGCCCACCCCAAGACCATCCAGAGCACGTACGGCATTAGGGGTCAGGTTGATGTCGGCGCCGACCCGCAAAAAGGCTTTCGACTGTTCGAATACGGTGACGTTATGGCCTGCGCGAAGCAGCGCAATGGCGGCGGTCAAGCCACCGATACCGGCCCCGGCGATAGCAATATTCAGCGAAGACATGGACGACTCCTGCTCAGGGTTTCGGTTTGTCGGTGAGGAACTTGCCTTGCGGCGCTTCGACATGTTGCTGGCGTCGGGTATTGCCATCGATGCCGCCGGCAATCGCCCATTCAGCGAACATCGTCGGGCCCGGCTCGAAGTCCCGCGGCTGCCATTCGCCGGTCAGTTGGTCTTCGTCGGCGTAGTACTCGACCAGCGCGCCGGCCGGGTTTTTGAAGTACCAGAAGAACGCCGAAGACACCGGGTGCCGACCCGGACCGATTTCCGTTGCCCAGCCGCGGCGGGAAATGTGCATGCCGCCACCGAACACTTCGTGCACATCGCGCACGGTGAAGGCGACGTGGTTCAGGCCGGCGCGAGGGGCGGGCAGTTGCAGCATGAACAGGTCATGGTGGCCGCCTTCTTCGGCGGTGCGCAGGAACGCCCCGCGATCCGGATAGCGGTCGGAGGCCTGGAAGCCGAAACGCTCGTGGTAGAAGGCTTCGCAGGCGTTGACGTCCTTGACGAAAAACACCACATGGCCGACTTCGATCGGCGTGGCGCGGTCGTAGATCGGCGCAGCCTTGTTGATCCGGCCTTTGGTCTGCCAGGTGTTATGGCCGCTGCACTCGATTTCCAGTTCACGCTTGCGGGTCACTTGCAGGCGGATCGCCAGGCCATTGGGGTCGGTGCAACCGATGCGCCCATCCGCTTCGATGAAGCCCGGATCGTTGGCGATTCGTTCGCTATAAAGCTTCAAGTCAGCGTCGCTTTCGACGCCCCAGACTACTTCGCGCACGGTCGAACCGGCTTCGATGGCGGGTGGCAAACCGGCCTTGTTGATGTCGGCGAGCACCACGCGGCAACCGTTGAGGGTTTCGAAGATCACTTCGTCAGGCTGCTCGCTGACTTTCGTCAGGCCCCAGTCGCTGAAAAAACGCACGCTGGTGTCGAGGTCCTCGACGCCGTAGGTGACTTCATCAATGCCTAAAACGCTCATAACCCAACCTCTCGTTGCACACCGGCCCAGGCCAGTGGCTGTTCATTCATGCCCCAATAAAGGCTTTTCTGTTCCATGTACTGCAGGATGCCGAGGCGACCTTTTTCACGGCCCAGACCGCTGTCGCGCCAGCCGCCGAACGGTGTGGAAATCGAGAACTGTTTGTAGGTGTTGATCCACACCGTACCGGCCTGAATTTTTCGGCCCAGCGCCCAGGCGCGTTTGTAGTCGCGCGTCCAGATGCCAGCGGCGAGCGCGTACAGGCTGTCGTTGGCCTGCTCGAGCAATTGCGCTTCGTCATCGAAGGGCATCGCCACCAAAACGGGGCCGAAGATCTCTTCCTGACAGACCTGTTGGCTGTTGTTCAGGCCTTCGAGGATGGTCGGCGGGTAGTAATAACCCTGGTCGTACACACCGCCGCTCGGACGCTTGCCACCGAGCAGCAGGCGTCCACCTTCGGCCAGCCCTAGAGCAACATAACGCTCCACCGACTCGCGGTGGCCGGCGCTGATCAACGGGCCCATTTGCGTGCGTTCATCGGCCGGATCACCGACGCGCAGTTCGGCCGCAGCGGCCACCAGGCGCGCCATGAACGGCTCATACAACGCGCGGGCGACGAACAGCCGCGAACCGGCAATGCAGGCTTCGCCCGAAGAGCTGAAGATGCCGTACAGCACACCCGCCACCGCGTGGTCGAGGTCGGCATCGTCGAGGACGATGGTCGGCGATTTGCCGCCCAGTTCCAGCGACACCGGCATCATTTTGTCAGCGGCGATGTGGGCAATGTGCTTGCCGGTTTTGGTGCCGCCGGTGAACGACACGCGCTTGACCAGCGGGTGACGCGTCAACGCATCACCGAGCAGCGAGCCCTTGCCCGGCAGCACACTGAGCAGGCCTTTAGGCAACCCGGCGTCTTCGCAGATGCGCGCCAGTTGCAGGGCCATCAACGGGGTGATTTCCGCCGGTTTGATCACCACCGCGTTGCCCGCCGCCAGCGCCGGAGCGACCTTCTGCGCTTCGCTGGCAATCGGCGAGTTCCACGGGGTGATCGCAGCAATCACGCCCATCGGTTCGTAAACGCTCATGCTGACGAAATCACCACGGGATGGCGTGATGGTTTCTTCGAGGGTTTCGCAGGCCGAGGCGAAAAACTGGAACGTGCCGGCGGCGCTGGCCACCAGGGCGCGGGTTTCGTTGATCGGTTTGCCATTGTCCTGGCGCTGTAATTGCGCCAGTTCTTCGCTGCGCTCACGGATCAGCTCGGCGATGCGGTACAGCACGCTGGCCCGCTCGTGAGGTTTGCGCTGCGCCCAGCCACTGTGCAAAAACGCCTGATGGGCGCCTTGCACGGCGTCTTCAACGTCGTCGACACTGGCGGCATTCAGCCAGGCAACGGCTTCGCCCGTGGCGGGGTAGCACGTGGCATAACGCTCGCCGCGACCGAGGCGCCAGTCGCCGGCAATGCAGATCGGTAAAGTCTGTTCGAGAGTCATCGACGGTTCCCTAAATCGAAATCGCATGGGCGTGGTTGCCCAAGGCGCGGACAACGCTGTAAACGGTCAGCGCCGAGGTCTTCGGGTTGGCCAGCAGCGGTTTGCCACGCAAGCTCAGTTCGAAACCGCCAAAAGCGCCGCGGGCTTCGAAGTGATGGACGTTCTCCTCGCTCAGCGGATCGGCGATCAGTGTCACGTGGGTGCGGTCCAGGCCGAGCCCGGCCAGCGACAAGGTCGCTGCGACGTTGGCGTTTTTTGGATAGAGCCGTGCCGCTTCCCGGGCGCTGCCTTCAAAAATCACCGTGGCTTCGGTAATGCTGTCCAAATCACAAGCCTGTTCCGCCGGGGTGTTTTTCCAGGCACGCGCCGGTTTGCGGCCGGTGTAATTGACCGAATCCAGCCCACCAACTTTGGCCGCCGACAAGGCGTCGATGCCGCCGATGGCGCCTGGCAGCAATTCGATGCGGGTCTGGCCGCGTTCGGCTGCCGCTTCCAGGCGTTCAACCAGGCCGACTTCGGACAGCGCGCCGACCGAGACGATCAGGCAGGCGATGCCACGTTCCAGCGCGGGCAACACATGTTCTTCGATGGCGCGGTGGCCGGCGCACTCGACCAACAGGTCCGGGCGGGCGTCGGCCGGTAAGGCGGTCAGCACCTGCGGTGGTTGCTTGAAACTGGCCAGCCGCTGGCGGACCAGTTCTTCAGACCCGGCCGAAGCGATGACGTAATCAACGCACAGCTGCGGGTCCTTCTCCAACAGTTCGAGCACGCCGACGCCAATGGCGCCGCAGCCGATCATGGTGATATGCAACATGACGAAGTCCTCAGGCCGTGGCTTTTTGCGCTTTGGTTTCGCTGTTGGGCGGACCGGCGAACTGGGTGGCGAAGCTGCCGACGGCGAGCATGTCGACTTCCAGCAGGAACGGGCCGGGTTGAGCCAGTGCGCCGTCGACCACGCGGCCGAAATCCTTCAGGTCGGTGACCAGGCCGTGGCGCAGGTTCAGGGATTCCGCCAGCTTGGAATAGTCCGGCGTGTGCAGGTCGACGTAGCAGTGACGGCTGCCGTAGACCGCGTCCTGAATGTTGCGGATCACGCCGTAGCGCTGGTCGTTCATCAGCAGAATCACCACGTTGGCCTTCTCTTGCACCAGCGTCGCCAGTTCGCCGAGGTTGAGGATGAAACCGCCGTCACCTGCCAAGGCGAAGACCTTGCGCTCAGGCGCCGTTTCAGCGGCGGCCACGGCAGCGCCTATGCCCATCGACAGTCCCTGGCCAATGCCGCCGCCGAGGGCATGCACGCCGGCGCGCGGGTGGAACAGGGTCAGCAGGCGGTTGCCCCAGATGCTGTTGGACAGCGTGACGTCGCGCACCCAGGAGAAATTGCGCCCGGTGATGGCTTGCAGCTGTTCGACCATGGCCGAGTACGGGCCGAGGTCGGCGATCAGTTGGGTGCGGGATTTTTCGCGGACGTCCTTGAGTTCGGCGAGGAATGTCGGGTCGATCTGCAGGCGACCTTCGAGACGATCCGCCAGGCCTTCAAGGGCCAGCGCCGAGTCGCCACAGATGAACAGTTCGCTGTTATAGCTGCGACCTTCGATGGCCGGGTTGGCGTCGATGCGCAAAGTGTTGCGTGGCAATTTCAACGCGTACTTGAAGGTTTCGTTGCTGCGCAGACGGGAGCCGGCGATCAGCAAGGCATCGCAGCTTTGCAGGAACTGCTCGACCCGTTTGTTTTGCGAGAACGCGCCGAGGCAGCGTTCGTCATCTTCGTTGACCACACCGCGACCCTGGGTCGAGGTGATCACGCCGACGCCCATGTCCAGCAGACGTTTGACTTGCGGCCCGGCATGCCGCGCACCGCCGCCGAGCCACAACAGGGGACGGGTGGCCGTGGCCAGACGCTCGGCCACCAGGTCCAGCGCTTCGGGCGCGGGGACGGCCACTGGGATTGGCAGCGGCGAGAGGTCGGTCGGCATCGTGATAAAGGTCGACTGGATGTCGATCGGGATTTCCACGCTGACCGGTCCGGTGGGAGCGGTCAGGGCGGTTTGCACGGCCAGTTTCATCGTACTGATGGCGGTTTCGACGCTGCGCACACGGAACGCGGCCTTCGACACCGCCTTGAGCATGGTCAGTTGGTCACGGGCTTCGTGGATGTAAGCGAATTCCTGGTCCAGGTACGGTGTCTCGATCTGCCCGGTGATGTGCAGCAGCGGTGTGCCGGCGGTCAACGCTTCGACCATGGCGCCTGCGGCGTTGCCGGCTGCGGTGCCGGTGGACGTCAGGCAGACACCGAGGCCGCCGGTGGTGCGGGCATAAGCGTCGGCCATGTTGGTGGCGCCGGCTTCACCGCGAGCCATGACGAAGCGGATGTTTCCGCGAACGGCGAAGGCATCGAGGATCGGCATGTTGTGGATCGAGATCACGCCGAACGCGGCCTTGACGTCGCATTGCTCGAGAAACGCGGTGATGGCAGCGCCAACGGTGACAGTATTTTCATTACGCATGGCGGGACAGGCCTCCAGAAACATCGATATGGCTGCCTGTGGTGTAAGCCGACAGAGGCGAGGCCAGAAACAGGATCGCGCGGGCCGCTTCAATCGGCAGGCCCAGGCGCCCTAAGGGAATGTGTTTTTGTTGCGCGAGCCGGGCGGTCCATTGGGTCCAGTCCAGATCCCGCTCTTCGCGGGCCTCGAAACGTCGGCGCCATTGCCCGGACTCAACCAGGCCAATGAGGATGCCGTTGACCCGAATGCCCTGACCGGCAAATTCGGTGGCCATCGAACGCACCAGGTTCATGACCCCGGCGCGAGCGGCCGAGGTGGCGACCATGTGCGGTTCCGGCTGGCTGGCCAGCAGCGAATTGACGCAGACGATGGCCGCGTTCGGCTGGCGTTTCAGCTGTGTCATGAAGGCGTGGACCGGGTTGATCACCGAGAAGAATTTCAGGTTCAACTCTTCGGTCCAGGCGCTGTCGGTGGTGTCGGCGAAGGTCGACACCCGACCTTGACCGGCGTTGTTGATCAGCACGCTGGCCGGGCCCAATGCGGCCAGACTAGCCGCGGCAAACGCCTTGACCGAGTCCGCATCGAGCACGTTGCAAACATGGGCGAGCAGCCGTGATTCGGGGAAGCGTTGACGCAACTCGGCTTCGGCGCTGCGCAGCCGGTTTTCGTCCCGGCCGCAAAAGGCCACGGCCGCGCCGGCTTCGAGCAACAGCTCGACGCAGGCCAGGCCAATGCCCGAAGAGCCTCCGGTGACAATCGCGGTGCTGTCTTGCAGTTGATAAAGGCTCATTTCAATCCCTCATCAATGCAGTGACGCGGTGCTGACCGTCATGGGCAGCAGCGCTGTTGTAGTTGAGCAGCCGCGACAGTTCGTCGGCGCTTCGGCGCACTTGCAGCAGCAACTCGTTGAAGTTGACGTGAGCGATCTGTGCGGTCGGGATCGTGACGCCCAGCGCCGCGACGATCCTGCTCGTCTCATCGCGCACCGGGGCGGCGACGGTCGAGATCGTTGACTCGAAGAAGCCTTCGCTGCTGACGAAACCGCGCTGGCGGTCGGCCTGAACCAGGTCGAACAGTTCCATCACGGTTTTCGGCGTGCACGGCGAGAACTGCTCCAGGTGTTCTTCCGGGTACAGCTCACGCAACTCGGCCAGCGACAGGTCTTCGAGCAGAATTCGCCCAAGGACAGTGGCATGGGCGGGCAGGCGAGTGCCGACGTTGACCGCGCTGGAGAACACAGACGGCGGCGAGACCTTGGCCACGTAAACGATCGAACGACCATCGCGCACCACCAGGTTGCTCGGGTAGTTGAGGCGGTCGCACAAACGGGCCAGCAGCGGCTGGCCCAGTTCGGTCAGCTCCAGTGAAGCCAGGTATTCAAAGCCCAGGCGCAGCACCGACATGCCCAGGCGGTATTCATTGCCGCTGCGGGTGACGAAGCCCATGGTTTCCAGGGTCGTCAGCAGACGGAATATGGTCGAGCGCGGCAGCGCCAGACGCCGGGCCAGTTCCGGCGCGGTCAGCGTGCGATTGCGCCGGCTGAATTCGCAGAGCAGCAGCAGGCCGCGCTCCAGGCCCGGCACGATGTATTTGTCCTGAGCGTCCTTCAGCAGATCTGAATCGTTCATAGAGATGCACCTGTCAGGGATTCTTTAATGGCAAAGGCCAGACGGCCCGCCACGACATAAGGTTGTTCGATAGGGCTGGCATGCCCGGCATCGGCAATCAGGTTGAACGTGGCGCCCAACGCCTTGGCCAGGGTCAGGCAGCTTTCGGGAGCTGTGATGCCGTCGGCTTCGCCGCAATGCACTTCGCAAGGCATCGACAGCGGTGGGTGCCGCAGCAGGTCATCGCTGCACAGCAGTTCAATGGCCTGGCGATAGCCGTCGGGATTGAGCCGCGCCATGTTCCACTGCACCCAGGCCAGTGCTTTCGGGCTGGCGGCGGGTGACAGCATGTAGGCACTGCGTTGCTCGGCCATCTGCTGAATGCTCAGTTGTTCGAGGGCACGCAGGCGTTTGCTGCGCACTTCCTGACGCAGCAACGCGCGTGATGGATGGCCATAGCCTTGGGCAGGACTGATCAAGACCAGCCGGCTGATCCGTTGCTGCTGCACGCCGCTGGCGAACGCCGTGGCGGTAATCGCGCCCAGGGAATGACCCACCAGCACACAGCGCTGGATGCCCAGTGCGTCGAGCAGTTGCAGCAGTCGTTCGGCGTAGTCCGAAGCGTCGGGGGCCAGCGATCTCAGCGGCGTGGAATCACCGTAGCCGGGCGCGTCCCAGGCAATCACCCGGGCGCTCTGGCCAAGCTCCTGCGCCACCTCTAACCACGACGCCGAGCCCGAGCCGATCCCGTGCAACAACACAATGGCCGGCCCGGCCCCGCATTCGCGAAAGGCCTGGCGACCGCCGGCGATCTCCAGCGTGCGCACCGCAAAGTTCAGGGCCAGTTGTGCCTGGAGGTCAGCCGTGAGCGGCGGGACGAGATTATCGATGGCGTACGACATGGGTTTATCCGCGCTTGATCGAGGCCAGAGGGTGTTCTGGCGGGTAGGTCGGGGTCAGCGGTTTTTTCGCGCCGAGCATCACGCACATCAGCGCGTCTTCATCGCCGATGTTGATCTCTTCGCGGTACACGCCGGGCGGCACGGAAATCACGTCGCGGTCGGTGAGGATGGTTTCGAAACGCTCACCGTCCTTCTCGATCACCACTTTGAGTTTGCCGCGCAGCACAAAGAACACTTCTTCAACGTCGGTGTGCAGGTGCGGCGGGCCTTCGTGACCGGCCGGAATCACCATGGTGGAGAACGTGAAGTTCTCCGACGGGATGGTGTTCATGTCGGTGCTCACGCCGGTGCCGCCGGTGCCGATGTAGCGCATTTGCGCACGACGGAATTTCGGGTCGTAGTCGGCCTGGAACTTCAGCGCGTTCCAGTCGTACTTGCGCGTGTCGTAGCGGGCGATGCGGGTTTTCATCCAGCTTTCGAGATCGCTGCCGGCCGGCTGTTCCCAGCTTTTCGGGGTTGCTTGTTGTGCTGACGAGTGTGCGGATAGATCGGTCATGGCTGTCTCCTGATCAAGGCATGACGAACCCGCCGTTGACCGGCAAGGTTTGTCCAGTGATGAAGCGGGCGAGGTCGGACAGCGCGAACAGCACGGCGCCGCTGACGTCTTCGGGAAGTTGCGGGCGTTGAATGGCCCGGTGGTCGTTGTACAAACGGTGACGTGCTTCGGGCACGTAGGCGGTGGCTTCGACCAGCACCAGCCCCGGTGCGATGGCGTTGACCGTGATGTTGTCGGTGCCCAGTTCGCGGGCCAGGCTGCGGGTCATCGCGATGATTGCGCCCTTGCTGGCGACATAGGCCAGCAGGTTGGGCGCACCCCACAGCGGCGTGTCCGACGCCAGGTTGACGATGGCGCCATGACCACTGGCACGCAGGGCCGGCAGGCACGCTTTGGTCATCAGCCAGGTGCCGCGCACGTTGACTTGCATGACCTGATCCCAGGTCTCGAGGCTCAGCTCTTCGCAGGTCTTGCCGCCGGAATTGGTGATTGAAGCGTTGTTCACCAGACCGTCGAGACCGCCGAGCAAGCGGGTGGCTTCAGCCACGCAGGCATCGATCGAATCGGGTTGCGCCAGATCAACCGACACGCCATGCACGGTCAGGCCTTCGGCGACGAGTTCAGTGGCCGATTGCTGGACGCGGTCGGCAAGAATGTCAGCGATCACCACGTGGGCACCGGCGCGGCCGATGGCCTGGGCAAAGGCATAACCCAATCCGCGGGCGCCTCCGGTGACCAGGATCCGGCGGCCTTCGAGCAAACGATTGAGGGCCGTCATCATTGCGTACTCAGCATGGCTTTGGGCATGTAATGCAGAACGCGTTTCTCGGCCCAGACCACCGCGCCGTAAGAGAGCACACCGATCAGCGTGAGCATCACAATGGCGACGAATACGCCCGCGGTGTTGCCCTGACCTTCGGCATCGACCAGCAGGAAGCCGAGGCCCTGATTGCCGCCGACCAGCTCACCGACGGTGACGCCGATCACAGCCAGGGTCGAGGCAATGCGCAATCCCGAGAACAGCGCAGCCATGGCCGAAGGGAACTCCACCAGGCGGAAAATCTGCCAGCGGCTGGCGTTCATGGTCCGGACGAGGTTGATCATGTCCGGGTCAACGGTGCGGATGGCCGACAGCACGTTGATCATCACCGGGAAGAACACAATCAGGATGGCGATCAGGATCTTCGGGTAGATCGTGTAGCCCAGCCACATCACGAACAACGGGGCGAAGGCGACTTTGGGGGCGATTTGCAGGGCCAGAATGTAAGGCGACAGCATGGCTTCGGCAGCGGGCGAGAGCCCGAGCGAAACACCGATTGCCACGCCGAGCAGAGCGCCCAGACCGAAGCCGACGATGATCTCGAATGCGGTGATCAAGGTATGTTGCAGCAGGCCGCCGGTTTGCCACATCACCACACTTTCCTGGGCCACGCGGCTCAGGTGCGGCATGACGAATTCAGGCATGCCGAGCATTCCCGGGCCCCATTGCCAGAGCACCAGGAACAGGATCAGCAGGGCAACGCTGCCGAGCATGGAGTTATTGAGGTTTTTCATCGTGTCGTTACCTTGTTGTCACTCGCCGTTATTGCGCAGCTGTTTGGGTGTCGATGAACTGGTTGGTGTACAGGTCGTCGAGCTTCGGTTCCTGGGTGACGATGCCTTCGCTGACATAGAACGTGCGGACCGCTTCCAGTCGCGCCGGATCGATGCGACCCAGTACGGCTTGGTTGGCATAGACGTGTTCGACGTAAAGCTTGAAGACCTTCTCCAGCGAATCTTCTTTGCCGGCGTAGGCGGGAACGGCTTTGGCGAAGGTGACCGCAGCGGCGCGCGGGTCCTGGATGATGTCGCGCATGCCTTGCAGGGTGGCCTGGACCACGCCGCGAACAATCTCCGGGTGCGTCTTGATGGCGTCGTCCGACGCGAGGATCGCCTGGGCCATGCTTTCGAAAATTTGCGATTGCGGGATCAGTTTGATCTTCACACCGGCTTCTTCAGCGTTGACCACCCAGTCCGGTACGCCCGCCATCGCCTGGGCTTTGTCAGCCGAGAACAACTGCCAGACGCCCGACGGGCCGGCAGCCTGGATATTCACGTCGGTTTTGCTCAGGCCTGCTTTGCGAAGGGAGGCGAGCAAGGCGTAGTAGGTGGTGTCCGAGTAGGACATCACCGTCATGGTCTTGCCCTTGAGGTCAGTGATCGAATTGATATTTTCGGCAGCATTGGTGGCAATCATGGTCACACCGCCGGCGCCCAGCACGGCGACGGCGCGCACCGGAATACCGTTGGCCCGCACCACAATCGGGGTATCACCCAGGGCACCGCCAAGCATGGCGTTACCGGCACCGATCTGCTTCGCTACGTCCACACCGCCCTTGGCCGCGATGAAGGTCATGTTCAGGTTCTGGGCGGCGTAGTAACCCTTTTGCTGGGCGATGATCCACGGGGCGAACGCTGGCGAATTCGGCGGCGCCGGCAACAAGTAGGTCACGTCGGTGGGCTGCGCCTGCGCGGCGAAAGCCATGCCCAGGCCGAGCGCAATGCCGCTGGCCTGGCTGAAGCGTTGAAACAGAGACTTGAACATGCGTACTCCTGAATCGGTTGATGGCCGCAAGGGCGTTGATCAATGCAGTTCGGTGTCTTCGCCGACTTTCAGTAATTCCATCAGGCGACCGGCCAGCGGGCCGATCTCCGGCAGCTTGCGGCGCTCCAGCGGGTTGTCGCGAAACGGTAGGTCGACGTTGATTTCTTCGATGATGGTGCCCGGGCGGGCACTCATGACCAGCAACCGGTCGGACATGGCGATGGCTTCGATCAGGTCATGGGTAATGAACAGGGCGGTTTTCTTTTCATCGAACAGCATCCGCGCCATGTCCTGCTGCAGGATCATCTTGGTCTGCGCATCCAGGGCCGAGAACGGCTCGTCGAGGAACAGCACCTGCGGGTCGATGGCCAGGGTACGAGCCAGGGCTGCACGCTGCCGCATGCCGCCCGACAGCTGGAACGGGTAGTGGTCGGCAAAGCCTTGCAGGTGGCAGCGATCGAGCAGATCTTTGGCCACGGCCTGACGCTTGGCGGCCGGTACACCTTGAATTTCCAGGCCCAGTTCGACGTTGCGACGAATGCTGCGCCATGGCATCAGCAGGTCTTTTTGCAACATGAAAGCGACTTGGCGAACCGGACCTGTCACCGCTTCACCGCCGACAAACACTTCGCCTTCAGAAGGTCGATAGAGGCCGGAGCCCATGTTGAGGATGGTGCTTTTGCCGCAACCGGAAGGGCCGATGATCGACACCACTTCACCGCGGCGAATCTTGAAATTGACTTCGCGAATGGCAAACGGCGCTTCGGATTTTCCTTTGGCCGGGAAACATTTGCCGACATTGCGAAATTCAATTTCGATGGGCTCCAGGTCTTCCTTGGGAGCGGGTTTATTCCATTGAGGGGCGATGGCGTACATCTCGTTCACAGCCATTGGGAAGGGTCTCTGGTCTGTTTTATAGGTGATACGGTGTCTAGTGCATGAACAATGCCATCCGAATGCCAGGTTGAGTTTTTGTTAAAAAAACGTTGTTTATTAATAAGTTGCGAAATTGTTGAGGTTTTTGGCGTGTTTCATATACGAAACGTGGTTTCCTGTATGGCACGAAATTTCACATTGAATGTGCACGCCATGGGAAACGGCGAGAGAGAAGGGGTTGTCGAGGTAACGCGAAGCGGGGCAAAAGCAGGGCTTTTGTTTTACATATGAAACGAGAGGAGGCGTGGATCAAGAGCAAAAGCGAAGCGGCCGACCTGTCCTTTGTTGATCGTGTGCATATCCGTTTCTGCGGTCACGGCGGCTTAGGGTTCCGCCCTTACGGCGGGTCACTTTGGAAAAGAACCCCAAAGTAACCAAAGGGTTCTTGCCCCTTTCGTTCGGTGCCTCGCCCCGCCGCCATCGGCCATCCATGGCCGGGGGCGGCTAACCCGGCATCCATGCCGGGTTGCCCACTGCGCAGAACCTCCACTCGGCCTCTCGAGGGGGCATGCACCGCAAAAGCCATAGCGAGGCGGCCTACCGGCCGGCCTGGCTTCAAGTGAACGCATTTCCCTGTAGGAGCTGTCGAGCGAAGCGAGGCTGCGATCTTTTGATCTTGCCGTTGCCGTTGCTTTGGCTTCAAGTCCAACCTTAAGTGAACAGCATTACCTATAAAGAGCCTTACTTATTCGGTAAATCAAACGTTCCTTGGAAGTCCTATTTACCGCTAAACACCGCCGGCCTGCGCTCGGTGAAGGCCGCCAGCCCTTCAGTGAAATCGGCGCTTTCGCAGGCCTGTCGCCGCAGTTCGGCAATCTGCTCCATCGCCTGCACGGGCATCGGTTGCAGGTCTTCCAGAATCCGCAATTGCTCCTTCACCGCCGCAATGGCCAGCGGCGCTTTGCCGGCGATGCCTTGAGCCATGTCGAGCGCAGTTGCTTCCAGCACGTCGCTGTCGACCCGTCTATTGATCACGCCGAACCGTTCCGCCCGTTCGGCATCCAGTTTCTGCGCGGTGAAGAACATTTCCTTCAACACATGAATCGGCAAGTTGTTGAAGAACCGCAACAACCCGCTGGTGGTGTAGGGCAAGCCGATGTTGGCCGGGGTCATCGCGAAGCTGGCGCTGTGATCGGCGACGACCAGGTCGCAGCTCATGGCCAGGTCGACCGCGCCGCCCCATACCGAGCCGGAAATCAGGGCGATCACCACGCCGGGGTAGGCGCGGATGCGGCGCAATACTTGTTCGAGGGGTTTGCCGTAGGCAATCGGGTCGCGGTCGTGTTGCAGTTCGCGTATGTCATGGCCGGCGCTCCACACCGGTTGACCCACTTCGCTGCCGAGTATCACCACCGGGATGCGTTGTGAGGCGAGGGCGGCGAGGCTTTCGTCGAGGGATGCCAGCAACTGCGCGCTGAGGGCGTTGCGGTGGGTGGGGTTGCTGAACACCACCCGCGCGATGCGTTCATCGACGATGTTGACGGTCACGGTGGCAGAGAAGGTTGGGTTCATTGGGCGGTTCCTGTTGATTGTGCGGGCGAATCGTCGGTGTCCTGGAATACGACCTTGGCGGCGAGCAGTGCGTTGATCGATGCGGTGTCGAAACCGGCTTCGCGCAGGACTTCGATGGTGTGTTCGCCCAGGAGCGGCGGCGGGCGGCTGGCGGCGCCGTCGGTGGCGCTGAACACTGGTGTCACCACCTGACGCAATGCGCCCAGTGTCGGGTGCGTGAGTGTCTCGGTCAGTCGGCTATGCAGCACTTGCGGGTCGTCGAACACTTCGTCGAGCGTGTTGATCGGACCGGCGGGTAATCCTGCCTCGACGAACAGCGTGGTCCATTCGAGTTTGCTGCGGGTTTTCAAGCGGCTTTCCAGAATCTCCCGCAACTCGTCACGCCGGTCGACTCGTGCTTCATTGGTGGCAAAGCGCGGGTCATCCGGCAGCTCTGGTAAATCGAGCAGCACGCACAAACGCCCCCACATGGCCGAGGTGATCGGCGCCAGATTCAGCGGGCCGTCCAGCGTCTGGAACACGCCATAAGGCGCAATCACCGAATGCGCATTGCCGGTACGACGCGGCACATCACCCAGGCTGAGATAACGTTGACCGTGCACACTCAACAGCCCGACCAAACTGGCCAGCAACGACGTGCTGACGTGTTGGCCGTGCCCGGTTGTCGAGCGCTCCAGCAGGGCCGCCAGCACCGCCGTCACCAGCCACATGCCCGAGGTCAAATCGCCGATGGCGGTGCCGGTGCGCGTCGGGTCGCCATCGACGAAACCGGTCAGGCTCATCAACCCCGAATAACCCTGGGCAATCTGGTCGAAACCCGGCCAACTGCTCATCGGCCCGTCCGCGCCAAAGGCGTTGATGCTGCCCATGATCAGTCGCGGATTGCGGGCGCTGAGCACGTCATAACCGAGCCCCATACTCTCCAGCGTGCCGGGTTTGAAGTTCTCGATGACGATGTCGGCATCATCGATCAGCCGCTGGATCGTGGCCAATCCCTGGGGATTGCGGAAGTCGATGCACAGGCCGCGCTTGTTGCGGTTGCACGACAGGTAGTAAGTGCTCACGCCCCGGTCGAACGGGCCCCAGGTGCGGCTCATATCGCCGGTCGGGCCAGGCTCGACCTTGATCACGTCGGCCCCGAGGTCTGCCAGCACCATGGTGCAGAACGGCCCCGACAGTGCGCGACTCAGATCGACAATCTTCACGCCTTGCAAAGCTTGCATAGGGTTCTCCAATGAATGGTCAGGTGCGCGTTATTGCGGCAAGGTCTGATCACGGGTTTCGACGGCAAACGGCAGGATCAGAATGCCGACCACAAAGGCCGCGGCCGTCCAGGCGATGGGCGCGCCCAGCGAGCCGTACCAGTGAATCGCAGCGGCCAGCAGGAAATTGACGCCGGCGCCGATGAAGCGGCCGACCGAGGCATTGAAGGCGAAGGCCGTGGCGCGGATGCGGGTCGGATACTGCTCGGGCAGCCAGAGGGAGAAAATCGCGAAGTTGCCGCCGAAGAAGCCGAGGAACACCAGCGACACCATGAACAGATGAAGGCCATCGTCCATGTAGAACACCCAGCCGAACGCGACGATGATCGATGCCGCCATGCCGGCGAAATAGATGCCCAGCGCTACCCGTCGGCCCAGTCGTTCGGCCAGCCAGGGCGCCACGAGGCAACCGAGAATCGTGCTGAGCGACAGCACCGCCGCACCGATGGAGGCGAGGTGCACCGCGCCGACGTGATCGATACCCGCTTGGGTGGCCAGCGTGACGACGGCCGTCGCTTCATACACCGAACCGGCCCACAAGCCGACGATGGCGACCCCGACCAATAAAGAGCTGGTCAGCGTGCGGCGCCGAAAGGCCGGGGCAAAGATTTCCCACCACGACGCGCGGGTTGCAGGCTTCAACGCGGGTGTTTTGAGGTTGAGCGCAGCGTTGCGCACCTGGCCCGGCTCTTTCACTTTCAGCGCGGTATAGATCGCAATGAACGCCGGGAACAGGCCGCAGAGAAACATCACGCGCCAGCCGTAAGTGGCGCCAACGGTGTAGTTCAGCAACGCGGCAATGAAGAAACCAAAGTAATAGCCGGTTTGCAGATAACCCGCGCCCATCTTGCGCCGGTCTTCCGGCCAGCTCTCGGCCACGTAGGTGCCGGCGAGAGCCCACTCGCCGCCAACGCCGATCCCGGCGATCAGCCGGAATGCCGCCAACTGCCAGATGTTCTCCGAGAACGCCGCCGCGCCGGTAAACAGCGAGTAGACCAGGATGCTGGCGGCGAGCATCTTTACCCGGCCGAAGCGGTCGGCGAGCGGCCCCCAGATGAACGACATCCCCCAGCCGATCAGAAACAACCCGAACGTGATCGACCCGTACATGGCGATGTTGGTGGCGGTGGGCTCAATGCCCGAGGCGGGCAGCAGCTCGGTCAGGGCGGGAATCAGAACCAGTGCGAAGATCACCGAATCCACGCCATCCAGAACCCATCCCACATAGACCGTCCAGAAGCCGCGAATCTGCTCGCGGGTCAGGGGCGTCTTGATGGGCTTCACGCTCGTTGCTGATGCTGTTAACACTCTAGACATTGAGATCTCCCATTGACCTTGGTCAGGCCTATAGAAGCGCTGCTGGCCGGTGGCGGCCGTTAGCGCTTCGTTTGTTGTGAAACGAGTCTAGGCGTCGTATCTCATAAGCTTCAAATATGATATTCCTCTGCTTCCATCGGAAAGTTATATGGCTTTGGAGGGATGCATGGACCTACGCCAGTTGCGGTATTTCATCAAAGTGGTCGAGTGCGGCAACATCACTCGGGCCAGCGAAGCGCTGCACATCGCGCAGCCCGCGATCAGCCAGCAGATGCGCAATCTGGAACTGGACATGGACATGCAACTGCTCGAGCGCAGCGTGCATGGCGTGGTGCCTACGGCGGCCGGGCAAACGCTGTATCGGCATGCCATCGAGCTACTGCGCCAGGCTGACGGCACCCAGGAACTGCTGCGTCAGGACGCCGAATTCCCGCAAGGCAAAGTGTCGGTCGGCATGCCGTCGAGTACCGCACGCATGTTGGCGATTCCGCTTGCACGCACGATTCGCAGTCGCTATCCGGGCATCAAGCTGGAGTTGATCGATGCCCCGAGCGCCGACCTTGGACGCCTGATCACGGTGGGGCGGGTGGCGCTGGCGGTGAATGTCGATGCGGTCGAAACCCGTGGCATGGCCATGCAGCGGCTGTTCACCGAAACGCTGTACCTGGTGGCGTGGCCCGAGTTTTCGTTACCGGATGGACCCGTGTCGATCGAGGCGTTGGCGAAGATGCCGCTGGTGCTGCCCTGTGCGCCGAACACGATTCGCAGCCGGGTCGAGTCGGCCTTCCAGGAGGCGGGTCTGCACTGCGAGGTTGAGTTCGAGGCCAACTCCACGGACCTGTTGTTCTCGGCGGTCCTGGCCAAACTGGGCGTGACGATCCTGCCGTGGGCGGCCGCCCATGTTGAACTGGAGCAACACAGGCTCAAGCTGGCCAGGATCGACCATCGACTGTTTACCCGCGATCTTTCGCTGTGCTGGCATGACACGGTCGTCGAGAGTAACGCGGTGCAAAAGGTCAAAGAGACCACTTTTGAACTGTTCAAAGACTTCGGGCAGCAGCCGGGGTGGGCGGCTGGGCAGTAACGTTGTGAGGGCCGCCTTTTGTCGGTGTGCCTGAACCTGACTCGCAATCGGTTGATCCATTGAGAAGGACTCAGGAGCTGTCTTCATTCGCCGATTGAGGAACTCAAACCATGCAGGCCAAGGCACACCTGCGATACGACCTGACGCTGCTGATGCTGTTTGTGTTGATCGTCGTGGTGTCGGGTTATTCACCCCGCAGCCGAGTGGATTGGGCACTGGAAAATCTGCTGGTGTTGTTACTGGTGGGCGCGCTGGTGGCTGTCTCCGGCCGGTTTCGCCTGTCGGCTGTTTCCATCAGCCTGGTATTCGTTTTCCTGTGCATTCACGAACTGGGTTCTCACTACACCTATGCCAAGGTGCCGTATGACCAATGGTGTTCGGCCTTGACCGGGGTCAGTTTCGATAAAGCGCTGGGGTTGCATCGCAATCATTTTGATCGGCTGGTCCATCTGAGTTACGGGCTGTTGATGGTTTATCCCATTCGAGAAGTGCTGGTGCGGCTGACGCCATTGCGCGGTTTCTGGCTGGTGTTTATGGCGTTGAATATCATTCTGTCGACGTCGGCCATTTACGAGCTGGTGGAATGGATTGGTGGCGCCTACCTGGGCGACGACACCTCGCGTGCCTTCGTCGGCGCGCAGAACGATCCCTGGGATTCACAGAAAGACATGGCGTTGGCGGTGGCCGGCGCCTTCGTCAGCGAGTGTGTGGCTTTGCTGTGCAAGCAAAAGCGCGCCGTTCCTCAAGCCCAACATTCGAATGTCGGGCGGCCTCCTTCGTGATGGGTCGTCGTGAGATAGACTCAACTGCGAACATCCAACGGTGGGAGTGACAACGGTGGCGGGATTGCGATGGACTCGCTGATCACGGCCGCAGCGCAGGCGCTGGCGGCGGGTGATCCGCTCGGCGCGCTGAATCGGGTCGCGTTGCGCGACGATGCGCCGGCACTGGCGTTGCGCGGGATTGCGATGGCGCAACTCGGTGATCTGGTGCGAGCCAAGGCGCTGGTGCAGAAGGCGGCGCGGGCCTTCGGGCCAAAGGAGGCCTTGGCTCGGGCGCGGTGTGTGGTCGCCGAGGCCGAGATCGCGCTGGCCTCCCGAGAGTTGGGCTGGCCGGTGAAGGCACTCGAGTCGGCGCGGGTGACGCTTGAGGCACACGGCGATCGAGTGAACGCTGCTCATGCGCGGTATCTGCAGATCCGGCGTTTGCTGCTGATCGGGCATCTCGAAGAGGCCGACGTGCTGCTCGCCGAGCTTGACCCCGCGCCCTTGCCGCCGGCATTGCGCGCCGCCCACGAACTGGTCGTGGCGGGAATCGCGATGCGACGACTCGAGACGAACAAGGCGCGGTCTGCACTCACAAGAGCCGAGCACGCCGCGCACGACGCCGATATTCCTGCGCTGACGGCCGAGGTGGAAAACGCTGCCCTTGTCCTGGACACGCCCGTCGCGCGTTTGATTGCCTATGGCGAAGAACGGCCTCTGTTGCTGGATGAGGTTGAAGCGTTGCTCGCGTCCACGTCGCTGGTCGTGGACGCCTGTCGCTACGTGGTGCGTGGCGCCGGCATGTCGGTTCCCCTCGCGACACGCCCGGTCTTGTTCGCCCTCGCACGGGCGCTGGCCGAAGCGTGGCCGGCCGACGTGTCGAGGGAAACGCTGATTGCCCGGGCCTTTCGTTTGAAGCACGCCGATGAGTCACTTCGCGCGCGGTTGCGAGTCGAAATCGGGCGACTGCGCACGGCGCTTAAACCCTTGGCCGGCGTCACTGCGACCCCACGTGGTTTTGCGCTGGTGGCGCTGGTTGCCTCTGACGTTGTGGTGCTGGCGCAACACGTCGAAGAGAAGCACGGGTCGGTGTTCGCTTTCCTCGTCGACGGTGAGTCGTGGTCGAGCTCGGCCCTGGCACTGGCCCTCGGTGCCAGCCAACGCACGGTGCAACGGGCACTCGATGAACTGGCCCGCGCGGGCAAGGTGCAGTCGTTCGGTCGCGGCCGGGCACGTCGCTGGATGACCCCGCCGGTGCCGGGTTTCGCGACGACCTTGTTACTCCCGGTGCCACTGCCGGGTGACTAGGATGAACGTCACCCACCCGTAACGAGGAATGCCAACATGAAACAGTCAGCAGCTAAAATCCTTCGTGAATATGGACCCTTTACCGGTGTCGACAAAGTGCATGGCGTCACTTGGGACGGTCAGCACGTGTGGTTTGCCACCGGCGACAAACTCAACGCCCTGGACCCTGAAAGTGGCAAGACACTGCGTTCAATCGATGTCGCCGCCCATGCCGGCACCGCCTTCGACGGCCAGCACCTGTTCCAGATCGCCGAGGATCGCATCCAGAAAATTGACCCGCAGACCGGCCGTGTACTCGCGACTATTCCGGCGCCTGGCGGCAGTGATTCAGGGCTGACGTGGGCAGAAGGCACGCTGTGGGTCGGCGAGTATCGGGATCGCAAGATCCATCAGATCGATCCCGAGACCGGCGCGATTCTGCGCACCCTTGAATCCAACCGCTTTGTCACCGGGGTGACTTGGGTCGAGGGACAGCTGTGGCATGGCACCTGGGAAGAAGACGAGAGTGAGTTACGCCATATCGATTCGACCACCGGCGAGGTGCTGGAGAGCGTGAAGCTGCCGGCCGGCGTCGGGGTGTCGGGGCTTGAATCGGACGGCGGCGAGCAGTTTTTCTGCGGCGGCGGTGGCAGTGGAAAGGTGAGGGCGGTGCGGCGCCCCAAATAAGGCGTCGCTCAATCACTCACGGCGCGCCAAACAACATCGTCCAATAAACGCCTTCATCACTACGTGCGTCCGCCGCATAGGCCGCACCCACCTGAGTAAACATCGGGTTCATCAGATTGGCGCAATGCCCCGGGCTGGCCAGCCAGCCCGACATTGCCTTGCTCGGTGAGCCCTGGCCGGCAGCGATGTTCTCGCCGATCTGTCGGCCACGGAAACCAGCGGCTCTGGCCCGGTCCGCGGGCATGTCACCGTCGGGGTCCTGGTGTGCGAAGTAGTTGCCGTAGGCCATTGCCTTGCTATGCCCTTGCGCCGCAGCGCCCAGGGCTGCGTTCCAGGCCAATGGCCGTGCGGCGGCGAAGCGCTGACGACCGCAGAGGCGCGGCTTCGAGCGTGCCACATTGACCTGTGCCAGCAATGCTTTGCTGACGGTTCGCGAATCACCCACACGACTGTCCAGCACGGGCTGCGCCAGCACCACCTGCCACTCACTCCGGGCGCGGCTGACGCCAATGTCGGCATATTGGGTATCAAGCAACGCCCCGCAGTAATCGTTCTGGAGCATGTCGAAGGCCTCATCGGCATCCTGCGCACCGACCACGCGAATCGTGCGCACGCTCACCGCCTGATAGCCAGACGCTTTCAATTGATCGCGCAAACCGCCGCCATAGCCGATCGGCAAGGCCAGATTCGACTTCAACGCCAGCGGCGATAACGCTCGACCCGCGCGCCCCGAGCAGCGATTGGGGTGAGCGCGGTAGTCGTTGATGGCTTCCACCAACTGCCTTTCGGCACCGGCGTGGGCGGGGTTGGCGAACAGGGAAAACAGAGGAATGAAACAGAGCGAGGCTACGCGAACGGACAGGAGGGTTTGGCGCATGGATGAATAGCTCTGAGCGGGCAAGTGGAATTCACGGCTCGGCTATGACTGGCGCTTCAACACAAGGTTCACGGGCGCAAGAGACATATTTGCGCTGGGTGCAGTGCGTCCGCCAAAGAGGATAGGGAGGTGTCGTATGATGGCTTTTTTTTACCCGTCACAAGGACCCACTCATGCCGTTAAGCAAACGCGATCAGGCGCACATCGAGCGTCGCCTGGTGGCCACCCTGACTGAAGCGTGTGAAACGGCCAAAGCGGAAGTCGTCGGGTTCTGCTGGCTGACCCACGAGGTCGATTACGACCTGTTTCCCTCCAGTCTGCGGGTCATCTGGGTCTTCGACACGCAGGCCAACAAGGATCAGGCGCTGGCCAGTGGGCAGGGCGAGCGCATGCTTGAGTTGACCGCCATTGCGTTAAGCGAAGCGGACGTTCTCGTCAGCCCCGTATCGGCCCATGTGCAGTTCGATTCTGAAGAAGAATGCCAGCGCGCCAATGCCGGTAACTGGCAGCAACGCTTGTCGCGTCCGCTCACTTCGAAAACTTTCGCGCCCCGACCACGCAGAGGATCACCGCGACGGTAACCCCCAACATGCCGATGCTGACGTGCTCGTGAAGCAGCGTGGCCGCCAGCGCCAAGCCAAAAAAAGGCTGCAGCAATTGCAGCTGGCCGACGGCGGCAATCCCCCCTTGGGCCAGCCCGCGGTACCAGAATACGAAACCGATCAGCATGCTGAAGATCGATACGTAAGCCAGGCTCAACCACGCGGACGAGGTGATTCCCGAGAACGAAGCCGGGGCCATGAGCCAGGTCAGCGGGACCATGACGGGCAGCGACAGCAGCAACGCCCAAGAGATCACCTGCCAGCCTCCCAGAGTTCTTGAAAGCTTCGCACCTTCCGCATAACCCAGCCCGCAGGCGAGGATGGCCAGCAGCATGAGGATGTCACCGGTCGGCGAAGCGGTCAGGCCTTGCGAGACGGCAAACCCCACGACCAACGCGCTGCCCAGCACCGAGAAGAACCAGAACACCGGCCGGGGCCGTTCCCCTCCACGCAACACGCCGAACACCGCAGTGGCGAGTGGCAACAGGCCAACGAAGACGATGGAATGCGCCGACGTCACGTACTGAAGCGCCAGCGCCGTCAGCAGCGGAAACCCTACTACAACGCCCATTGCCACAATCGCCAAAGGCAGAAGCTGATGCTTGGCGGGACGTTTTTCTTTAAACAGCACCAGCATGCACAGCGCCAGGAGCCCGGCAATCGCCGCTCGGGCAACGGTCAGGAACACCGGGTCGAATTCCAGCACGGCCAACCGTGTGGCCGGCAGCGAGCCGCTGAAAATCAGCACGCCGATAAACCCGTTGAGCCAGCCGCTCGCGGTCTTTTCCGTCGTTGGGTTTTGCAGGGTCCGTTCCATCTGAGGGCACTCTCAATTTGCAGAGTTCCATCGTATGATCGACGATCACTACAATCAAAAAATTGTCATGGATACATCTCGACATGCCTCGCTCACGGTACAAGTCATTAGTGGATGCTTTTGCGGCTGACATCCGATCAGGCCGCTTGTTGCCGGGCACGCGATTGCCGACGCATCGTCAACTGGCGGCGACAGAAGGGCTGGCGCTGGTCACCGCCAGTCGGGTCTATGCAGAGCTCGAAGCCATGGGCCTGGTCAGCGGCGAGACGGGGCGAGGCACGTTCGTGCGGGAGACGTCGCTGCCGCCGGGCTTGGGCATCGACCAGAAAAACGTTGCCGTCGGAATGACCGACCTCAACTTCAACTATCCCTCGCTGCCAGGGCAGGCAGAACTGTTGCGAAATGCGCTACGCCAACTGGCCTCGGGCGGTGATCTGGAATCCCTGTTGCGCTACCAGCCACACGCCGGGCGCCTGCATGAGCGCGCCTCGGTGGCGCGCCATTTGCTCGCCCGAGGGCTGACGGTGGATGCCGAGCAAGTGCTGATGGTCAGCGGTGCTCAGCATGGGCTGGCCGTGACGATGATGGCGCTGCTGCAACCCGGCGATGTGATTGCAGCGGATGCGCTGACCTATTCAGGATTCATCGTGCTGGCCGAAGCCTTGCACCTTGAAATCGTGCCCATCCCCGTGACCGAACAGGGGCCTGATCTGGAGGCGCTGGACAGCCTGTGCCGGAGCCGCCGCGTGCGGGCGGTGTACTCGATGCCGACGCTGCACAATCCGCTGGGATGGGTCATGAGTGCCAATCAGCGCGAGTCGTTGGTGACAATTGCGCGCAGGCATGACTTGCTCATCATCGAGGACGCGGCGTATGCCTTCCTTGCCGAGGACCCGCCGGCACCGTTAGCGCAGCTCGCACCCGAGCGGACCGTTTACGTTTCAGGGCTCTCCAAGAGTGTGGCCACCGGATTGCGCGTAGGTTTCGTCGCTGCCCCGGCCGAAAAAGTGCCTGCGCTGGAGCGAACGATCAGGGCGACCACCTGGAATACCCCGGGCGTGCTGACGGCAATCGCGAGCACGTGGCTCGACGATGGCACCGTCATGCAACTGGAAACTGAAAAACGTCAGGATGCGCAGGCCAGGCAAACCATGGCCGCAGAAGTGCTGGCAGGACTTCCGTGCATTCGTCATCCGTCGTCCTATTTTCTTTGGCTGCCTCTGTCTGAAGATGCGAGGGCAGACCAGATCGCCGCGGCGCTGCTGCGTGAAAAAGTGGCGGTTTCAACCGCTGAGCCTTTTGCGACTTCTGCTCATGTGCCGCATGCGATTCGCTTGGCGCTGGGGTCCGCAGAGATGGGCGCACTGCGTGAGGCGCTGGAAAAAGTTAAGTGGGTGATTGGTGCTTATTCATAGCTTGAAGTCGCCCACCGCCATCTATATTGAAAGGTCCAGTCCGCTACAGTTGATGCAAGCGCCCTGACGAGTGGCGAATCCATCAGGCAAGAAGGACTGGTCCACAGAGGGCAATCTTTTTTCATCCGGCATTTTCAATCAGGAGATCATCATGACCCAGATCGAAAAAGTACTGTACACCGCCAAAGTCCACACCACGGGTGGGCGGGACGGCGCATCACGCAGTGATGATGGACGACTCGAAGTCAAGCTTTCGTCCCCTGGCACCAAGGGTGAAGGCACCAATCCGGAGCAGTTGTTCGCCACCGGTTGGTCAGCCTGTTTCATCGGTGCGATGCAGGTCGCTGCCGGCAAAATGAAGATCACGCTCCCGCCTGACCTGGCCATTGACGCCGAAGTTGATTTGGGCACCAACGCAGGTGGTTATCTCCTGCAGGCTCGCCTCAACATCAGCCTGCCGGGAATGGACCGCGAAACCGCCCGGGGGCTGGTGGATGAAGGGCACAAACTGTGTCCGTACTCCAAAGCCACGCGGGGCAACATCAACGTCGAAATCAATCTGGTCTGAGCCGTAATGCTGTTCACTTTGGGGTGGGGTACATATCCGTTTCTGCGGTGATGGCTGATTACGGTTTCGCTTTTACAGCGAGTCACTTGGAAAAGCCCCAAGTAACCAAGGGCTCTTGCCCCGC
>NZ_LMCV01000045.1:0-162966 GCF_001424925.1 Pseudomonas sp. Root329 | reverse complement strand
GCCGCCATCGGCCATCCATGGCCGGGGGCGGCTACCGCGGCATCCTTGCCGCGGTGCCCCCTGCGCAATACCTGCGTTCGGCCTCTGGGAAAGGGGCAAGCAGATCAAGTTCAAAAGCCACAGCCACAGCCACAGCCACAGCAAGTCAAAAGATCGCAGCCTCGTTTCACTCGACAGCTCCTACCGGGGGAGGGGTGTACGCACGCTCCTCACCACTCAACAGGCCGAGCGTTAGCTCGCCTGCAGCTTTTGATCTTGATGCACCGCCCCCACGGAGCAGGACCGGAGCGAGGGCATGCCGAGCCTAGGCGAGGCACCGAACGACAGGGGCATGAGCGCTTTGGTTACTTTCGCGCTTTTCGAAAGTGACTCGCTGTAAAAGCGAAACCGTTAGCCGCCGTTACCGCAGAAACGGATATGTACCCCAACCTTAAGTGAACAGCATAATGGTCTGAGCCGGACCTGTTACGCAGCCAATGGCAAGGAAGCACCCAAGGAACTGTTCACGCGCCTCAGCAAAGCCCGCGCCTGAGTCGACATCGTCACCGATCGCCCTCCCTGCGCCCAGCCGGAAGGGCGTTTTGCTGTCTGGAACGCGGCAAGCGTTCAGCGTTCAAACATGAATGACCGGTTTCAGGTTGTGTGAAAACGTCCGGGATTGACTAACCTTCTGACGTCGAGATCGTAAAGGGCGCCATGCACCGCCCGACCTCCGCCCACGCCATTCTCACCACGGACGGACTCATCGTATCCCTCAGCTGAGGTATGAAGATGAAGCACACATTCGCGGTCGCTATTGCGACCCTCGCGCTTTGCGTCTCGGCCCTCGCCAGCGCCGCTCCCGCCGCTGATTCCCCAACCATTCAACCCTTCCACGTCAATGTGGCGGACAAGGACCTCGCCGATCTGCGTAACCGTATCGCGGCGACCCGCTGGCCGGACAAAGAGACGGTTTCCGATCGATCACAGGGCGCACAGCTGGAACAGCTGCAGGCGCTGGTTCGCTACTGGGGCACGGACTACGACTGGCGCAAGGCCGAGGCGCAGCTCAATACTCTGCCCCAGTACGTGACCACCCTCGACGGGGTCGAGATCCACTTTATCTGGGTGCGCTCCCCCCACCCGAACGCTTTGCCGATGATCATGACCCACGGTTGGCCAGGCTCCGTGCTTGAGTTCATCAAGGTCGTCGGTCCGCTCACCGATCCGACCGCGCACGGGGGCAATGCGGCAGATGCCTTCGACGTGGTGATTCCGTCCATTCCTGGCTACGGCTTCTCCGGCAAGCCGAGTGGCATCGGTTGGGATCCGGACCACATCGCGCGGGTCTGGGCGCAGCTGATGCAGCGCCTTGAATACACTCACTACGTGGCCCAGGGTGGCGACTGGGGCGCCCCCATTACCAGCGCGATGGCGCGTCAGGCGCCGGCCGGGTTACGCGGTATTCACCTTAACCTGCCCGCCACGATACCGGCGGAAGCGAGCGCGGCGCTTGCTGTCGGCGGACCGGCGCCGACGGGATTTTCCGAGAAGGAACGCGCGACCTATGACGCCGTCGCCACGCTCGTCAAACAGGGGAACCTGGCGTACAGCACGATGATGGCCGCGCGACCGCAGATGATCGGTTACGGCGCGACGGATTCACCGGCCTTCCTCGCCGCGCTCATGCTCGTGCATCCAGGCTTTGCCCGGTGGACATACGGCGCCGACCCCCAACAATCGCCGACCAAGGATGAAGTGCTGGACGACATCACGCTGTACTGGCTGACGAATAGCGCCACTTCGGCAGCAAGGCTCTATTGGGAGAACATGGGGCGAAGCCCTCTTTCTTCGGCCGCACAGAAGACCACCGAGATTTCGCTGCCGGTGGCCGTCACGGTGTTTCCAGAGGATGTCTACTGCCCGCCAGAATCATGGGCCCGGCGCGCTTATAGCAACCTGATCTACTTCCACCAGGCCGACAAGGGCGGCCACTTCGCGGCTTGGGAACAGCCGCAGCTTTTTACCGAGGAACTTCGCACGGCGTTCCGGTCGCTGCGCTAAGTTCAAACAACCTTGGGACCAATCCATTTCGTGACGGTGGGGGCTCGCCACTGCTCCAGCGCATCAATCAGCGTCGATGGATCGGTGTGGAAGATCAGCATCTCGCTGTGTTCGGCTTTCATGAAACCTTCGTTCACGGCATGGTTGAGCAGGCTGCGAACCGGATTGAAAAAATCGTCGATGTTCAGGCAGGCGACGCCTTTGTGGTGTTCGCCCAGTTGCGTCAGAGTCGCCACTTCAAACAGCTCTTCAAATGTCCCCAGGCCGCCAGGCAGCGCGATGAACGCATCGGCGCATTCACTCATGCGCGTCTTTCGACTGCGCATGTCTGGCGTCACTTCATGCCGGGTCAACCCGCCATGAAGATGCCCGAGGTCGAACAGCAGGCGGGTAATGATGCCAATGACTTCACCGCCTTCGGCGAGCACCGCATCGGCCATGACGCCCATCAGGCCTTTGTCGGTGCCGCCATAGACCAGGCGTATTCCGCGTTTTGCGATTTCCCGGCCCAGGGCTTGGGCACCGTCGACATACTCGGGGTTGAAGCCGAAATTGGAGCCAGAGAACACAGCCAGGCTACGAAGTGGAGGAGGCGTGGGCATCGGATTATTCCCGGTGGAAGGTCAGCCCCCATGATGCGCACGCCTGGAACTGCGAAGAAGATCCAAGAATGGGCTGATGGAGTGGGCCATGACCCTCGACAGGTGCGCAGCGCCGATGCTTTTACATCAACGCCAGAATGCGTTTGCCAAGCTGTTCGGCGGCATCCTGTGAGTCGATGTTGGCGAACCCGAGCAGCAGCGCAGAATCGGTCTGGCCACGGATACTCCAGTCGGTCAGAGCTTCTGCATAAATGCCCGCCTGTTGCAGACGCTCGACCAGCGACTTATCGGATTGCTGGTCCGTCAGCCGAAGGATCAGGTGCATACCGCCCGGCTGCGCTTCAATGCGAATGTGATCGCCCAGGGCTTTCTTCAGCCCCCTCGCAGTCGCCTCCCGGCGTTCGCCGTAGAGTTTTCGCATGCGCTGGATATGGCGGGCAAAATGCCCCTCGGTCAAGAACGTCGCGACGATGGCTTGAGTGAGTTCCGGGCAACCGCCGAGAAAGGTCTGGCTGACGTGTTCGAATCGTTCGACCTGCGCTGGCGGCACCACCAGGTACGCGAGCCGGATGCCGGGATACAGCACTTTGCTGAAGGTCCCGGAGTAGAGCACCCGACCATCACGATCCAGGCTCTTGAGCGCTGGCAGCGGTCGACTGATGTAGCGGTACTCGCCGTCGTAATCGTCTTCGATAATCCAGGCGTGCTCTTGGCTCGCCCACTCAAGGAGCGCCAGACGTCGCGGCAGCGATAGCGACACGCACAGCGGGCTCTGATGGGCCGGGGTGACAACCGTCGCACGCGCGCCGGGCGAACTGTTCACACCTTGCGAGACAAGCATGCCGTCCTGGTCGACCGGGACGGGGGCGACGTCCATTTGAAGATGTTCCAGCAACTGGCGGGTGGGCAGGTATCCAGGGTCTTCAACCAGCACGCGATCTCCCGGTTTGAGAAGCGCATAAGCGATCAGCGCCAGGGTGTTTCGGTAGCCCGAGGTGATGAACACTTGAGCGGGCGAGCAGGTAATTCCCCGTGCGACCTGCAAGTAGGTGGCAATCGCGGTGCGCAACGATTCCAGCCCATAGACAGACGGATTGGCCATGTCCGGGATCCGCGTGGCACGCACGCAGCGTGCGCCGATTTGCGACCAGATTTTCCTGGGAAAGGCGTCCAGCGCGGGCAGGGCCATTTGAAAGGGTAGGACCGGTGCCTTTTGCCTGATGGAAGGGCTTCCCGCTGAACCGAAGGGGCGCTCCGTGGGGGCAGAGGACGCACGCACGTTGATCCCCGGCGCCACGACCGTGCCGGCCTGGCCACGCGACTGGATGTACCCCTCGGCAGTCAGGAGTGAATACGCGCTATCGATGGTGCCTCTGGCCAGCCCAAGTTCTTTCGCCAGTGCCCGGGCCGCAGGTATCCGCTCTCCCGGTGTGAGCACGCCGTCAGTGATCGCGCCGCGGAACCGCCAGTAGATTTGCCGGTAAATCGGCTCCGTGGAGGCTGGATCGAGAGGTGAAAAACTGTTGATTTGATTGGCCATTAGCCTCGCCTGTGCATGCCTTCGCGCTCAGTCTGCGCCAAAAGCGCCGCCGGCATTAGTTAGAAAAAACGCGTGCAGCGCCTGATCTGTCTTGCTCCGGGCCTGCGCTACCGTCTCCGGGCCGAAGGCGGTTCCTTCGACGGTGAAAAACGTCAGGTCATGCAGCCCGATCATGCCCAGCACGGCTTTCAGATACGGCGTCAGAAAGTCTGGCTGACGTGGGTGTTCCCCAGAAAATCTGCCGCCCGATGACACTGCGATAAAGACGGGACGGTCCCGCAGCAGGCTGGTTTTGCCTTCCGGGCCGACATTGAATGTGCGACGAACGCGAGCGATATGATCGATCCAGACCTTCAGTGCGGCCGGTACAGTGAAGTTATGCATAGGCGTTCCAATCACCACGACATCGGCACTCTTCAGTTCTTCAATCAGCGCTTCCGAGCGGGAGATAGAGCCTTCTTGGGAGACGTCTGCGGACGACTGTTGGGAAGTTGCGTAAGGCTCATCCACCTGCGATAGAACGTCACCCGCCACCACTCGGTTTATGACAGTCGCCGTTGGATCGTTATTGAGTAAACACCCAATAATGTTTTTAGAAAGTCGCAAGCTCTCGGAACTGTGCCCGCGAGGACTGCAAGTCACGTGGAGGATTTTCATGATTCACCCGTTTTTGAAATGGTGTAGGGGAATCATTCTAGGAAGCCTATGACCCAGGTCAAAGGTCCATGAATGGAGTTTGTCACTGGGCCATCATGGTCTAGAACACAACACCGATCATGGACCTTATCAAATAGGCCAAGCCGCAGCACGATGGAGTCCTTCAACCCACCACTACAAGGATTCATCATGAGCAATCGTCTCGACTACGCCAAGGCTTCACCCGAAGGTTACAAGGCTTTTGGCGGGGTGTACGTCTACCTGCAAAACAGCGGTCTCTCACACGAGCTGATCGATCTTGTCTACCTTCGGGTGTCGCAAATCAATGGCTGTGCTTACTGCATCGATATGCATTCCCGCGACCTGGTGAAACTCGGCGTTACTGTAGAAAAGCTTGTACTGATACCCGTGTGGCGCGATGCCGGTGAAGTGTTCAGCACCCGTGAACGCACCGCCCTCAGTTGGGCGGAAACGGTCACTCGCGTCGCTGAAACCGGCGTTCCCGATGCGGACTATCAAGCCGCTGCTACCGAGTTCAGCGATAAAGAACTGGCTGATCTCACTTATGCGATCGGATTGATGAACGCCTTCAATCGACTCGGCGTTACGTTCCGCTCGGTGCCTGCGGCTGCCGGCAACGCTTGAAGTACCTCATCAGTCACTAGAACGCTCACCCCGTCTCGCCGAGCCGTAACGCTTGGCGAGTCACCCAACGGAATTATGACTATGGCCTGGGCACTGCTTGGCATCGCTGGCATCCTCGAAATCGCCTTCGCCTTCTACATGAAGGGCTCTGACGGTTTCACGCGATTAACCCCTGGACTCTTGGCGGCCGCCACTGGCTTGTCGAGTGTCTTTCTGCTTTCACTCTCGCTGCGAACACTGCCCGTGGGGACGGCCTACGCGGTCTGGACCGGTATCGGTGCGGCGGGCACCGCAATTCTGGGCATGGCCCTGCTGGGCGACGCCACGACGACGCTGAGGATAGTGTGCATCGTGCTCATTTTGGCCGGTGTCATTGGCCTGCGGTTGGTCGCCGGAAACTGAGGACCAGCGCTTTCACTTACAAACCATCACCCAACACCTTGAGGTACTCGGGACTCTCGGATATCGAGTTGTGCCCTGTACCCGGTATGACCTTCAGCGATGCCACCCCGTCGGCGAAATGCGTGAAGAGCCGCTCCGTGCTGGAACGCGGTATCACTTCGTCGTGCTCAGCCGCGATCAACAGCGTCGGCACCGTGATGTGGGCGGCGTACTTCCAGGATTCAAAGGTGTCCTTGAGCAACCACTTCACCGGGAAGATGGGGAATTGCCGGGCGGCGAGTTCTTCAACACTGTTGTAGGGCGTGATCAGCACCAGACGCGCCGCCGGGCGTTGGCTGGCGAGGCGTACGGCGACGCCCGAGCCCAGGCTGCGACCGACCACCGTAATGTGTGGATGGGTGGCGTAGACCAGGTCAAACAAGGTCATGGCGTCGCGCGAAATCATCTCCTCGGAGGGCGATCCGGAACTGCCACCGTAGCCTCTGTAGTGCAGCAAGTAGACGGCGTGATCGGAAAAAGCTTCGGAAAACGAAGGCAGGCTTCGGGAGACGTCCTCGGCATTCCCACCGAAATAGATCAACGCATTCGGCCCCTCGTGCGGTCTGACGGATACCAGCACCTGTGCGTCGTCGACCGACAGCGTGATCAGTGTTGCCGATGTACCGACAGCGCGGGGTTGCGGGAAGTAGATGAGGGCGCGCTGGAACACAAACAGCGCAGCGCACAGCGCCAGATACACAACGGCGACGATGACGACGATTGACACCAGGATTCGCGGCATTCGGCTAACTTTAGTGGGCGGCATTGACGGCTCTGGCCTGAAGACGGCTATCACTTGATCGCTGTCAGAGTGTAGTAGACCGATAGTGCGACGCAGCGCCCTCCAAAAGAGTGGCGCTGAGGCTAACGCCGATCAGTTAAGCCAAAACGCGATCCGTAGCAGCTGCCGAGCCCGCGAGGCTGCGTTCGGCTGCGTAGCAGTCGTGAAATCAGACGATGCGGTGTTTCAGGAAGACCGAAAACTCAGGTTTTACGACTGCTACGCAGCCGAACGCAGCCTCGCGGGCTCGGCAGCTGCTACAGATTGCGGTGCTTGTTGAGGGGCAAATGGTCGCCGGTAGCTATGCTGATGTGGCCAGCCTCGTGCGTCCGGCGCGAGAAGTGCGGTGGACCGTGGCTGACAGCAAAAATGTGGAAGGGCAATTCCATGAGCCACACTGATGGGTACACGCGTCGAAAAATACTCACGCTGGCTGCCGGTGCTTCGGCGGTTTTCATCTTCGATCCGGCCTTTGCAGCATCCACGCCGTCGAGCGAAACAGGAGGCAAGAACATGCTGACCCGGGCCATTCCTTCCAGCGCCGAACTACTACCGATCGTTGGGCTGGGCACGTATCGCGGTTTTGATGTCGAGCCTTCAAGTCCCGCCTACAAGCAGCTGCCTGCGGTGCTGCGCGCGTTGTTCGAGAAGGGCGGGAAGGTGATCGACAGTTCGCCGATGTACGGTCGCGCCGAACAGACGACCGGTGAACTGCTGTCGATTCATGAGCCGCGCTCGCCGGCGTTTCTGGCCACCAAGGTGTGGACCCGTGGCCGCGAAGAAGGCATCGCGCAGATGGAACAGTCTTTCAAACTGCTGCAGACCGACCGGATCGACCTGATGCAGATTCACAACCTGCTGGACTGGAAAACCCATTTGCCTACGCTGCGCAAATGGAAGGAAGAAGGGCGCATTCGTTACATCGGCATCACCCATTACACGGCGTCGGCGTATGACGAAGTGGAAGCGGTGCTCAAGGCCGAGCCATTGGACTTTTTGCAGATCAACTATGCCCTGGACGATCGCGGCGTCGAGAAACGCATCCTGCCGCTGTGTCGCGAGCGGGGCGTGGCGGTGATCTGCAATCGGCCCTTCGGCGGCGGTGATTTGCTCGCCCGCTTGAAGGACAAACCGTTACCGCGCTGGGCCGCGGATGTGAGGGTCAATAGCTGGGCGCAACTGGCGCTGAAGTTCCTGCTGACGCATTCGGCGGTGACCTGCGTCATCCCCGGCACCGGCAACCCGCGTTACATGGCGGAAAATGCCGGTGCAGGTTTCGGTCCGATGCTGACGGGGGCGCAGCGCGAGCAGTTGATCGACGTGCTGGGGTAGGCGAACTTTCGAGGCCCGTCAGGTGTTGTCCGGCGTCTGGCGAAACCGCTCCGGGATGGCTTCCGCAAACGGATAAAACGAAAACCAGGGCCTGGCTTCGTCAATGACTCGCTGGACGGACGGTCTGTTCATCAGCCTGTCGAAATAGGCTTTCAAGTGACCGTAGTCGTCGGGAAACGGCTCAAGCGTGCTGGCATAGAAAAGTGCCGGGGCCGCGGCGCAATCGGCCAGGCTGAAATCTGCACTGGCGAGCCAGATTCTGGACGCCAACTGGCGGTCGAGCATGCCGTACGCCGTCTGCAGTGTGGAACGTTCTCGGGTCAAATCGCCGTGAGCGTCGCGCAGGCGATCAAACACAATCTGTTGCAGCGGCGCCTGTAGATAGTGGTCGCACACACGGTCCCACAGACGGACCTCCAGTGCGGTGTCCCAATCGTTCGGAACGAGGGGATGTTCACCCGGATAAAATCGATCCAGGTACTCGATGATGATCGTGGTCTCTGCCACGTTGCGCTGGCGAGCGTGGTCGCGGATGACCGGGAACTTGCCGAGCGGCCATAGTGCTTGCAGCTCTGCTCTGTCTGCATCGTTGGCGAGATCGATGATCCGCTTCTCGAATTCGGTAGTGTTTTCGTAGAGCGCGATAAGCACTTTGTGGCAGAACGACGACAGCGGATGGTAGTAAAGAGTCAGCGACATCTCTCAGCTCCTCGAAAGGCAGGTGACCCCCATCATCATAGTCGCCCGTCCGGGACTGTTAAGCGCGCGGTGCTAGACTTTCAGGGTGGGATGGATGATCGAACAACCTGATCCGGCGGTGCGATGGTGAGAACGCTGGAGGTATGACATGACGACTCAACTGCTGGCTAAAGAACACATCAACGTGGTGGTCCGCAATTATGTAGAAGGCATGGTGTTCGCTGATGAAGCCTTGCTGCGACAGGCCTTTCATCCTTCTTGCCGCATCATTGGCCATTACGAAGAAAAGCTTGAATGGGCATCCCTGGAGGAATTTATCAGCGCGATCAAGGCCGAGGGGCCGGCAGCCAAAGAGGTCAAACCGTTTTGGGAAGTGCTCAGCATCGATGTCACGGGTGATGCCGCCGCGGTAAAAGTCACTGATGACTATCTCGGCATGCGATTTACCGATTATCTGTCGCTACTGAACATCAATTACCGCTGGATGATTGTGAACAAGCTGTATTACCTGAACGAATAGCGCGTGAGCCCGGGAGCCAAAAGCTCCCGGGCATCGTTATGCGATCAGTGGCGATCCAGCCACACCGTCTGGGCATTGCAGAATTCGCGCACGCCGAAATGCGAGAGTTCACGGCCAAACCCGCTTTTTTTCACGCCGCCAAAGGTGACGCGTGGGTCGGAGGCGCAATAGCCATTGATAAACACACCACCGGTTTCCAGTTCACCGGCCATCTGCTCGGCAAGCTCGACGTCGCGTGTGTAAATGGTGGCGGCGAGGCCGAACTCACTGTCATTCGCCAGTGCCAGTGCATGCGCTGCATCGCGTGCGGTGATGATCGAGGCCACCGGGCCAAACAGTTCCTGTTTGAACGAGGTCATCTGGTCGGTGACATCAGCGAAGACCGTGGGCTCATAAAAATTGCCAGGGCCTTCAGCCTTCTTGCCGCCCATCAGCAACGTCGCACCTTCTTCCAGGGTATCGCGCACCTGTTGATCCAGTTCATCACGCAGATCAAAGCGAGCCATCGGCCCGATGTAAGTGTCGGCGGCCAGTGGATCGCCGACCACCAGTTTTTGCGTGGCTTCGACGAACTTGCGTGTGAACTCTTCGACGATGCCTTGCTCGACGATCAAGCGTTTGGCGGCCGCGCAGACTTGCCCGGTGTTCTGGTAGCGGCCAATCACGGCGGCTTTGACCGCTTCGTCGAGGTCGGCATCGTTGAGGACGATGAACGGATCGGAACCGCCCAGTTCCAGTACACACTTCTTCAGCGCCGCACCGGCTTGAGCGCCGATGGCGATGCCGGCTCGCACGCTACCGGTGAGGGTGACTGCCGCGATGCGGGGATCGGCGATTGCGGTGGAGACGCCGTCCGGCGTGACGTTGATGACCTCGAACACGCCTTCAGGGAAGTCGGCTTGCTTGAAGGCCTCCCGCAACAGATAAGCGCTGCCCATCACGTTGGGCGCATGTTTGAGGACGTAGGTGTTGCCGGCGATCAATGTTGGGACCGCGCCGCGCAGGACCTGCCAGATCGGGAAGTTCCACGGCATTACCGCGAGAATCGGGCCAATCGGGCGGTATTCAATGCGCGCTTTTCCACCTTCAACCAGCGTCGGTTCAGCGCTCAGCATCGCCGGGCCGTGTTCGGCGTACCATTCGCAGAGCTGCGCACACTTTTCAATTTCGCCACGCGCCTGAGTGATCGGCTTGCCCATTTCCAGGGTGATCATGTTCGCCATCGCTGCGGCGTTATTGCGCAATGCCTGAGCCAGGGCGATCAACAACTGCGAACGTTGATCAACCGGTTTGCTGCGCCAGGCGCGGAACCCGGCAGCAGCGCGGGACAGGGCGGCGTCCAGTGCCGATGCGGATTCGAAAGGGTAGTGGCCGATCTGCTCACCGTTGGCGGGGTTGATCGAAATGGCATGGGTGAGGCTGGAAACTTGAGTCATGGCACCGTCCTGCTAGGTGGGGATGCGCTCAGGTTACGGTGGCGTTTGTTTTCTGGAAACTGAATAATACTGAGCATATCGTTCACGTTTGGAGAATGCCTTGGATCTGGTTCAGCTGGAAATTTTCAAAGCCGTCGCCGAACACGGCAGCATCAGCGCGGCGGCTCAGCACATCCACCGGGTGCCGTCGAACCTGACGACGCGGATCAAGCAGCTGGAGCTGGATCTGGGCGTGGACCTGTTTATCCGCGAGAAGAGCCGCCTGCGCCTGTCGCCGGCCGGCTGGAGTTTCCTCGACTATGCCCGGCGCATTCTCGACCTGGTCCAGGAGGCTCGCGCGACGGTGGCGGGCGAAGAACCGCAGGGATCGTTTCCCCTTGGGTCACTGGAGAGCACCGCTGCGGTGCGCATCCCTGAGCTGTTGGCGGCGTATAACCAGAAGCACGCCAAGGTCGAACTGGATCTTTCCACCGGACCTTCGGGGACCATGATCGATGGGGTGTTGTCTGGCCGACTGGCGGCAGCGTTTGTCGATGGACCGGTGCTGCACCCGGCCTTGGAAGGCGTGCCGGCGTTTGAGGAGGAAATGGTGGTGATAGCGCCGATCAACCATTCCCCCATTCATCGTGCGCGGGATGTTAATGGCGAAAATATCTATGCCTTCCGCTCCAATTGTTCCTACCGACACCACTTCGAAAGCTGGTTCGCCAAGGACGCGGCGGTGCCCGGCAGATTTTCGAAATGGAGTCCTATCACGGCATGCTGGCGTGCGTCAGCGCCGGTGCAGGCCTGGCGCTGATGCCCCGCAGCATGCTCAACAGCATGCCCGGATGCACCACGGTGAGCGTCTGGCCGTTATCGGAATCGTTCCGCTATTTGCGCACCTGGCTGGTGTGGCGCCGGGGGACGGTGTCGCAGAGTCTGACCATGTTTGTGCGCTTGTTGGAGGAGCGCGGGGTGGTGCGGGATGAAGTGGCGCGCTAGTTCGCGCGCTTGAGAATGTCCAGATCGGTGTGCCGGCTCATTCCCCGGCTTTTGTCGACTTGATGAGATTGTTGCGCAGTTTCACGACCGCTTTTTGCAGGATCGTGAACTCGTCGGGCGTCAGGCCCGTTGCGTCGGCGAGGCCCATTTCCGGTTGGCTTTCGCGCAGCTGTCGACCGTTCTTCGTCAGGCTGATCCGCACCTGGCGCTCGTCTTCGGGATCGCGCTGCCTTTGCAAAAAGCCCATCGCTTCCAGTTTCTTCAGGATCGGGGTCAGCGTGTTCGATTCCAGAAACAGCTTCTCGCCCAGGCTGCCGACGGTCTGATTGTCTTCCTCCCACAGCGCGACGATGGTGATGTATTGCGTATAGGTCAGCCCAAGCTGCTCGAGTATCGGCTTGTAAGCCTTGCCGAAGGCCAGGTTGGTGGAATAGACCGCAAAACACAGAAAGTCGGAGAGCTTCAGGTCGGCGGGGACGGCGTTGTCGGTGGGTTTCATGTGCATCCTCGTTGGCCAAAGACGGATGGCTCGCAAAAAACGAAATATACCTCGTATGCGATTGTATCGGAACGACTCTAACTGACGGTGGCGACCGGTTCGACGGCGAAAGTCGAACCGGTCGTACGGTGCATCACGCGGTCAGGGCGTTGATGACCACGTCGATATTGCCTCGCGTCGCTTTCGAGTACGGGCAGATCTGGTCTGCGGCGTGCGCCAGTTCCGTTGCGACGTCTTGCGTCAAGCCTGGCACGCGAAGAGTCAGCCGGGCCTGGAGGAAGTAGGCCGGACCGGTCTGGCCCAGATCGACCTCAATATCAATGGCCAGATTGGGCGGCAGCGTCACCTTCATATTTTTCGCCGCCAGCTCGACGGCAGCGGTGTAGCAGGCCGACCATGCGCCGGCGAAAAACTGCTCTGCCGTTGGGTGCGGCACAATGGCTGCGAACTCGTGTGCCAGTCTAGGGTTTCCAGGCGACGAGAGCTGGATGGAGAGACCGCGGGAAGAGTTGTCACCGTCGCTGAATGTCGTGTGGGTTTTGCCTGTGGCCAGGACTTTTTCGATCTTGTTCATGGTTGAGTCCTCAACGTTTTGTTGGGTTTGTGATTCGTATACGCTTAAAGCGCATACGATATATATGGCGTATCGACCATGCCGATCGATAGCAACGCCGCGCGGTGCGTCAAGCCGTGAGGACGTTCAGGGCCACGTCAATGTTACCCCGCGTCGCTTTCGAGTACGGGCAGATTTGATCGGCGGTGTGCGCCAGTGTCGTCGCGATGTCGTGGGACAAACCCGGCACACGCAGGGTCAATCGAGCCTGAAGGAAGTAGGCCGGACCGGTCTGGCCCAGATCGACTTCGATGTCGACAGACAGATCAGACGGCAGCACCACGTTCATTTCTCCGGCCACCAGGCCGACGGCGGCGGTGTAGCAGGCCGACCATGCGCCGGCGAACAGTTGCTCGGCCGTCGGGTGCGGCTGGGTGGCGGCGAATACGTGGGCTGGCTTGGCGTTGCCAGGCGTCGACAGGGTGATGTCGAGGCTGCCGTCATGGCCGCGCGAGGTAGTGCCAGCGTTACTGACGGTGGTGTGGGTTTTGCCGGTGGCCAGTACTTTTTCGATCTTGCTCATGATGATTTCCTGAGTTTCTACTGTTTTCGTATGCGCTTATATCGCATGCGACATATTTAATGGATTAAAACGATCTTCACGCCGTCAGGACGTTCACCGCCACGTCGATGTTGCCCAGCGTCGCTTTCGAGTACGGGCAGAGTTCGTGTGCGGCGTGCGCCAGTGCGGTTGCGACGTCGTGTGCCACGCCCGGCAAGCGGACGAAGAATCGAGCCTGAAGGAAGTAAGCCTGACCGGTCTGGCCCAGATCGACCTCGATGTCGACAGACACATCGGCCGGCAGCACCACTTTTTTCGCCTTGGCTATGTGTTCGATGGCGGAGATGTAGCAGGCCGACCATGCACCGGCGAACAGTTGCTCGGCGGTCGGGTGCGCTTGTGTGGCTGCGAACACGTGGGCCGGTTTTGCGTCACCTGGCGACGACAGCTCGATGTCTAGGTTGCCGTGGGCACGGGTCGCGTCGCTGAACGTGGTGTGGGTTTTGCCGGTGACCAGTACTTTTTCGATCTTGCTCATGGAGTGAATCCTCAACGTTTCAATAGGTGGCTTGTCTGTCGTATACGTTTGTATCGTATGCGATTGAAATAATACTCGCGCAGAGCTCAATCGGTGTCAAGGGGTGGTGTGGCGTGCAGCCGACGAATGGCCGGGTTACCGGGGTATGCCGAATTCGTCGTCGACCGGGCCTAAAGCGATCAAGCCGTGGCGTCGGGAATGGGCCAGTCTGGGCGGTCTGTCCAAGGAGTTGATGATGAAACGACTGTCCCTGGCCGAAGCTCGCGAGCTGGCCGAATCGATCTTGCTGCACAACGGTTTCAACCTTGCCCACGCTCAGGCGGTGGCCGCCACGGTAATTGCCGGCGAGCGCGACGGCTGCGCCTCCCACGGTCTGTACCGGGTTTTGGGGTGTGTAAATTCGCTCAGGGCCGGCAAGGTGGTGGCCGATGCCGAGCCACGGGTGATCGACCAGGCACCTTCGATCGTGCGGGTCGATGCGGCGGGTGGTTTTTCCCAGTTGGCGTTTCAGGCGGGTCTGCCATTACTGGAGGAGAAAACCCGGGCAAACGGGATTGCGGCTCTGGCAATCAATCGCTGTGTGCATTTTTCCGCCCTGTGGGTCGAGATCGAGCAACTGACCGCTGCCGGCCTGGTGGCGCTGGCCTGTAATCCCAGCCATGCCTGGGTCGCACCGGCGGGAGGCAGTCAACCAGTGTTCGGCACCAATCCCATCGCATTCGGCTGGCCGCGTTCGGGCAAGGATCCGTTTGTGTTCGACTTCGCTACGAGTGCGATTGCCCGTGGCGAGATCGAGTTGCATCGACGCGCCGGAAAAGCGATTCCCGAAGGCTGGGGCGTCGATGCAGACGGGCAGCCGAGTACCGATGCGAATGTGGTGCTCGATGCCGGCGCGATGCTGACGTTCGGTGGGCACAAGGGCTCGGCGCTGGCCGCCATGGTGGAGTTGATCGCCGGGCCGTTGATTGGTGACCTGACCAGTGCGGAATCGCTGGCGTACGACGCGGGCAGCAAGTCGTCGCCGTACCACGGCGAGTTGATCATCGCCCTCGATCCGCGGCGCTTTCTCGGCGAGGCCACCGAGCAGCACCTGGCCCGTGCCGAAGTCATGTTCCAGAGCATACAAGGGCAGGGCGCACGCTTGCCGTCGCAACGGCGTTACGAGGCGCGAGCGCGCAGTCTGGTGGAGGGCGTGCAGATTCCCGAAGCCTTGTACAACGACTTGAAGGCACTGCTGGGCTGAGTGAAAGCCGGACCTGTGGGAGCGAGCCTGCTCGCGAAGGGGCCATAACATTCAGCATTTCTGTCGACTGTTACACCGCTTTCGCGAGCAGGCTCGCTCCCACAGGAGGTCGCTGCACATTTGAGTGTTTTTTACAGCGGTTGGCGGTGGCTGTTGCCGTCGACCAGACGGGCGATGCCCAGCGGATTAGCGTTTTTCAGCGCCTCAGGCAAGAGCGCATCCGGGCAGTTCTGGTAGCACACCGGGCGCAGGAAACGGTCGATGGCCAGGCTGCCGACCGAGGTGCCACGGGCATCGGAGGTGGCCGGGTAGGGCCCGCCATGCACCATCGCATCGCAGACTTCGACGCCGGTCGGATAGCCGTTGAACAGTACCCGACCGACTTTCTGTTCGAGCAGCGGCAGCAGTTCGCTATGGGTTTGCAGATCACCGGCTTCGGCAATCAGGGTGGCCGTGAGTTGACCGTGCAAGCTCTGCAATGCTCGTTGCAGTTCAGCCTTATTGGCTACTTCCACCAACACGGTAGTCGGGCCGAAAACTTCTTCCTGCAACAGAGGATCGCCGTTGAGCAGCAGGCTGACGTCGGCCTTGAACAGCTGCGGCTGGGCCTGCTTGCCCTGTTGTTCGCGGCCAGTCAAGTGGCTGATGTGCGGATGCGCGTGCAGCGCCTGCACGCCCTTGGCGTAGCTGGTTAACGTGCCGGCGTTGAGCATGGTTTGCCCCGGCTGGTCGGCCATGATCGCACTGAGCGATTCAATAAATGCGCTGAACTCGGGGGAGCGAATGCCGATCACCAATCCGGGGTTGGTGCAGAACTGGCCGCAGCCGAGCACCACTGACGCGGCAAGTTCGCTGGCGATTTTCTCGCCCCTCAGTTGCAAGGCTTCGGGCAGTACCAGCACCGGATTGATGCTGCTCATTTCGGCAAACACCGGAATCGGTTGTGGCCGTGCGGCGGCCATGTCGCAGAGGGCGCGACCGCCTTTGAGCGAACCGGTGAAGCCGACCGCCTGGATCGCCGGATGTTTGACCAGTGCTTCGCCGACGCCCGCGCCGTAGATCATGTTGAACACGCCTTTGGGCATGCCGGTTTGCTCGGCGGCGCGGAGGATTGCATCAGCCACGAGCTCGGCAGTCGCCATATGCCCGCTGTGGGCCTTGAACACCACCGGGCAACCGGCGGCCAGGGCGGCAGCGGTGTCGCCACCGGCGGTGGAGAACGCCAGCGGGAAATTGCTCGCGCCAAACACCGCGACCGGGCCGACGCCGATCCGGTACTGACGCAGATCGACCCGTGGCAGCGGCTGGCGGTCGGGCAAGGCCCGGTCGATGCGCGCGCCATAGAAATCGCCACGGCGCAGGACCTGAGCGAACAGGCGCATCTGACCGCTGGTACGGCCGCGCTCACCCTGGATACGCCCGGTCGGCAGCGCCGTCTCGCGGGTGACCAGGGCAACGAACTCATCGCCCAGCGCATCCAGTTGCGCGGCGATGGCCTCGAGAAACTCCGCGCGGCGGCTCGCCGGCAAGTTGCGGAAGGCCGGGTAAGCGGCTGCTGCGGCCTGGGCGGCGGCGTCCACTTCCTGAGTGGTGGCTTGCATGAACGAGTAGGGCAGCGCTTCACCGGTGCTGGCGTCATGGCTTTGCACGGTGATGTTGCCGGCGGCACTGCGCGCACCGCCGATGTAGTTGTGGCCGATGATGTGGGGCATGAAAAACTCCTGTCAAAATGTAAAGCCAAATGCGTTGCCAGGTGCAGCGCATGACCTGTAGCAGCTGCCGAAGGCTGCGTTCGGCGGCGAAGCCGTCGTAAAACCATGCAACGCGGTATCTCTGTCACACCGTGTCGCCCGTATTGACGACCGCTACGCGCTCGAACGCAGCCTGCGGCAGCTGCTACAGGTTGCGTGAGGTCAAGCCAACGAATCACCCCGACGTGCGGTGGCGGGTTCGGCGGTACCCAAGGCAGCGATCCGCGCAGCGGATTCGGCATCCACCGTATGCAGCGACTTGCCACGGGTTTCCCGGGTCAAACCGACGGCGACGATGGAGATCAGCGCGGCGCCGACCAGGTACCAGGCGATCGGTGTCGAGCTGTGGTACTTGTTGAGCAGGGTGAGGGCAATCAGCGGCGCCAACGAGCCAGCGAAGATCGGTGCCACCTGATAGCACAGGGACAACGCGGTGTAGCGCACGTGGGTCGGGAACATTTCGGCCATCAGCGCCGAGTAAGGCGCGTAGGTCATCGACTCGATCGCCAGGCCCAGAGTGATTGCCCCGATGATCAGCCAGTTGTTGCCGGTGTCCATCATCGGGAAGCCGATGAAGCCCCAGAACGCGGTGAGGATCGCGCCGGTCAGGTACACCGGTTTGCGCCCGATCAGGTCGGATAGATAGCCCATCAGCGGGATCATGAAGAAGTGCAGCAGGTGCGCGCCGAACATCAGAAACAGAATCTCTGAAGTGTCCTTGTGCACCACCAGTTTCAGGTAGGTAATCGAAAAGGTCACGACGGTGTAGTAAAGGATGTTCTCGGCAAACCGCGCACCGATACCGACCAGCACCGCACGCCAGTGATGACGCAGCACTTCGACCACGCCCAATTGCTGTTGCTTGTTTTGTGCCTGACGGGCCTGGGCTTCCTTGAAGATCGGCGCGTCATCGACGCTGGTGCGAATCCAGTAGCCGATCAGCACCACCACCGCCGAGAACCAGAACGCTACGCGCCAGCCCCACGCGAGGAATTGCTCCTCCGACAGGTTCGACGACAACAGCAGCAACGCGACGGTCGCCACCAGGTTACCGGCCGGCACACCGGCTTGCGGCCAACTGGCCCAGAAGCCTCGGCGATTGTCCGGGCAGTGTTCGGACACCAGCAGAATCGCACCGCCCCATTCACCACCGAAGGCGAAACCCTGGATCAGCCGCAGCAGCACCAGTAACACGGGCGCGGCGTAGCCGATCTGGTCGAAACCGGGCAGGCAACCCATCAGGAACGTGGTGATACCGACCACCACCAGGCTCAATTGCAGCAGGCGTTTGCGGCCGAACTTGTCACCGTAGTGACCGAACACCAAACCACCCAATGGGCGGGCGAGGAAGCCGACGGCATACAGGGCGAAGGCGGCGAGGATGCCATCGATCGGGCTGTCGGTCTGGCGAAAAAACAGCTGGCCGAAGACCAGTGCCGAAGCGGTGCCGTAGAGGAAAAATTCATACCATTCGGCGACGGTGCCGGCCATGGCGGCGGCCACGACACGCTTGAGTCCCGCAGGTGAGGTCGCGGGGGCGGTGCTGTGAGGATTGGGCATGCTGACGTTTCCTGTAGAGGCGCAAAAAACAGGCAGCCGGGCCGGGTCCGCAAGGGACCCGCCCGGCAATCACTCAGAGACCGACGTCTGGCAGTTCCGGACGGTTGGCCAGGGCCTTGGCCATGATCTGCTCGACGAAAACCCGATCGGCTTCCGGCAGCGCCAGGCGTGGCGGACGGGTCAGGGCGCTGCCGCGACCGGCGATGGCTTCGCACAGCTTGATGCACTGCACCAGGTCGGCACGGGCGTCGAGGTGCAGGATCGGCATCAGCCATTCGTAGATCGGCATGGCTTCGGCGAAGCGACCGGCCTTGGCCAGGCGGAAGATGGTTTCGCCTTCTTTCGGGAACACGTTGGACATGCCCGAGACCCAGCCTTCGGCACCCACGGCGATGCTTTCCAGCACCACGTCATCGAGGCCGGCGAACAGCACAAAACGGTCGCCGACTTCATTGCGCACGTCGATGAAACGACGGGTGTCGCCGGAGGAATCCTTGAAGCACACCACGTTGTCGCAGTCGGCCAGGGAAATCAGGATGTCCGGGGTGACGTCGTTTTTGTAGATCGGTGGGTTGTTGTAAACCATCAACGGTACGTCGGCGTTCTTGGCCACGTAGCGGTAGTGCTCGGCGGTCTCGAACGGCTTGGAGCCGTAGACCAGCGCCGGCATCAGCATGACCCCGTCGACACCCACCCGGCGCACGGCGTTGGCGACTTTGGCCGCTTGAATGCTGGTGAATTCGGCCACACCGCAGATCACCGGCACGCGGCCGCGGGAAGCGTCGACCGCGACTTCGGTCACGGCGATTTTTTCTTCGGCGGTCAGCGAGGTGTTTTCCCCCACCGAACCGCATACCACCAGGCCCGACACGCCGTCACGGATCACGTTGGAAATCACCTGGTGGGTTTTTTCCAGGTTGATGGTGAAGTCATCGTTGAATTGAGTGGTCACCGCGGGGAAGACGCCACTCCAGTTAATGCGCTTGCTCATTGTTGCCTCCGGTTCATTTATTGTATTTCGTATACGATATTGCATGTGAAAAGACTCGGCCAGTGCTTTTTTCAGTTACGAGGGGTTTTTTACTAGCCGTTTGTCAGAGTTTTTTGGTGAGGGTTTGTAAGGCTGTGCTCAGGCACCTGGCCAGGTGTCAGACAGTCGATAGCCTTGTGGCCACGGATCGCTCGGATCCAGCAGTAACTGGTGGGTGCCGGTGATCCAGGCCCGGCCGGAAATGCACGGGTAAATCGCCGGGCGTCCAGCCACTTCCGTCAGCGAATCGATGCGGCAGTGGAACTCGGAACCGATGATCGAACGGCCGATAAAACGCTCGCCGACCTGCATCAATCCCTTGGCCTGCAGCACCGCCATACGCGCCGAGCAGCCGGTGCCAGTCGGTGAACGGTCGATCTTGCCGGGTTGAATCACCACCGCGTTGGCGCCGGTGGCGATGCCATTCTCATAGATGAGGGGCGCAGCGATCTGGCAGAAGGAAATGTGCGACCACTCGGGGTTCAGCGGATGGACAAAGCCCAACTGTTCATTGGCCGCGCGAGTGATTTTCAGCCCGACCTCGACCAGCTCCGCCGCTTCATCAGGACGAATGGAAAAGCCCAGGCGCTTGGCGTCGGCGATCACAAAACTGTCGCCGCCGTACGCGGTGTCGACCTGCAATGAGCCGACGCCTTCGACTTCGATCCAGGCGTCGAGGCGGTCAGCGAAGGAGGGCACGTTCTTGATTTCCACCCGTTCGACCTTGCCGTCCCGGCAGTCGGCCACCGCTTCGATCAGTCCGCCCGGTGCTTCGAGCACCAGTCGGGTTTGCGGTTCGGTCATCGGCAGGATGCCGCTGTCGAGCAACACGGTGGCCACGCACAGCGAGTTGGAGCCGGACATCGGCGGAGTGTCGGCCGGTTCCATGATGATCCAGGCCATCTGCGCCCGAGGATCCTTGGCCGGCACCAGCAGGTTGACGTGACGGAACACGCCGCCGCGCGGCTCGTTGAGCACGAAGTTGCGCAGGGTCTGATCCTTGGCAATCCAGCGTGACTGTTCCCACACGGTAGCCCCGGGCGGTGGCGCGACGCCGCCGACGATCACATCGCCGACTTCGCCTTCGGCGTGGCAGCTGACTACATGAATCACTTTCGATGAACGCATTGTCTGCTCCTTGTTTTGTCTGTTAGGGCCCCTTCGCGAGCAAGCCCGCTCCCACATTTGATTTTCAGTGCGACACAGATCCAATGTGGGAGCGGGCTTGCTCGCGAAGGGGCCATCCGCTACTTCACTGATTTCAGGAACGCCGCAGTTTCCGCATGCACCGGGTTACCAATAACCTGATCAGGCGAACCAATCTCATGCACCAGCCCATTGCGAAAGAACGCCACACGATCAGACACATCGCGGGCAAAGCGGATTTCATGAGTCACCAACACCATGGTCATACCGTCTTCAGCGAGCATGCGCATGGTGTCCAGCACCTCGCCTACCAACTGCGGATCGAGGGCCGAAGTGGCTTCGTCGAACAGCATGTAGTCCGGCGACATGGCCAGGGCGCGGGCGATCGCCATGCGCTGTTGCTGGCCGCCGGAGAGCTTGCCGGGAAAGGCCTTGAGCTTGTCGCCCAGGCCGACGTGAGTCAGTTGCTTGACCGCCAGTTCCTCGGCTTCGGCCTTGCTCTTGCCCAGCACTTTGCGCGGTGCCAGCATCACGTTTTCCAGCACGGTCAGGTGCGGGAACGCGTTCCATTGCTGGAAGACGATGCCGATCTTCTGCCGCAGACGGTTGAGGTCGGTGGCGCTGTGATGGACCTCGACACCGTCGACCCGGATGTTGCCTTTCTGGATCGGCTCCAGGCCGTTGATGCACATCAGCAGGGTCGATTTGCCCGAGCCGGAGCCGCCGATGATCGACACCACCTCGCCCTTGTTCACCGTCAGGTTGACGCCCTTGACCACTTCGAGGTTGCCGAAGGATTTGTGTACGTTGTCGATCTCAATCATTTTCTTGCCACCTTCTTTCCAGACGAGCGCCGAGGCGAGCGACCACCAGGCTCATGACGTAGTAGATGAGGCCCGCGATGCACAGCACCAGCAGCGGTTCCTGAATGCGGGTCACGATGGTTTGCGAGGCGCGCAGCAGTTCGACGATGCCGATCCACATCACCAGCGCGGTGTCTTTCATCACGCTGAGCACCAGGTTCAGCCAGCCGGGAAAGGCCACCCGCGTGGCCATCGGCAGGACGATCCAGCGCAGGTCCTGCAGGAAACTCAGCCCCAGGGAACGACTGGCCCGGCGCACGGTGAATGGCACCGAAAGCACGCCGCTGCGCACGATCTCGGTGAAGTACGCGGCGGCGTAGACCCCGAGCACGATGCAACCAACGCTGAAGGCACTGATGTTCAAACCGACGATGCTTTTCAGCGAGTTGAACAACACAAACTGGATCAGCAACGGCACGCTGCGAAACACGTCCAGCACCCAGGCCAGTGGCAGGCTGGCGCGCGGAAACAGCGCCCGCAGCAAGCCGAACAACAGCCCGGCGAAAGAGCCGAGGATGATCGACCAGAACGTGAGTTTCAGAGTGACCCAGGCGCCATCAAGCAAGAACAACAGGTCATTCCAGGAAAAACTGGTGGTCAACATGCTCACCTCCTCAGTAACGGAACAGTCGCCAGGCCATCAGCCGGGCGACGGCGACGATCGCCTTGGCAATCAGGTAATACAACGCCGCTGCGATGGCGAAGTATTCGAAGGTGCGGAACGTCTTGACGTTGTAGTCCTGGGTCACGCCGGTGAGGTCATTATTCAGCCCGACGATCACCCCCAGCGAGGTCATCAACACCGCCCAGACCATCTGGTTACTCAACGGGTAGAACACGATCCGCAGCAGCTGCGGGACGATGATCATCCGGTAAGCCTGGAAGGCACTCATGCCCAGCGAGCGCGCGGCGCGAACTTGCGTGCCCGGCACAGCCTTGAGGCCACCGCGAAAGTTTTCCGCCAGGTAGCCGGCGTTGTTGAAGGTGATCCCGGCCAGCAGTGCGAACCATGAGCTGACATGCAAATCCAGCGAGCCGAGGCCGAAGTACAGGACGTAGATCTGGAACAGCGACGGGGTGTTGCGGGCGATCGACACCCAGCCGTTGCCGATGCCGCGCAACAACGGTTGTTTGGTTTCACGCATCACTGTCAGGGCCAGGGCGATCAGTACGCCGAAGATCATCGACAGCGCGGCGGTCTCGAAGGTGACCCAGGCGCCGGCGAGCATGTCCGGCAGGGCGCGCAGGGTCGCGCGCCATTGGAAGGTGTAATCAAACATGCGCGGGGCTCTCCAGAGAGGCGGCCGATTGCAGCCAGGCCGGCAAACGTCCACTGGCTGTGGCGCAGCAGGCGGCATCGACACATTCGGCGAGGTTGGCGAAGTGCACCTTGCGGCCCACCAGGCCGGGTGCGTAATGGGCGTACTTGCCCGAGTTGGTCATCAAGGTTTTGGCCGCCAGCGGGATCACCGGCTCGCCGAGCATGCACCAGCAGGTGTCGGTGACCAGGGTCGCGCCGAAGGCTTCGATCACCGCGATATGTCCAGCCTCGCGGGCCTGCTCCAGCACCGCACGACCGCAGGTGATGGCGAGCACCACCTCGGGGTGTTTGTGCCGACCCCGGCACAGCCGCGCCAGATGCGCGAATTCGCTGAGGGAGAAATGCGGGTTGCCCAGCGAGACCACATCTACCCGACTGTCGCGGGCGCTGTTGAGCTCGCGCCAGCTGAGCAGCAAATCCTTCAGGCGGATTTTTTCCACCGGCACATCGGCATCCGCCTCCAGCACCTGCGTCGGGTCGAGTGCTTCCGGGGTCACCCCGGCGATATGGAACAGCGGCGCGGCGGAGGTGGTGGCGAAAGCTGCACCGAAAGCTTTCAGGTCATCCAGGCTCGGCTTGCTCTGTTCCAGTCCCAGCACCAGCGGAATCCGGCTGCCGGCCAGGGCACCGATGTGGTAACCGAGCAAGGGATAGAAGGCATCATCCAGCTCGTGCAAAACCGGTAATTCGATTTGCAGTTTCGCTTTACGCTGCGCGTCCAGATGGCAGCCGATCAGGGGCGCGCGGCCGGTCAGGGCGATGCAGATGTCCAGGTAGTCCGGGTATTTCAGGGTGCGTGCGCCGAGCACGCTGTTGGCATACACCACGGCGTTGGATTCGGCCCAGACGATTTGCTCGCCGGCCTTCGGCGCGCTGTCGAGCAGGTAAGGTGCGCAGGTGAAACTCAGCTGTGCACCCATCGCCATGTACGCATCGCCCAACGCACTGGCCGGTACGCCGAGTGCCGGGTCAATGCCCAACTCGCGCCAACGGCGCTGGTCGACAGAAATGGAATTGAGGGTGGTCGGCACCCGCACGTTTGCTCCCCACTGCACCAGTTGTTCAGCAAAGCGCAGGCTCGCAGGTCCGGTATAAATGCAGCCGTCGATGTGTGCCTGGGTGACATCCACCAGGTGTCGCGCACCTTGCAGTTCAGCCATGCGCAAGATGATCTGCATCGCCACTTGGGCGGCTTTGCCATGCTCGCCGTCGAGCAGCGCCTGATCGTGTTCGGTGAGTTCGATAGCGGTGTTTTTTTCTGCTGTCTGCAACGGACTGTCGAGTGCCTGCCAGGTATCGCCCGGCAGGTGTTCGAGCAGGGTCACGGTTGATTTTTCGACCCGAGCAAAGGCCTTGCCGCTCAACGCGGCGAAGGCCTCCTTGCCGATGCACAGCACCGGCAGGGAACGCTCGAAAATGGTCTGTGCCACAAGCACGCCCAGGGTCAGGATCTCATCGGGTTCGGCCAGCACCAGTGCGGCCGGCGCATGACCGTTGCTGATCAGTTCCATCAGCACACTGCTGCCGGTGCACGAGCCGCGGCCGCTGGGAATTGCCAGCACCCGGCCGGCCAGATGTTCGCCGCTGAGCGGGTGGTGACGGTCGATGACCTCGCCGCTGTACGGATCGACCCCGCCCCAGAAACTCAGCCCGACATCAGCAAACAGCAGGGCGCCTTGTGCGGCGCCGGCGACCAGGCTGCGACCGGTCAGAGAGGTTGGCCTAGGCATGCCGGACACCTCAGTAATAGACCTTGGGCACGGTCAGGTCGGTGGGTGAAATCTCGGTGCCGACCCATTTGGTGAACAGCTCGTTGTATCGGCCGCTGCGCACCTGCTGATTGACGAACAGGTTGAGGTAGTTGAGCAAGCCATACTCGTTGCGCTTGGCGCCCAGGGACACGTAGTCAATGGTGTACGGCGCGTTACCGGCGATTTTCAGGTTCTTGTATTTGCCCGACTTGATTGTGGCGGCGGCCACGGTGTTGGTGACCACGGTGGCGTCGATGTGGCCTTGGGCGACGGCCAGCAGCGTGTCGTTCTGCGACTGATAGGCGCGGAAGGTGCCGGTGCCCCAGTTCTTCACGTCTTTTTCCAGGGCGATGGCTTCATAGGTGCCGCTGGTGTTGCCCAGGGCTTTGCCTTTGATATCGGCGAAGCTGTTGATGCCGGTGTTGTCGCGGGTCAGCACCACCATCTGGAAGGCGAAGTACGGCACGGTGAGGCCGACGGTCTTGGCCCGTTCGAGGGTGTCGGATGTGGACGCAACGATCACGTCTGCGCGCCCGGAGACCAGCGCCGGAATTCGGTCCGGGAAGGGCGTTTCAACCACTTCGGCGTCGACCCCGAGGATCTTCGCCAGGTCGCGGCAGTAGTCCACGTCGAAACCGGCCGGGTTGTTACCTTCATCGCGAAAACCCATGGGCGGGAAGTCCAGAGTCACGGCGCAACGCAGCTTGCCCGAACCAATAATGTCGTCGAGCTTGTCGGCCTGGGCGGTGGCGATAAAGGAAGTACTGAGAACAGCGCTGAGGGCTACGGCAAATGCGGGGTTTTTCATAGAGGCCTCGTTGTCGGAAAGTGCTGTTGGATATCGTATTGTGAATTTCGTATACGATATGTGATTAGCAATGAGCGTGCCTGTTTCCGAACAGAGGCGAGAATTAATCGCCAAGCCTTGAGCTAAAGGTCTTACAAGATTGTGTGAGCAGGGCGTAGGAGAAGAACGCCTCGGTGGGCTGTATCAGGCGGTGTTACAGAAGGGAGCAGTGGGAACGCCGGGCGCCCCTTAAAGGAACACTTGCCCGGGTTCAGCGACGGCTTTCGCGATACTGACTTGGCGCCAGACTGGTCAAGGCACGGAACTGTCGGCTGAAGGCGCTGTGATCGGTGTAACCGCAGCGCAGGGCGATCTCGGTGATGGGCAGGTCGGTGTGCAGCAACAGTCGGGAGCCTTCTTCCAGGCGCGCCTTGTGAATCATCTGCCGTGGGGTGAGCTGGAACACCCGTTTGCAATGGCGCTCCAGTTGCGCCACGGAAAACCCGGCGATCGCGGTCAGTTCGGCAAGGCTGATAGGGCGGGCGAAATGGCTGCGGATATGCGCGTCCACCGCCGCGAGTTTCTGGAACGCCGGGTGGCTGGACTGTGGCGTTTGCAGGTCGCGGGAGATGCCGGCCAGGCCGACGATCTGACCTTGCAGGTCGCGCAGTGCGAGTTTGTGGGTCAGGCACCAGACTGGCTGGTTACCGTAATACAGGTGCAGTTCGAGTTGGTCGGCCAGTTCGCGGCCGGTGGACAGCACCCGCCGATCCTGCTCGGTGTACAGCGGGCCGAAGCGCTCGGGAAAGACCATGTCGGCGGTGCGCCCGAGCAGCTCGTCACTGTGTTTGAAGCCACAGCGCCGGGCCAGGGTCTGGTTGACGAAGGCGTAGCGGGCCTCGCTGTCCTTGATGAAAAACACCACGTCCGACAGGGTATCGAGCAGCGCCGCGATCGGCTGCAGACTGCTCAGCAGGGTGGGCAGGTCGCAGGGTTTGAAGGTAGTGAGCGAGGTATACATGGCGCTGGGCGTCTGGTGGCAATGCCCGGGATCATAAAGACTCGGCGACGGACCCGAAAGCCCCGGACCGGTATTCAGGCCGGCGGGGTGTCGTCCAGGCACAACAAGGTCTCTATCCGCGCCGGACTGAACGGCGGGCGTGGCGCCGAAGGTTGCCAGCCGAACAGGTGCTGCAATGCGCCGCCGCACACCCGGCCCTGGCAAGCGCCCATGCCGCAGCGACTGGCCAGTTTGGCCTCTCGCCAGTCAGCATGCCCGGCCAGCAACCCGTAAGGCACGTCTTCGCAACGGCACACCAGGGTGTCGGGTTGTGCCAGCGACTTGAGTTGCGGATCGAGGGTGAATGCTTTGTTGAGGGCGTTGGCGAAACCCTGCCAGCGCGCACGCCGCGGCCACAATGCTCGGGCCGAATCAAGGTCACCGACGGCGGCGTGGCCAGCGATGGCGCCTTCGACCAACGCCAGTTCACTGCCACCGAAACCGGTGCATTCACCCGCCGCGTAGTGATCGGCGCGGCGAGTGGCCTGCCAGGCATCGACGGCAATCGCCTGATCTTCTAGTTCGCAGCCCAGAGCCTGGCCGAGTTGGGTATTGGGGATCAGACCGAAGCCGCAAGCCAGGCGATCACATTCCAGTTCGACGACTTTCCCTTGCTGTTGCAGGCGTACACCTTCCAGCCGTTCATTGCCCAGGGCGGCCAGTACATAGGTCCCGGTACGGTAATGGCGCTCGAACAACGTGACCGACTGCATCAGTTTGTTGGGCCAGCGTGGCAGTTGCGCGGCGAAACCGGCGACGGCGGCCGCGCGGGCTTGCTCGGCGATGCGCAGGACCCGGGCGCCGTTGTGTTTTGCGGTGGCGGCGCTGGCCAGCAATAACGGTCCGCTGCCGGCAATCACAACGCGTTCGTCCTGCACCGGCAGCCCGCCTTTGATCAATGCCTGGAGGCCACCCGCGCCAGTCACGCCGGGCAGCGTCCAGCCGGGGAAGGGCAGGAGCAACTCGCGGGCGCCGGTACACAGAATCAGTTTGTCGTAATCGATCACCCAGCCTCGATCGGCGTCTTCCACCAGCAGTTGTTTCGGTCCGGCGCAGGCGATCACCCGAGTGCCGGAGTGCCGGTGGATGTTGCTGCACGCCTCCAGTCGCTGGCGCATCTGACGCGCCGGGTTCGGCAGCTTGGCTTGAGGCCCGTCGCGCCAGATTTGCCCGCCCGGCAGCGGGTTGTCATCGAGCAGGACGATGCGTGCACCGCTTGACGCCGCAGCGAGCGCAGCGGCCATGCCGGCGGGACCGGCACCGATGATCAGCAGGTCGGCGTATTCGTTCATGCTTGAGTCTCCACGTGCATGCCGTCACAGCACAGCGTCTGGCAGGCCAGGCGCCGGCGACCGTCGATGGTCACCCGGCATTCCTGGCAAATGCCCATGCCGCACAGCGGTGCGCGACGTTGGCCACTGACCGATGTGCGCGTGCAGCCATCGCCGCTCAGCGCCAGTGCAGCGGCGACACTGGTGCCCTCGGCAACCCGCAGGGCACGTCCGTCCAGCATCAATTCAGGCATAAACGGGCTCTCCGAGAAAACGTTGCGGCAGATACGGTTGCGCGGCCAGCGGCGGCGTTTCGTCGAACAGCTGCGCGACCAGCAGATCGGCGGTGCCGGGGGCGGTCGTCACGCCGAGGCCCTCGTGACCGACTGCCAGCCATAAACCTTTGCGTTGCGGGTGCTGACCCACCAGCGGCAAGCCGTCGGGGCTGGCAGCGCGAAAACCGGTCCAGGCGCGGATGCCGTTGAGCTGAGCCAGACCCGGCATGTAGTCGGTGGCACGCCGGAGCATTTTCGCCAGCATCCAACCCTCGACTTGCGGGTCGGTGGTGCCGAATTGTCGCGAGGCGCCGATGAACAGTTGCCCGGTCGGCCGGGGCTGAATATTGCATGCCGTCGATGGGCCAGTGGCGTTGTGGGCACTGGTGACGTAACCGAGTTCCACCAGGGTGTGGGTGACCTTGCCGGGGTAGCGGTCAGTGATCAGCAAGTGGCCTTTCTTCGGCTCGATCGGCAACTCCGGGCAGAGCTCGTTGGCCTGGACGCCGTTGGCCAGAATCACCGCTTCGGCGCTTAGCCATTGGCCGTTGTCGAGTCGCACACGGTTGCCGTCGACTTCGCTGACCCGCGCCCGGCGTTGGCTGATGTTCGGTGTGTCGAGCATCCAATTAGCCGTCGCCGGCGCATAGAGAATGCCGTCGCCATTGATCAGCAGGCCGCCTTCCAGGCCCTCGCGCAGTTCCGGTTCGCGTTGGTGCAAGGCACTGCTGGAGATCAACTCGCAGGCCACGCCTTGGGCCTGCAAGTTCAGGTATTTGCTGTGGGCGACGGCCATCTCTTCAGCATTGGCCGCCAGCCAGAGCGTGCCATTGCAACGGTAGGCGCAGCCGTCGGGCAGGGCTGGCGCCAGTTCGCGCCAGCGTTGCAGGGAATATTGACTGAGGGCCAGTTCGGCCGGGTTGTCGTCGAGGACCAGCAAGTGGCCCATGCCCGCCGCCGTAGCGCCGGGCAGGCCGGCGTCCAGCACCAGCACGCGCAAGCCGCGACCCGCCAGCGCCTGGGCACAAGCGGCGCCGATGATGCCGGCGCCGATCACGATCACATCGGCCACCAGGCCCTCGTTCACGAGCGAATGCCCCAGGCGAACGGGTCGTCCTGTTCGATGATCAGGCTGGCTTCGGCGCTGATAAAGGCGCGACCGCGAATGGTCGGCACGATGCGCTCGCCCTGAAGTTCGTAGGAACCCTCGAATTCGCTGCCGATGACGCTGGCCTGACGCCAGATTTGTCCCGGCTGCAATTTGTCGTCGGCCGCCAGGCACGCCAGTTTGGCGCTGGTGCCGGTGCCGCAGGGCGAGCGGTCGTAGGCTTTGCCAGGGCAGAGGACGAAGTTGCGGCTGTCGGCCTGCTCGTCATCGGCGAACAGCTCGACATGGTCGATCAAGCCGCCGTCTTCTCCGCGAATGCCTTGAACCTCCAATGCTTGCTGCACGGCGTAGGTGTAGGCGGTCAGCGTGTCGAGGTTATCGCCGGCAATGCGCAGGCCATGCTCGGCAATCAGGAAAAACCAGTTCCCACCCCAGGCGACATCGCCGGTCACTTGGCCGATCCCCGGCACCTGCAGCGCCAGCGCTTTGCGGTAACGGTAGGCCGGCACATTGCGCACGCTGACCGAATGGTCTTCGTGCAGCGTTGCCTGCACCGTGCCCACCGGGGTTTCGATGTTGTGCACCCCGGGGCCGATCTTGCCCAGATGCGCCAGCGAGGCCACCAGGCCGATGGTGCCGTGGCCGCACATGCCGAGGTAACCGCTGTTGTTGAAGAAAATCACGCCGGCACAGGCGCTCGGGTCCACCGGCTCACAGAGCAGGGCGCCGACCAGCACATCGCTGCCTCGGGGTTCGAGCACGCAGGCAGCGCGCCAATGATCATGCTGTTCGGCCAGCCGCTGTCGACGTTCGGCCATGCTGCCGGTGCCCAGGTCAGGAAAGCCGGCGGTCACCAGGCGGGTCGGTTCGCCGCCGGTGTGGGAGTCGATCACGGTGATGCGTTTCATGGGATGGCCACGTCCGTTCAGATGAGTGAACGAAAGAGTGGCCTGTGCGGGGGCTTGTCGGCTTGATGGTTTTATCCAGTGCCGATGACGAAATCGGCACAGTGCGGCAGCGGTCAGTGGTGGTGAGGCAGGTGCTCGAACAGGGTTTTGCAGACCCCGGCAATGTGCTCGTCGAGCAACTTCACCGCCAGGTCCACGTCACCGGCGCGACAGGCCGCGAGGATTTCACGGTGTTCGTGATCGGCGCGCTCCTTGCCGGCCGACAGGCTCATCTGCATGCGCAGGTAGCGCTCCAGTTTGTCGTTGACCGAGCGGATCAGGCCGACCAGAAACGGTCGTTGCGCCGGTTCGTAGAGACAAGCATGCAGTTCCCAGTTGAGCTCGGCCCAGCGTCCCACGTCATCTTCGCCGATGAACTCCTGGCAGATGCGTTCGGCGCGAGCGAAGGTTTCTTCGGTCATGTTGGGAATGGCCAGGCGCAGCACCTTGTCTTCGAGCAGCATGCGCACTTCGAACATCTGCGCCAGTTCTGCATCGGAAACCCGGGTGACCATCGCCCCGCGATTGCGCTGGAACATCACCAGGCCTTCGGCCTCCAGGCGCTTGAGGGCTTCGCGCACCGGAATCTTGCTGACGTTGAACTGGCGGGCGATGTCGTCCTGGCGAATCGGCTCGTCCTCGGCGAAATGCCCGGCGACGATGGCGTCACGCAGATGACGGGTGATGATTTCCGACGTCGAAGGCGAATTGCCAAGGTCGGGAGCGTTGAGTTTTGTCAGGGCCACGGTCGTGATCGTTAGGATGGAATTGCAGATATGGTATACGAATTTGCACTGAGTGTTCCTGCGGCAATGACCAGGACCTCCAGTCACTGCAATATCTTCCCGATCCGATTGCAACTGCTACGCTACGTTCTGGCAGCGCTCGAGTCGTTCATGGCCATCGAGGTGGCGGGCGACAGGCGGTTACCTGCAAGGAGGCAGGCTGTGGTGATCAAGCACATTGGCAATGCAAGTGCAGACATCGTTCCCGAGCCTCTCGCCCGGGAAGAAGTGGAGCGGGTGCTCGCGCTGTTATTGGCCAGCCCGTTGTTCGCCAAGTCCAGGCGGATGGGCAGCCTGCTGCGCTTTCTGGTCGAGCACGATCTTCAGTCCCCGGATATCCCCCTTACCGAGCACGCCATCGGCATCGCGGTGTTTCGCCGTGATCCGGCGGTCTACTGCACCGGCGATGATCCCGTGGTGCGGGTTCAGGTAGGCCGGTTGCGGCGCAAGCTCGCCAGTCATTACGCCACGTTTGGCCAACAGGATCCGGTGCGCCTGAGCATTCCGGCCGGTTGTTATCGGCTGGCGTATCAACGACTCAGACTCAAAGGCATCGCTGTTCGCCATCCTGTCCTGCAACTCCAGCCGTTTACCTGCATCACCCGCGACGGCGACGACTTTACCCAGGGCTTGTGCGAAGAGTTGAGTTGCAGGCTGTTCGAGTCGTTTGAGCAGACGCAAACGCCGGCGAACCATGTGCTGATGAAGGTGCCACGAAGTAGCGTAAAAGCACCGGACCTGGGGCGGGTCAGGCGCGGCAGCTATTCGCTGGAGGGCAGCGTGCGGGTGGAACCGGCCCGTGTCCGGGCCTCGGTACGTTTGATTGATGTCGCTCAGGGGCGAATCCGTTGGTCAGCGCAGTTTGATCGCAATCGACCTTATGGCATTGCCACTCAGGAAGATCTGGCCGAGTCCATCTGCCGGTCGTTGACCGGATATTTCGCCAAGGGTGGCAGCGACGATGCCTGAGGAGCAAGGGCAACGCGAGGTTGCCCCTGAGTATGACGGTTATATCGTTTTCCATTCACCGCCTTCGTAGAGACGAGCTGCATCATTGGTGAAGGTCAGGTCTATTTCGATAGCCTTGGAGCGCGAGGTGCTGAACATGGTGCTGGTCTGCACGTTCTGTTCGAACCACACGAGAATGGTCTCGACAGGGGTCAGAACCGTATTGCCGGTGACCACCTCGTTGACGGCCACGTAGATGGGCGTACTGACCTGATTGCCATCGATGCCGGTGGACAACTGGTTGATCCCCGGGTGAATGGGCGCGTAGTTGTTCACAAACGTGAAGGAAACGTTAGGACCGCCCGTCACTGCCTGGCCCAGCAGGCCGGAGTCGGCGAGTGTCGACGTTTGTCCCAGTCCGATGTTGACGATGTTGGTCGAGACTTTGACTTGCACGTTTTCCTTGAACACGTTGGAGGCGAATAGCTGGTATTGGGGCGTCCAGCTGAATTCATTGTTGCTCAGGTACTTGTCATAGGACTGCCAGACTACGTTGTAGTCTTCGGTACCCACTTTCTTGGCAAAGCACAGCTTGTAGCCGGACTTCTTGAGCTGAGTCAGATCGCCGGCGGCGATCTCGATAGTGACCGTTTTTTGAGTAGCTGCCAGGGTTGACCTCAACACCTTGCCGTAGTCGGCAGGGCTCAGGGCCTTGGTGGCGCCCAGGATCGACTTGACGGCTTCTTGCACGTCATCCTGGAGTTGCTGGCTGTGTTGGCTGACAGCGATTGATTTGCTCATGGTTTCCCTCTTCCTTGGTTGAGTGTTGGGCAATCAATGGGCAGCGGGTTTCCAATCCGGCGGACGGTGCCGATGATGTGTCACGACCCTGTAAGCACATTGATGGCTTCACGGTAGGCGGGTCGCGCAGTACGGCGAAGTGTCTTGGCGTTACAGTCAGGAGGGGCATTGGCGCCGGTGCAGATCAGGAAGTAACAACCGGCGTAACGGAGTTGTATCAACGTTCGGGAAGGTTCCAGCTTTCGCGGATTTGCTCATATTCCGCCTCGGGCATTTGAACCAGCAGAGGGGACTGGCGAGGATCCAGCCAATCGAACAAACGAGAAATATCCGCTTGATCCATAGCGGTGCAACCCAGCGTCGGTGAGGTGGGACCGCGCCAGATATGGAAGAAAATGCACGAGCCCGAGGCGGGGGACGCCGGCGTATTGTGCTCGATGAAAATGCCTTTTCGATACATGTCGTCATCGCGACGCATACGTTCGGAGCTGTTCCAGTCTTTCGAAATAGCCGCTCCGTCGACAAGCTCGTTGTAGCGTGCGGAGTGGCTGTCATCCACGCATTCGATGGTCGAGGTCAGCGCCAGGTAAGGCAGTTTTGTCTCGGCCGTGCTGTCGTAGCCAAACGCCGTCCCCAGTTTGAATACCCCGGCAGGTGCTTTGCCATCACCTTCACGTTTGACCGGACCTTCGCGTTGCTCAACGCTGCTCAAACCCTTGCCCCACGCCAGCCCGCTCTTGCCGACCACCACCGGAAACGACCCTTCGTATTTTCGAAAGGTGTTGCCCTGCCGTTCATAGCGCTGGGCTGTGCCCTGGATGTCAGTCCAGTTTTTTGTGGTGACCACAATCAGCTGATTGGCGGTGTCGAGAGCGTCGCGTGTACCCAGCGGCGTGATGGGGAAGTCCATGACGTTCTTCGGCGAACCTTCTCCGCTGTAGGTGAAGTGCCACCATTCCTTCGAGTACCCGGAAAACCCTTCTTTCTCCATGGCCCTGCTGAGCTTCTGGCGATTTTCTCTGGCGGCAGCGCTGATCGTCGGGTTGTCGGTATGTGCGCGCTCATCGAAGCAATCGAAACCGGTGCCCATGTCGAGCGCACCGTCGCGCCAACGCTGGCCATAAGGGGCCGTGCAATCGACTTGCCCGGCTGAAGGCGTCCAGCTATCGGCGGGCAGGGCATCGGGCCCGGTCAGTGTCAGGTCCACGGTTGAGCCTTTGGAGTGGTTCGACACCCGGGCCACGTAACCCAGGCGCCAGAAGTCCTGCTTGTCCACACGCGGATAGAACTCGGCCTTGCGTGGGTCACCCGGCACCAAAGCGAAACGCCCCATATCGGCAACGGCACGGCTGGGCCGATAACAGTCAAACACCTTCAAACCGTAGCCTTGCGCCCGCAATGCCGTTTGTACCCGAGCGAGGGCCTTGGCGGCGTCCAGCGATAACAGGCACTCCCCAGCGTCGTACCCGTCGAGTGGGTGCCCGGTGAAGTTGTGAGCGCTGGCATAGCGAATGTCTTGCTCGATGCCCGGATCAATCGTACGCAGATACACCATGTTCTCGGGTCGTGTCTCTGCAGCGGCCATGCCGGGCGCGACTATGCTCAGGCACAGAATCCATCGCCGAAGCGAAAACAGTGTCGAGGAGGGCAAAGGCAGGAGGGTGCAGAAAGGAGGCATGCGAGGCTCCAAAGAGGCCGATTCTCAAGCCGGTGACAGTAACATCGCACGACCCGCTGCACCGGGGCCGCTTCTACTTTTTTGCGCAAACCGCAAGCTGATATCATTCAAGAACTTACAAGCCGGGTAGAAAAAAATGAATCGTCGTAAAAAAATACAGCAGTTATTAAAGGCTCACGCCAAAAAGGCCAGTGCCAAATTGGCACCGTCAAGCAAGTCTAAATACATTAGTAAAGCTGACCGTTTGAAGCTGGCGGCTGAATCCAGTCAAGACTCAATCATTTCCTCTGAGAGCTGATCGATGTAGCTCACTCAGGCAAATGCAGCTTCTACAAATGCCTCCAGCGCCTTGTCTTCCAGGATCTCGATAGAGAAGTGCCCGAAGCGCTTGGGTAACCAGATGATGCGTGTCCCGGACGGGGAATGCAGGTTCGCACGGGCCAATGGCTTACCGTTTTCGTCTTCTGGCTGAACACCGGCGACCATCAATTCGTCATAGGCCTTTTCGATGTCCGGTGTCGAGAAGCAGTGGCGATAAATCATCCCCTCGCCCGAGGAGTCCAATAGCTCCTTCAGGTTCCCCGCCAACGGCTGTACAAGCATGAAACGCTCTTGGCCGATCAGCGCAATCGCGTAGCGCACGTGCAGACCATCTCGCTCCCAGACGAGCGTTTTGGAGATCCTGGCTTTAAGTATCTGCGCGTAGTACGCACAGGCTTCTTCGAGGTTCTTGACCAGTACATCGACGTGACTGAACTTCAGTTCCATTGCATGCCTCCTGCCGCACCGACGTCCTATTGACCTATGGATGAGAAATGGGTCCTGATCTCGAGACAGGTGTTGCCTTTTGGGGCCGCTGCGCAACCCAGCGGGAGCAAGCTCCCTCGCCACAGGTTACTCATCTTTAGCGATCAACTTCCAGCCCGCTTATTCAACGCCTCTTCCGCCGCGGCAATTTCAGCCTGACGCTTGACGATCATGTCGCCAATCGGCGGCCCCTGGAAGCGGCGGGCTTCAAAACCGAACCAGACGATGGCCGTCAGCACCAGAAAGCCGATGGTGATGTACAGGGCCCAATCGTTCGGCGGCTGGATGCCGATGACGAAAATGATCACCATCGAGAGGATCGAGAGGATGGCAAACACCGAGTACCAGAAGCGCCCCATGTTCCACGGTCCCATGGTTGGCCACTTCGAAGTGCCGTAGGTAAACAGGCCCAGGATGATGGGTATGACGAAGGAGAAGAACAGGAAGATCACCGTGCAGGACACCACGATGGTGTAGACCGGCGTTGCGCCGACCGATATCACCGACGATCCCCAGTCGAACAATACTGCCAGGGTGGCACCGGTCCAGATCGCCGCCACCGGGCTGCGATAGGTAGGCGAAACCGAGGCCAGTGCTTTCGAGCAGGGCAGGCCGCCGTCACGGGAGAACGCGAAGATCATGCGTGAGACCGAGGTCACGGTCGCCAGCCCGCAGAGGAACTGCGAGATGAAAATCGCCACGTACAGCGCGAGCTTCACGGTTGGGTTGACCTGTGTGTTCATGGCCCAGAAAAACACGTTCCAGCCTTGCTTCGCTGCCTCGTCCATGTTCGGCAGCATCAGCACAAACGAACTGAGCATGACCCAGCCGAACAGCAACGACCAGACCACGGACATGACCATGCCGCGTGGCACCGACATGGCGGCATTCCGGGTCTCTTCCGAGGTGTGCGCAGAGGCGTCATAGCCAGTGATGGTATAGATCGGCAACAGTAGGCCGAGCATGAAAATCCAGCCGTTGGACACCTGTGGCCAAACGCTGCCGCCAGCCTCGCCGGAGTAGTTGCTGAAGGTCCATAGCCGGGCGAACTCATAACTGGGTGCAGAGATCAGGCAGACGATGGTCAGCGCGAGCGCCGTGGCGAAGATCAGATAACCCGAGAAGTCGGTGAGCTTCGCGGTCAGGCCGATACCCAGGTGGTTACACAAGGCCTGGAGGCCGGTCAGGATCGCCAGGAAAATCACCCGGGTCGTGGTTGTGTCCTCCATTCCCAGGGCCGGTCCGAAGGCGCCGAAAAAGAAGTAATAGGTACCGACGTTGATCGCGCCGAGCACGGTGACCAGCCCCAGCAAGTTGAACCACGCGGTCAACCAGCCAGTGAAGCGGTTACCGAGAATCGAGCCCCAGTGATAGAGGCCGCCAGCGGTAGGGTAGGCCGAGGAAATCTGCGCCATGGCCATGGCGAAAACCCCGGAGATCAGGCAACCGATTGGCCAGCCGATGCCGATTGACGCACCGCCCGCACCTGAGGTGCCCTGAGCGAGTGAGTTGATACCACCCGAGAGGATGCAGATGATCGAAAAGGAAATGGCAAAGTTGGAGAAAACGCCCATCCGTCGTGAGAGCTGCTGGGCATAGCCCATGCTGTGCAGCACCTTGACGTCATCGTCTTGCGGCGCGCTCGTGCCGGGCTGACTTGCTGGATTCATGTTGTGTGCCCCTTAGGTTTTGATACGCATCCATCCGGGTTGTACGTGGCCGGATGGGCTGGCTTTCAACCCCTTGTCGTACTGCTCCTGTTCCTACGGATAAAACCCCATCCATGTAGCGTGTTCACACCTTGGCCATGGACAGGCAACTGCTCTACAGACGGCCGTGGTACGCCGCTTCGAAAATTTCTGCCGCGCCATTTCGGGTCAATGGCAGCGGGTTGCCGCCGGCGCAAGGGTCGACAATCGCCATGTCCGCGATCAGGTCGGCCTGCCGATCATCCACCCCCAGCTCAACCAGCGTATGGGGCACGCCGATGTCCTTGCGCAACTTGAGGACGAAGGCCAGAAAACTGTCGAAGCCGGGCGAGGGCAGGCGCAAATAAGCCGCGAGGCGGGTGATGCGTTCCTCGATGGCCGGGCGATTGAATTTCAGGACATAGGGCATGAACGTGGCGTTGGTCATGCCGTGATGGGTGTCGTACAGGGCGCCCACCGGATGTGAGAGGGCGTGCATCCCGCCCAGACCTTTCTGGAAAGCGGTAGCGCCCATCGCGGCCGCCGCGAGCATTTCCGCGCGCGCCTCCAGGTCCGAAGGTGTGTGCACGGCTCGCACCAAGGCATTGGCGACCAGGCGCATGCCTTCCACTGCAATCCCTTCGGCCATGGGGTGAAAACCGGGGGCGCAATACGATTCCAGACAATGCGCAAACGCATCCATGCCGGTGCCAGCGGTGACCTTGGCCGGCATGCCGACGGTGAGCGCCGGGTCGCTGATGACCACGCGCGGCATCATCTTCGGGTGGAAGATGATGCGTTTGGTGTGTGTGCGCTCATCGATGATCACCGCCGCACGGCCCACCTCGGAGCCGGTACCTGCCGTGGTCGGCACCGCAATGATCGGGGCGATGCTGCTTTCATCCGCGCGGGTCCAGTAGTCGCCGATGTCTTCGAAATCCCACACCGGTCGGGTCTGGCCGCTCATGAAGGCGATGAGCTTGCCCATGTCCAGGCCACTGCCGCCGCCGAAGGCGACCACGCCATCGTGTTTGCCGGCGCGCCAGGCGTCGAGCCCGCCCGCCAGGTTGGCTTCGACCGGATTGGGTTTAAGGTCGCAAAACAACGCGACGCCAAGGCCGGCAGCGCGCAAGGCATCCAGCGCTGCGGCGGTGATCGGTGCACGCGCCAGGCCACTGTCGGTGACCAGCAACGGTCGCTGGATCCCTTGGCTGCGGCAGATCTCGGCGAGCTCGGCGATGCGGCCGACACCGAAGCGGATGCTTGTGGGGTAGTTCCAGTTCGCGGTCAGGCTCATGGCTCAGATCTCGTGGCGCAAATGGAAGGATTTCGCTCGGGTCAGGTTGTCATAACCCAGGCGCGACAGCGTGACGCCGCGCCCGCTGTTCTTCACCCCGGTCCAGGCCAGGGCCGGGTCCAGGTAATCGCAGCGGTTCATGAACACGGTGCCGGTGTCGATCTCGTTGCCCAGGCGTTCGGCGACGGCAAGGTCTTGCGTCCAGATGGAAGCGCTGAGCCCGAACTCACTGTCGTTCATCAAGGCGATGGCTTCGTCGTCGCTGGCCACCGGCATGATGCCGACCACGGGACCAAAGCTTTCTTCGCGCATCACCGACATCTGATGGGTGACGTCGACTAATACTTGCGGTGCGAGGTAGGTGCTGCCCGGCGCGTCGGCAGGAAAGTCCTTTGGATCGATCAGCGCCCGAGCGCCCTGTGTCAGTGCGTCGGCGATCTGACCACGAACGAAATCAGCGGCGTTCGGTGTGACCAGTGGACCCAGTGTGGTGGCTTCGTCCAGTGGGTTGCCCAGCACGTATTGGCGAGTCAGCGCGACGAAGCGTTCGACAAACACCGGGTAGATTTTTGCATCGACATAAATACGCTCGACGGCGCAGCAACTCTGCCCGGAGTTGAAGAAGCTGCCATCCACCAGGTTTTCAACCGCGTGTTCGAGGTTGGCGTCTGCGCGGACGTAGGCCGGGTCTTTGCCGCCGAGCTCCAGGCCCACACCGAGGAAACCTCCGACGGCCGCGTGTTCCATGGCCTTGCCGGCTTCGACCGAGCCGGTGAAGTTCACCTGCTGCACGCGTCCAGAGGCAATGATCGCTCCGGTATAGAGATGACTCAGCAGCAGGTTTTGGAACAGTCCTTCGGGCAGATGGGCGCGGCGAAACGCCTCGGCGAACCGTTCACCCACCAGCAGCGTTTGCGACGCGTGTTTGAGGATGACGCTGTTGCCCGCCATCAGTGCCGGAATGATCGTATTCACTGCCGTCAGATAGGGGTAATTCCAGGGTGCGACGACCAATACCGTACCCACCGGCTCGCGTTTGATACAGCGCCGAAAGCCCGCGACAGGCGTAGGCTCAAGCGCTGCCAACGCTTCTGGCGCAATGGCGATCATATGGCGGGCACGCTCTTCGAACCCGCGCAGTTCGCCAGCGCCAAAGCGCACCGGGCGGCCCATCTGCCAGGCCAGTTCCGGCACGATGTCGGCCTTCATGGCCAGCATCGCGTCCACCGCGGCGCTACAGAAGGCGGCGCGTTCGCTCAGTGGCCGACGTTTCCATTGTGTCTGGGCAGCTTCGGCCGCTGCCAGCGCCTGGTCAATCTGCGCAGCATCGGCGCAGCGGCGTTCGGCATAGACCCGGCCATCGACCGGGGAGATCAGTTGAATGGTTGAAGTCATGATGGCGGTCTCAATAGCGCTCAAACCCGCGCTGCAGTTCCCAGTCGGTGATCCGCCGGTCGTACTCTTTCTGTTCCCATTCGGCGGTGTGCACGTAGTGGTCGATCACTTCATCGCCGAACGCCTCGCGCAACATGGTCGAGCCCTGGAGTGCGGCGCAGGCTTCGCGCAGGGTCTTCGAGACTTCAGGCAAGTGTTCGTCGACGTAGGCATCGCCCTCGAAGGGTGGCGCGAGGCTGAGCTTCTCGTCGATACCGGCCAGTCCCGCCGCTATCAACGCAGCGAAGGCCAGATAAGGGTTGAGGTCGGCGCCGCCAATGCGACATTCGATGCGGATGGATTTGCTGCCTTCTGCGCACAAACGGAAACCCGCGGTGCGATTGTCCCGACTCCACACTGCCCGGGTCGGGGCAAAGGTGCCGGCCTGAAAGCGCTTGTACGAATTGATGTAGGGCGCGAGAAAACAGGTGATGTCGTTGGCGTATTTAAGCTGCCCGGCCACCCAGGAACGCATCAGTTTGGACATGCCGAACTCAGCCTTGGTGTCGAAGAACAGCGGCTTTTTACCGTTCTTGTCCCACAGCGAATTGTGGATGTGGCTGCTGGAACCGGCGGCGTCATAACGCCACTTGGCCATGAACGTGATCGCCTTGCCCTGCAGTTGCGCGATCTCCTTGCAGGCGTGCTTGATGATGACGTGGTGGTCGGCCATGGTCAGCGCATCGGCATAACGAATGTTGATCTCTTCCTGGCCCGGCCCCCATTCACCCTTGGAGTTTTCCACGGGAATGCCGCTGGCCTGCAGATGCTTGCGAATCGCCCGCAGCACCGGCTCTTCACGGGTGGTCTGCAGGATGTTGTAGTCCTCGATGTAGTGACCGGCCGTTTTCGGCTTGTGGTAGTTGCGCTCGTGGATCGCCTCGTAGCTTTCGTCGAACAGATAGAACTCCAGTTCCGAGGCGAACATGCCGGTGTAGCCGCGCTCGCGCAGTCGCTCGACCTGCTTTTTCAGAATCGCCCGCGGGCTGTGCGGCAGGTCGCGCCGATGGTGATGATCGAGCACGTCGCAGAGCACCAGCGCCGTGCACTCAAGCCAGGGCACCCGTCGCAACGTGGCCATGTCGGGTTTGAGCACAAAGTCGCCATAGCCTTTGCTCCAACTGGCCGCGGCGTAACCCGGCACCGGTTCCATGTCGATGTCGTCAGCCAACAGGTAATTGCAGCAGTGGGTTTCTTCATGGCCGCTGTCGATGAAAAACTCGACCTGGAATCGTTTGCCGACCAGTCGGCCTTGCATGTCGACCATGCAAACAAGAACGGTATCGATCTCGCCGGAGGCGGCGGCACGCTTGAGTTGGTCAAAACTGAGGAGGGGCTCGGTCATCACGTAGTCCTGCGTGAATTGTTTGGGCCTGTCTGAAATAGCTGTTGCAGACGCTCTCCAGAACAAACCAAAACCTGCAGACGCGAGCATCGTGTGCAATAAGCTGCTGTAAGCGTAGCCTACTGTTGCAGTGTGCAAGTTTCGCAAATCGCAGCCTGATGACTCGGGCGCAAAGGCGAGAACTGATCGCCCTCCAACGCGAGGAAACCAACATGGCAAAGAAGAAAGCGCACAACACCTACCAACGTCTCGAACAGCAGTACCCGGATTATTTGGCTGCCGTGGAGGCTTTGGGTACGGCGGTGCGTCATACCGGCCCACTGGAAGAGATCGTTGTCCAGCTGATCCAGCTCGGTGCCGCGGCGGCCATCCGTTCTGAGGGCGCGGTGCACAGTCATACCCGACGGGCACTGGAGGCGGGCGCTACGCCAGAGCAGATCCGCCACACGCTGATCTCACTGACCAGCACCATCGGTTTCCCGACCGTCGTTGCGGCCATCAGTTGGGCGGACGATGTGATTGAGACGTGAACGTGTTGGCTGGAAGACAGGGCACCGGTTGCCTTGACCCTAAGCAACGGGGTGGGCTCCTTTACACTTCGGCAGTCATTTTTTAGCTATTTTCTCTGGCCCAGGGTTTCTCCAACAATCCGCGCGGCATCTCGCGAGGGCGGCAAGCCGAACACTCGTGCGTAATCGCGGCTGAATTGCGTAGCGCTTTCATAACCGACCTCGAACGCTGCACGGGTGACACTTTTGGCGTTGGCCACCAGCAGCGTCCGGGCCTGAAGCAAGCGAACCCTTTTTTGATACTGCAACGGGCTCAGGGCGGTGACGGCTTTGAAGTGCCGGTGAAAGGCCGACACGCTCATCGCCGCGTGTTGCGCCAGTGTCTCCACACGGATGGGCTTGGCGAAGTCCCGACGAATGTACTGGATGGCCAGGCTAACTCGAGCCATGGCGCTATCGGGTACCGCAATATCACGCAGCATCCAGCCGTGGGGCCCTTGCAAAACACGGTACAGAATCTCCCGCTCGTAGGCAGGTGCCAGGGCCGCAATGTCCTCCGGTCGGCCCATCAAACGCAGCAACCGCACCCAGGCATCCATCAGGTCGGGCGTGACAGCGGCTACCGAAAAACCTGCTTCCTTGTCGTAATGCCCGATGGGCTTTGGCAGATCCGCCAGCAGCGTCGCCAGGACCGTCGGGTCGAGTGTCAGGCTGACTGCCAGATAAGGCTCACCGGAAGAGGCAGGGTGTACTTGACCGACCGCAGGCAACTCGATGGACATGACGAAATAGGTCGCCGGGTCATAGCTAAGCGTGCGGTCTGCGATGGTCATGGATTTACTGCCTTGCAGGATCAGGTTGATCATCGGCTCGTAAACCGCGGCCAGCAGGTGCTCAGGGATTTCGCCCTGGACCATGGCTACGCGGGGGATGCCTGTCTCCGTGCGGCGGTTCTCGGCCCGGGCAGCCAGCGCGCGAAGTTCAATCAGTTGGTTTGTCATGGGGAACATCTGAACTCAGGCTGATACGCCCAGGCAAGCAAAAAGCAGAAACAGGCAGGATTGGAGCAGGAACGGCTGCGCTCGTTGAAATGGCGATGGTTACTGTGGTGACTCATCTCACCGATCCTGGAGCAGCAAATGAGCGTTATCGTAATCACCGGAGGCAGCCGAGGCATCGGCGCCAGCACCGCCGAACACTGCGCCCGACGCGGTATGGGGGTCATCCTGACCTACAAGAGCAATGCTGATTCAGCAAACGCTGTCGTCCAGCGTATCCAGGCATCGGGGGGCAAGGCTGTGGCGCTTGAGCTGGATGTCGCTGATGTGAAGCGGTTCGACAGCTTCAGAGAAACGGTGCAACTGACTTTGCGGGAAACCTGGGGGGTGACCACCCTCGGCGGGCTGGTGAACAACGCGGGCCATGGCTTGTTCAATCCCCTGGAATCGGTCACCGAGGCGCAGTTTGACGACTTGCTGAACGTACACCTCAAAGGCCCTTTTTTCCTGACTCAAGCGTTGCTGCCGCTGATGGCAGAGGGCGCAAGTATCGTCAACCTGACCAGCGCCACGACCCGTGTGGCCACGGCGGGTGTCGCGCCTTATGCGGTTTTCAAGGGTGGACTCGACGTGCTGACCCGTTACATGGCCAAGGAGTTCGGCCCTCGGCGTATCCGGGCCAATGCCGTCTCACCGGGGGCGATTCGCACCGAACTGGGCGGCGGTTTGAATGACGAATTCGAGGCGCTGCTCGCGTCGCAAACCGCCTTGGGTCGGGTGGGTGAGCCGGAGGATGTCGCGCGCGTTATCACCCTGTTGCTGTCCGAAGAAGGAGGCTGGATCAATGCTCAGACGATCGAAGTCGCGGGCGGGTATTTCATCTGAATCGGCACCTGAACAGTGAGGCAACCGCAATGCTTGATCATATTTTTATCTCGGTAAGCGACGTTGATCGTTCCATCCGTTTTTACACCGCGACTCTGACCCCGCTTGGCATTACGGGCAGGCTTGATTACGACGGCAAGGACGGTCCGCCAGGCCACCCGGATCTCAAGGGCTTCGGTGCCAATGGCCGGGTGTTTTTCTGGTTGCGCGAGGGGGTTGTGGAGGGGCGGGCGGCTCACGTCGGCTTCGTGGCGAACAGCAAGGCCGAGGTCGACGCAGCGTACGCCGCGGCTATTGAGAATGGTGCTATCGACAACGGTGCGCCTGGCGCACGCCTGCATTACGACCCGAATTATTACGCCGCCAATGTTCTTGATCCGGACGGTTACAGCCTCGAATTCGTCTACAAAAACTGGCAGCACGCTGAATGAAAAAATTAATGATCTACGGGGCGACGGGCTATACCGGTCGCATGGCTGCCGAGCATGCCAAAGCGCGGGGGCTGGATGTTGTGATCGCTGGCCGCAATGGAGCAACGCTGGAGACTCTCGCTGCGCAACTGGGCGTGCCTTGTCGAGTGTTCACCCCTGATGCCCAGCCCACTGAATCCCTGGACGGCATCGGCGTGTTGCTGAATTTCGCCGGGCCTTTCGCTCAGACGGCAGAGGCCTTGATGCAGGCCTGTATCAAGGCCGGGGTTGACTATCTGGACATCACGGCCGAGATCAATGTCTATCGGCTGGCGGAACAGCTTGGCGCTCGGGCGGCCGAGGCGGGTGTCATGCTCCTGCCCGGGGTCGGCTGGGACGTGGTGCCGACAGACTGCCTGGCGATGCATGTTGCTCGCCGTGTGCGCGAGCCGACATCGCTAAGGGTTGCGCTACAAGTCGCTGGCGCCATGTCGCGGGGATCGGCCTTAAGTGTCGGCGAAATCATTGGCGCGGGCCTGTTGGCGCGGGTTGATGGGCTACTGGTTGCAACACCCGATGCGCAGCCCCGGCACTTCGATTTTGGTGACGGCCCGGCACTGTGCGCGCCACCGGCATTCCCAATATCGCCATGTTCGTGAACATCACCGGCGACGCTTTTCCTGAAGGCGACCTGTCACAACTGCCCGACGGCCCAAGTGCTGAGCAGCGAGAGGCTCATCGCGCCCGTGCTGTGGCTGAAGTCATTGGCGCTGATGGCAGCCGTGCGCGTTCAGTGATCGAGACCGTCAACGGCTACACCTACACACCGTTGGCGGCTGTGGAGGCTGCGCGCCGGGTGCTGAACGGTGATCGGCGACCAGGCTTTGAAACGCCGGCGCGGGTGTTTGGCGTCGGATTCGCGCAGACGATTGCAGGTTCGACAATCACAGATTTTTAGGGCGCGACAACGTTCGATTTCGCACTGACCATGAGCAAGGCTGCCGACGTGACGCTGCTGGGTTCGACGGGCCGCATCATTAACATCAGCTCCATTCAGGGTGGGCTTTGTGTTTGGTCTTTGTTCTGATAAGGGTATATCGCGAATAAATAGGGAGCGTCCGATGATCACCGCACACGTTTTCATCGCCATAAGTCTGGATGGTTTCATCGCCCGGCAAGATGGCGACATTGAGTGGCTGTTACAGCGCGATGATCCGACCGAGGATCACGGCTACGCAGCCTTTATCGCCGACATTGACATGATCGTGATGGGTCGAGGAAGCTATGAAAAGGTGCTGACCCTCGACACATGGCCCTATGACCGCCCGGTACTGGTGCTTTCTGAACAGCTGGCCGATACACCCGTGCCCGAGGCGCTGCAGGACAAGGTTCGGTTCTGCAACCTCACGCCAAAGGACGCGATTGAGAAACTGGCGGGGCAGAACGTACGTCGGATTTATGTCGATGGCGGGCGGCTGGTGCAGTCATTCCTGCGCGAAGGGCTCATTGCCGATATGGTCATCACCACTGTTCCTGTGTTGATCGGCTCGGGAAGGCCGCTGTTCGGTGCATTGATAAAGGACATTGATTTGAGACTGGTATCCAGCCGTAGCTTTCCGTCGGGGCTGGTGCAATCCACCTATCGGCGGGCCCCATGACCTGCCCGAGATGAAGGCGGGGGCAGGCCAAATCGAGGCTATTTCCCCGGGCCTTTCTGTCTGATATCTCCGCAAAAAATATCGATGTTGCCACTGTCCGGTGCACTTCGAACGACAATGGAGTACTCACCGGAAAGCAGGACCGGCAGTGCGACCGGTGCGCTTCTTGAGAAAGCCCAGCCGCGTATGGCCTGGCGTTCGGTGGTGACATGATCATTCATGGCGTAAGCGACTGGCCCGGGATGCTGGCAGCTGCCTTTATTGATGAAGGTGTAGAGGCGCAAGGGCAGAGACGCTCCGCTTGGAGCACCACTGATGAAGAAACTGAACCCGGTGTCTTTGCCCCAGTCGGCCAACGTTACATTGCCGATCTGACCGGTGTTCTGCCGCGTGGCAACCAAAGTAACGCTCACGCCATGGTTTGATGAAGTGGTGCAGCCGAAAAGGCTTGCGGTGACCATTAGCGCTGCAAGTGAGTTTCTGCGCTTCATTGCCAACCTCCTGTGCTGAAGAACTGCAATGAGAGATTAGCGGGTATAGCTCATTAATCACCTCCCTGGCGTTGCCTGTTCGAAATTCTCCATTCATGCGGAATCTGGCAACAGTGTTTGTCCGGTGGGCTGCTGTTTGAGGGAGGGGTAAACACCTAGCATCGTCCCTACCCAGTGAGCAAACAGAGTCAATGTCAGCCCGCTCACGAGGTTAACTTTTGACGATAGGGTGAATACGATGAAAATCTCAAAACTGGCGATGTTTCTTGCGCTTGGCGTTTTAGGTACACAGGCCTTTGCAGGCGAGAGCCATTCAACTGCTGCGGACAGCAAGTTGCCTGTTGAAACGTACACTTACGACACGAAGCTGGATATCCAGAAAGTCATTACGGTGACCGATATTCCTGACCAGTGCGGGCCAGTCCCGGCGCAAATGACGTATGAAGACTCTCACGGTCAACGGCATATCCTGCAGTATCAAGTGATGGGAACTGGCTGTTCAAATGGTTGAGTCGTGTGTGGAAGATGGAGGGTCGACACTCCATGCCTGCCGCACTCGTGATTTCAAATGTTGTTATCGTTTTCCGGGTGAGCCTGTGATTTTTTCATCGGATGCCAACAAACCCGGAATATAACTTTTAAGAAACTCCACCCATGTCCTGATCTTTGCATCCACGAATTTTCGTGATGGGTAGATTGCAAACAAATTCAACGCTTCAAGATGATAGTCGGGTAATACCCGCACTAACGTGCCCGCCCTGAGTCCGTCGACTGCCGAAGCAATAGGCTGAATGCCGATGCCCATTCCGTTTGTAATCGCGATGGTCATGCCATCGGCGGTGTTGATGTGCAGGGGAGACAGCGGGATGTTGACGGTTTCCATGCCTTCTGGTCCCTCAAATGCCCAGTTTTCAGCCGGCATGACGGTATTAACAATTCTCAGACAATCATGTGAGCCAAGCGCACTCGGGAACTCCGGGTGTCCGCGTTTCTTCAGGTACGCAGGCGAAGCGCAGAGGATGCTGTAGGTCATGCCGAGCCGCTGAGCGACAAACCCTGAATCGGGTAAATCCCGCGCTAAGACAATCGACATGTCATAGCCTTCTTCCAGCAAGTCAGGAAGCCGGTTGGTCAGGGTCAAATCAAACATCACCGAGGGATGAGTCTCTCTATAGCGGGCGATGGCATCGATCACGTAATGATTGCCAATGGCTGACATCGCGTGAATTTTCAGCCGGCCAACGGGCAGGGTGTGAGCAGTGCCGGCTTCTTCGTCCGCTTCGCGCATCTCTTCAAGAATTTTCTCGCAGCGTTGCAAGTAGCGCAGACCGGCTTCGGTCAATGCCAGGCGCCGGGTTGTCCGGTTAATCAGGCGAGTTTGAAGCCTGGCCTCCAGGCTGGAGACCGCTTTGGAAACGTTGGTTGTTGTGGTGTCCAACATCTCTGCCGCCGCGGTAAAGCTTCCGCTTTGAGCGACCGCCACAAAAAAACGCATGGTTTGGAATACGTCCATCGTCTCCACCTCAGGGGTATGGATAAAAAGGGCGGCCAATCAGTAAGGAACGACACGATCCGTAGCAGCTGGCGAAGCCTGCGAGCAGTCGTGAAATCAGACGATGCGGTGTTTCAGGAAGACCGCAAACTCAGGTTTTACGACTGCTTCGCAGCCGAACGCAGGCTTCGCCAGCTGCTACAGATCGAGTTTTGGCTTAACTGATCGGCATTAGCCCTTAGTGGTGTATTACTTTTTCTGCGGAATAAATCCAGGTACACCCGTTTCTACTACTGAATTGAAGCGTACCCGGGTTGTAATCTCTTCCTGAATTTCACGCATGGCCCTGTGCGGCAGGGTAGAAATATCAATGTTTTCGCGGATATGACTCGGAGTAGCAGACGTGGTCAGAAAAGCGACTCCCCGCTGTACCGACCAGGCCAATGCCACTTGAGCCGGGGTCTTCTGTATGCGCTTGGCGATCCCTGTAATCACCGAGTCTTCCAGTACGTTCGGCTCCATACCATGGCCGAGTGGCGCAAACGCAAGAACGATAATTCCGTGCTGCTGACAAAACTCAAGCAGCTCCCATTCAGGCAGATAAGGGTGGGACTCGACCTGCACGACGGCGGGTTTTATCCGGGCCACTGCCACAATCTCTTGTAACCGCTCCAGCGTGATATCAGACAAGCCGATGGACTTGCAGCGGCCTTCATCCACCAGGCGCTCAAGTGCCCGCCAGGTCTCTATTAACGTCACGCCTGAATCGTAGATGACTCGACCGTGCTCGTCTCTTGGGTCCTGATCATCACCGGGTTGAAAGGCAAACGGCGTATGGATCAGGTAGCAATCGATGTAATCAACCTGAAGCCGTCGGCAACTGGCTTCAAAAGCAGGTTCGACTCGCTCGGGACGATGGTTGGTGTTCCACAGTTTCGTGGTAATGAACACGTCCTCGCGCCGGACCTTACCCGCCTCAATCACTTCCTGTAGGGCAACGCCGACCCACTCTTCATTTCGATAACGTTCTGCACAATCGAAATGGCGAAATCCTGCTTCCAGCGCGGCCTTGACCGCTTGTGTTGTCACGGAGAGATCCCGAAACAGCGTGCCAAAGCCAACGGCCGGCATCTCACCCGACCCGTGTATCAGAGGGAATCGGGTATCGCGAAGTGCGTCGTGAAATGATTCGTAAGGCATAGTTTTTACTCCAATGTCTGGCGCTACTGATAGGAAGGTTTCTGGTCTTCGCGACTGGCCACTCGTTGATCAAACACACCGGCGGAATTACCGCCGAGTGCCACGTACAGCCGCACCGTGTCGAGGTACTGCGCAGTCTTCACTCTGATTTGACCCAGTAACGCTTGCTCATAGGCACGCTCAGCCTCCAGCACCTGGAGAATGCTGTTCTCGCCTTGCGCGTAGGCTTGTTGGTTCAACCGGAAGCTCGTTTCAGCCGCTCGCAACGCGTCCTCCTGGGCGAGGTTTTCCTCTGCGTCATGATTGATGGCCTGCAGCGTGTCGGCGACCTGACCGAACGAATTAATGACGGTTTGCTGGTAGCCGGCGAGGGTTGCCTTGTAGCCGTCGACGGCGGCCTGGCGTTCAGCTTTGAGCGTTCCGCCATTGAAGATTGGAGCAGTCAGCCCCGCAGCGAAGCCCCAGAGTGCGGCGCCGCCATTGCCTGAAGCAGCCTGCGCAAGAGACGCGGACAGCTCGACATGGGGATAGAGGTTGGCTGTCGCCACGCCAACCGCGGCGCTGGCCATGTGCAGTTCTGCCTCTGCTTGCCGTACGTCCGGCCGGTCGTGGGCCATTTCGGAGGGCAGGCTGACGGGCACGTTTGCCGGCAAGGCAAACTCGGCGAGCGTGAAGTCAGGTGCGATCCAGTCAGCCGGGCCTTTGCCCGTCAGAATCGAGAGCGCGTGTCGGGCCGAATCACGCTGCTGGGCGAGGGGCGGCAACAGCGTGCGGTCCTGAGCGAGCCGCGTTTCGGCCAGCGAAACATCGATCTGCGTGGTGCTGCCATTGGCGTGCGCCATGCGCACCAGTTCGAGGTTCTTTGTGTCATTGGCCAGCAGTTTCTCGACGGCTGCCATCTGCGCGTTGGCCGAGGCCAGCAACAACGCCTGACTCGCGACATCGCCCGTGAGTGTCAGGTACGCCGCTTCGTAGCGATGCTTCTGCAGGTCGGTAAACGCTTGCTGTTGTTCGACCTGGCGCTTGTTACCGCCGAAAACATCAAGGTCGAAGCCAACCCGTGGCCCTATTGCATAGAAATTGGAGATGGAAGGTTCTTTCGCGTTGTGCACCCGTTGGCGGCCAGCCTGGGCGCCAAAGTCGACCTGCGGATACAGCGCTCCTTCCGCCGCAGCGACGAAGGAAGCCGCTTGCCGGATCGTCGCGTCTGCCGCGACGAGCTCAAGATTGCCATCAATGGCGCGACGGACAAGCTTGTCGAGCTTCGGCGAGCGAAACGCAGACCACCAGTCACCATTGACCTTTTTGCCCAGGTCAATGCGCTGTTCGCCAGGGTTGGTGCTGCCTTGGCCAAGACGCTGCTCGGCCTGCTGGTCGTAGTGCTGCGACAGGCTCGGTGGCGGCATTTGATAGTCAGGGCCGACGGTGCAGGCGGTCAGGAATGCAAGAGCCGACACCGCAGCGAACGTGGTTTTGAACATCTGTCTGTTGATGAAGCGTGCATTGGATTTCATTTGGCAAACTCCACGAAAACTAGTTGGTCGGAACGGGCTTGCGAAGAAAGACAACCAGTGGGCTGACCACCAGCATCGCGAACATCAAAATCTTGAACTGGTCGACCACCGCGATAAACGCTGCCTGGCCGGTGATCATTTCGTTGAGCCCCGCCAGTGCTTGCAGGGACGTCGGCGCGGAATGCGCAGCGGCGCGATACGGCGTCAGGTTACTGGCCAGCGCCATGTGCATCGCCTGCGTGTTGTTGAAGAAAAACAACTGCACAATCGCAACGCCGAGGGTGCTGCCGTACACCCGAGACAGATTGAACAGGCCGGTGCCTTCGGGGCGTAACGTCGGGTCGAGTGTGCTGAACGCGACCTTGGTCAGCGACGGCATCAGCATGCCGATGCCAATCCCCTGGATCGCACCCGCCACCGCCACGGGCGACCAGTCCATCAACGGCGAATAACCGAGCATCAGCCAGTTGGCATAAATCACCACGGCGACGCCTGCCGCCACGAACAGTCGACGGTCGAAACGCTCGGGCACACGGCCCATCAACAGGAACGCACCGACCAGCCCGATCCCGCGCGGAATCGTCAGGGAACCCGTGGTGTCAGGCGGGTAGCCGAGAATCTCGTCGAGCATCGGCGAGGTCAGCGCCATGGTCGACAACAGCACGAAACCCACGGCGAAAAAGATGACCGTCGACAGCACAAAGTTGCGGTCGTTGAACAAACGCTTGTTGAGGAAATGCACCTTCGTGGTCAGCACATGCACAGCGAACAGGTAGAGCCCCAGTGCACAGCCGATCGCTTCCAGCCAGATCTCGGTCGAGGAAAACCAGTCCAGGCGTTCACCACGGTCGAGCAACATTTGCAGACTGATCAAACCCAGCGTGAAGCTGCCGAAACCAAAGAAGTCGAACGACGGACGTTTCTCGGCCTTTTTCTCGGCAAGCAACAGCGCCATCACCAGGAAGATAAACGCCGACAGCGGAAGGCTGATGTAGAAGATCGGGCGCCATCCGAAATGTTCGCCAACCCAACCGCCGATGCTCGGGCCGCTGACGATGCCGAACAGCACGATGGCCGTCCACGTCGCGCCAAATTTCGCACGCTTCTCGAGTGGCAATGTCTCCAGCGCAATCGCCATCGACAGCGGTGCCAGCACGCCACTCGCCAAGCCTTGAATAATGCGCGCGCCAATGAATTCCAAAGGCGTTGTTGCCTGCGTCGCGAGCAGCAAGCCAAGGACGAAGAAGGCCAGCGCAGCTTGGTAAACCCGCTTCAAGCCAAAGCTCCCGGCGAGCCATTGCGCAATCGGCATAGTGATGGCGCTGGCCGCGAGGTACGAGGTGAATATCCAGCCAGCCTGGTCGTCGGTCATCGACAGGCTACCCTGAATCAACCTGAGTACTGCATTCGGAAGCGGCAGGTTCGCCGACTGCATGTAGGTGGCGAGCAACGCGGCGAACCTTAACGTTCCCGCACCTTGAGGTCCGGCAAGATTGGCGTTCATCAGAAGTTACCTGCGGTCAACAGCGCTTTGAGCGGGTGCCACCAAGGCGTGCGATACCGGGTATCGACCTTGACCGTGGCGCTGGTGCCCGAGAAAAGGGGCAGGGCAGGGTCCCTCTCATCGAGTTCGAGACGGACCGGTACCCGCTGCACAACCTTGACCCAGTTGCCGGTCGCATTTTCGGGCGGCAGCAGGGCGAAGTCCGATCCGGCACCGGGGCTCATGCTGGTCACGTGGGCTTTGAAAACGCGATCAGGGTACGTATCGATACTGATGGTCGCTTCCTGGCCTGGACGCATGTGGGTCACGTCGGTTTCGCGGAAGTTGGCCTCAACCCAGATCTCTCGATCGGACAGCAGCGCAAACGCTGGCGCACCGTTGTTCACATAGTTGCCAACCTGCAAGTCGTCGACCTTGGCCACGATGCCATCGTCCGGCGCATACACCGTCGCGTACGAGAGATACAGCTGCGCCTCGTCGAGCTGAGCCTTGGCCTCGCGAACCGTCGGGTGGCTATCGGCTTCGATGTTTGGATTGCCGTTCAAGGCAACGACCGTACTGGCGATCTGTTGTTCGACCGACGCGATTCGTTGTCGGGCAACTTTGAGGTCGGTGTCGGCGCGCTCGTAAATGGCGCGCGAAACGAACTCGGTCGCGACCAGCGCCTTCTTGCGTGCAAACTCCCGCTGGTCGAAATCGGCCGACTCTTTGGCCGATTGCAGTTCGGCCTGCTGCTGGCGGTAGCTGGCCTTGAGGCCATCGATGCGCAGCCGCGCAACGCTCAGTTGTGCTTGTGCACGGTCAACGGCGATCTGCAGCGGTTTCGGGTCGATCCGGAACAGTATCTGGCCCTTGTGAACAGGCTGATTGTCCTCGACGGCGATCTCGACAACTTGCCCGGAAATGCGCGCATTGATCGATGCCTTCGCCACTCGGGCGTAAGCGTTATCGGTCGAAACAAAGGGCTCGCCCGCCACATAGTGGGCGTACCCAACCGCAGCGAAGAGCAGAGGAAAACCCACCATCAGCACTGGCCGTAATTTCTCTTTTAACGGCTTTTTGATGAGCAAGTCAGACGGGTTCGGCCCTGGATGCTCGAAGGTCTGTGTAGCTGGGATGTCGAACTGTTTGGTCATGATCGAATGCACCTATTAACCGGGAAGTCGGGCTAACACCCACAAAAACAGCCATACCGTGTGGCGGTCAGGAGGATCGCTCCGCCGCCTCTGTTTCGTCGCCGCAATACCCAGTTCGAGCTCCGCTACAACAAACCTCAAAACCAAGGAATTTCTGGTTCCTTAATTTTGTGCGATGGTGTAAGAATATCCCCCGAGCCCATCTTCATTCAAGGATTTTGTACGACATGGCACAAAAAAAGATTACAGAGTCGAAAGGCCGCGGCCGCCCACGCGCGTATGACCCGCAGACAGCGCTGTTGCAGGCGCTTGATGTTTTTTGGAGTACCGGATATTCCGGTGCTTCTCTGGACAGCATTGCCACGGCCGCTGGCATGAATCGCCCAAGCCTCTATGCGGCATTCGGCGATAAGCACGCGCTCTATATCAAGGCGCTTGAGCAGTATTGGGAGTTTGCCGCTGCGGCCATGCAGGAAGCGCTGACGGACAACGAACTGACCTTGAGCCAGGCATTGATGCGGTTTTATGAGGGGCAGTTGTCGATCTACTTCTCGGGTGACGGCCAACCGCGCGGTTGTTTTGCGATCGGCACGGCGACGACCGAAGCCGTAGAGGACTCTGAAATACGAGACGTGCTGTCGGACCGGCTCAGCAGGCTCGATGCCGATCTCGAAACGCGTCTGCGAACGGCCATCAGTTCCGGCGAGTTGAAAAGCGATGTCGACCCCGCAGCCCTTGCCGTCCTCGCGTCATCCCTGCTGCATAGCATTTCCATACGTGCGCGGGCGGGCAAATCCCGCGCTGAACTGACCGAGCTTGCACGCAGTGCGGTCAACGTGATCTGCGGTGGGTGAGGTTTACGGTGAGTGAAGGACTTGAAGATATTCTTGCCGAACAGCTGGCCGTGATTTTTTGTGGGATCAATCCAGGCGTGACTGCCGCTGCCCAAGGCCATCATTTTGCGGGCCGGGGCAATCGCTTCTGGCGCACGCTGCATCTCGCCGGCTTTACGCCTGAGGAGGTGCGCCCGGAAAACGATCGGACGATTTTGCAGTATCAGTGTGGATTAACGGCCGTGGTGGAACGGCCGACGGCGCGAGCGGATCAGTTGTCTGCCCATGAATTCATCGCTGCGGCTGCGGACTTTGAACAAAAAATCGCGCGTCATGCGCCACGCTTTGTGGCGTTTCTCGGTAAAGCGGCGTATTGCGCGCTATCCGGCCAACGAGACATTGCATGGGGGCTTCAGCCAAAGACCTTCGGCAATGCCTCGGTATGGATCCTGCCCAATCCCAGCGGTCGAAATCGCGCGTTCACGCTTGATCAACTGGTGGGCGCGTACCGCCAACTCTATTTGGCAACAGGCGAGCAACCTCACCATTAAGCCAGGTACCGCCGAAACCACCCCAGCGTCCGGTCCCAGGCCAGCTTGGCCGCGGCCTCATCGTATCGAGGCGTGGAATCGTTATGGAAACCATGATTGGCCCCGGGGTAGATGTACGCTTCATACGTCTTGCCCGCGGCTTTCAGTGCCTTCTCATAGGCGGGCCAGCCTTCGTTGATGCGCGTATCCAGTTCACCGTAGTGAAGCATCAATGGCGCCTTGATGCGGGCGACATCCTTGGTCTCTGGCTGTCGGCCATAAAAAGACACGGCAGCCGCCAGTTCTGGATAAGCCACGGCCGCCGCATTGACGACGCCACCGCCGTAACAGAACCCGGTGATCCCGACTTTTCCAGTGGTCGCGTCATGCTTCATCAACCACTCGATGGCGGCGAAAAAGTCGTTCATGAGCTTTTCCGGGTCGACAGTCGCTTGCAACTCCCGGCCTTTGTCATCGTTGCCCGGATAGCCGCCCACCGACGTCAGGCCATCAGGGGCGAGGGCGATGAATCCAGCCTTGGCCACACGCCGCGCGACGTCTTCGATGTACGGGTTGAGCCCGCGATTTTCATGCACGACCACCACCGCCGGCACCTTGCCGGCAGCTTTCGCCGGGCGCACCAGATAGCCACGGACCTGCCCGTTGCCCTTGGGGGATGGATAGGTGATGTACTCGGCAACAATGTCCGGGTCGGTAAATTCCACCTGCTCGGCGAGCGCATAATTCGGACTCAGGGCGGCGAGGAGGGCGCTGGCGGTCAAACCGCCCAAGGTGAACAACGCCGCCCGATCCAGAAACTCTCGCCGGTTGATCTTGCCGTGGGCGTAGTAGTCGTACAGTTCGAGCAGTTCCGGGGCAAAGTCTTTCGCAGTGAGACGGGTCATCTGTGCGCTTCCTCTTGGGCGGGCCGATTGCTCTGTCGGTTGGACAGGGTGGGCGATACCTGTCGAGGGTAGCTGTTCACAAAAAAGAGGCCGGAGCAATCTGTAGCAGCTGCCGAAGGCTGCGTTCGGCTGCGAAGCAGTCGTGAATCCGGCTAACGCGGTCCGCCTGACGCACTGCAGTGGCTGATTTTACGACTGCTACGCAGCCGAACGCAGGCTTCGCCAGCTGCTACGGATTGTGTCGTTCCTCAACTGATCGGCATTAGCCTCGCAGACTGGGTTAAAACGCGGAGAGGGTGACTCAAGCAAACGCCCAAAATTGTTTGGGGCGCTTGCTTTTGGGGTGGGGCAGACGGAAAAGGGCTTTCAGCCCACATGTCAAACAATATGAAACAAATAGCCGATTGAGTTGTGATGTAACGAAATTATAGAAGTGTTCTGCTTTCTTAAACCCTCGCCATGGAAGTGCGCAGGGTTCGTTTCACGGAAATATTTCAAAATGTCCCGTGATTTTTTGGGTAATAAGGAGTTTCAAGCAATGCCGTTAATAAGTGAGACAGCGCAACACAAAGCAAAATCAAAACGATGGTCAGCCCTAACCGTGCTAATGCTGCCAGTACTACTGGTGACCGTAGACAATACGGTGCTTGGATTCGCGTTACCAAAGATTGCCGAGGCCCTGAGTCCGAGCGCTAGTCAGCAGTTATGGATGATCGATGCCTATTCGCTGGTATTGGCGGGATTACTGGTGTCGATGGGTAGTCTGGGCGATCGAATCGGTCATCGAAAGTTGTTACTGGCCGGGTCTTTGGGTTTTGTCATTGTGTCGGTGCTGACCGCCTATTCCCAAACGGCCATGCAACTGATTGCCGGTCGAGCTTGCATGGGGATTTTCGGTGCGATGTTGATGCCCTCGACGTTGGCATTGATACGTTCGGTGTTTCTGGATCGAGAGGAGCGCAGAGTCGCTGTCGCGATCTGGGCAACAACGCTGACGGTAGGATCAGCACTCGGTCCTTTGGTCGGTGGGGTTTTGCTGGAGTTTTTCAGCTGGGGGGCGATTTTCCTATTGGCAATACCCGTATTGGTACCGTTGTTGGTATTGGGACCAGTGTTGTTGCCCGAGTCCGAGAAAGACTGTTCAGGGCCATTGGATCCGCTGAGCATCCTGCAATCGATGGTTGCCCTCAGTGCCATCGTTTACGGCATTAAACACAGTGCCAGTAATGGTCTCGACTGGATGGCGCTGACAGCATTTGTAATCGGCATGGTTGCTGGGTGGATGTTTGTGCATCGGCAGTTACGTCTGCCTGTGCCGCTGATGGACCTGAGTCTGTTCCGAAGTGGCGCCTTTAGCGGCTCCGTACTAATCAATTTGATGAGCCTCGCGTTCCTCGTCGGCTTTGTGTTCTTCACCACTCAGTTCTTACAGATCGTCCTTCAGATGTCCCCGTTGAATGCCAGCTTTGCGTTAGTACCTGGTCAGATCATGGCGATCGTAGTGGGAATGGCAGTCGTGCCTGTAGCGCGGCGAGTACCGGTGCATGTGCTGGTACCGATTCTGATGGCGTTTGCTGGGGCGGCGTTTTTGTTGGTCGCCAGCATCGGCAGCAGCCTGACCGTTCTGGTGGTGGCTTTTGCCTTGCTGAACATCGGCGTGGGCGCGATTGCGACGGTATCCAACGATGTGATTTTATCGGCAGCACCGCCGGAAAGGGCGGGTGCGGCGTCCGCCATTAGTGAAACGGCCTATGAAGTGGGTGTTGTTTTGGGGACGACGGTGCTTGGTGGTCTGGTCACAGCCTACTATCGCGGTGCATTGCAGCTTCCGGGCTTTTTGAGCGAGGTTCAGACGATGCTGGCGAGTGAGACGCTATCGGGTGCTAATCATGTAGCGGTGCAGTTGTCAGGAGATCAGGCAAGAGAGCTGATGACGCAGGCGGGAAGTGCATTCGAGGGTGGAATTAATCTGGCTTCGTGGGTGACGTTCGGCTTGGCACTCATGGCGATATTGATTGCCTGGCGCGCTCTGCAGACACCGAAGACGAAGCTTGCTGAAGGGCAGTGATCGAAAACGAACGTCGGGCCGTTTGCCACACGGCCCGACTGTTTCAGTGCTCGCAGTTACCAAGCAGGTTCCAGGTTTTCACCCAGTCTGCTCAGACTCCGTTGTTCCCTCTGTTTACGCCCTCGACTGCTTACACACGCGCCGGAATTTATGCAGCAGCGGCTCGGTGTAGCCATTGGGTTGTGCGCATCCCTCGAACACCAGTGCGCAGGCCGCTTGAAATGCAACTGACTGCTCGAAGTCCGGCGCCATGGGTGTGTAGATCGGATCACCGGCGTTTTGCTCATCGACGACCCGCGCCATGCGCTGCAAAATCTCGACGACCTGATCCTGGGTGATCACCCCGTGTCGCAGCCAGTTGGCCATGTGCTGGCTGGAAATGCGCAAGGTCGCCCGATCTTCCATCAAGCCCACGTTATGGATGTCGGGCACCTTCGAGCAGCCGATGCCTTGTTCGACCCAACGCACCACATACCCCAGCAAGCCTTGCGCATTGTTTTCGACTTCCTGACGAATCTCATCGGCCGACCAGGATGGGGCGGTGACGACTGGCACGCTGAGCAAGCCTTCCAGAAGTGCCGGGCTGGCGGCACCGAAGTCCGTTGTTTCAAGGGACTCCTGCACCGAGCGCACGTTGACCTGATGGTAATGCAGCGCATGCAAGGTAGCGGCGGTCGGCGAGGGCACCCACGCGGTATTCGCGCCCGCTTTCGGTTGGGCGACTTTCTGTTTGAGCATATCGGCCATCCGGTCCGGCATGGCCCACATGCCTTTACCGATCTGCGCTCGCCCACGCAATCCACAGTCCAGACCGACGAGCACGTTGTTGCGCTCATAGGCCTCGATCCACGCGGTGTTTTTCATGTCGCCCTTGCGCAGCATCGCGCCCGCTTCCATGGCGGTGTGCATCTCGTCACCGGTGCGATCCAGGAAGCCGGTGTTGATGAACGCGACCCGTGAGGAAGCTGCGGCGATGCAGGCCTTGAGGTTGACGCTGGTGCGCCGCTCCTCGTCCATGATGCCCATTTTCAAGGTATGGCGTTCGAGTTGGAGCAGGTCTTCGATGCGGCTGAACAACTGTTCGGCGAAGGCCACTTCGGCGGGGCCGTGCATTTTCGGTTTGACGATGTAGACGCTACCGGTCCGGGAATTACCGCGACGTTGCAGGTCATGCAGGGCAATCAGGCTGGTGATGACGCCGTCGAGAATGCCTTCCGGGATTTCCAGTCCGCCCTTGTCGAGAATCGCGGGACTGGTCATCAGGTGTCCGACGTTGCGGATGAACAGCAACGAGCGCCCGTGCAGCGACAGTGAGCGGCCATCGGCTGCGGTGTATTCGCGGTCCGGGTTCAGCCGCCGCGTGATGGTTCTGCCGTTTTTCTCCAGGTCCTCTTTCAGGTCGCCCTTCATCAAACCCAGCCAATTGCGGTACACCTGCACCTTGTCATCGGCGTCAACCGCCGCCACCGAGTCTTCACAATCAATGATGGTCGAGAGCGCTGCTTCAATCAGCAGATCCTTGACCCCAGCGGCGTCAGCCTGACCGATGACGCTCTGCCGATCGATCTGAATCTCGACGTGCAGATCGTTGTTTTTCAGCAAAATGGCTGTGGGATCAGCGAGTGAACCCTGATAGCCAATGTACTGCGCGGCGTTCGACAAACCGGTTTGGCTGCCGTCATTCAAAGTGGCTTGCAGTGTGCCGTTTTCGATTCGGTAACGCGCTACCTCGGCATGGGAACCACTGCTCAAGGGGAATGCCTGATCCAGGAAGCCACGGGCAAACGCGATGACTTTCGCGCCGCGCACCGGGTTGTAAGTCCGGCCCGGTTCGGCGCCGCCGTCATTGGAAATCACATCGGTACCGTAGAGCGCGTCGTACAGCGATCCCCAGCGCGCATTCGCGGCATTCAGCGCATAACGCGCGTTGACGGCCGGGACAACCAGTTGCGGTCCGGCCTGTACGCTGATCTCTGTATCGACGTTGGCGGTGCTGACCTTGACGTCTGCGGGTTGCGGTTGCAGGTAACCGATACCGCTCAGGAAGCTGCGATAAGCCGGCATGTCCGTCACCGGACCCGGGTGGGCGCGGTGCCAGGTGTCCAGTTCGGATTGCAGGCGATCACGCTCAGCCAGCAGCGCGCGGTTGATAGGTGCCAGTTCATGCACCAGTGCGGCGAAACCACCCCAGAACGCCTGAGGGTCCAGGCCGGTTCCCGGCAGCACGTCCAGATCAACGAAACGTTGCAAGACAGGCGCGACCGTGAGGCCTTGGCAGTTCACGAAATCGGTCACTTTTTGCATCTCCATCACACAGTGTTATCGAGCGCTAAATCGCGCCCGGCTCAAGTCAGTTCAGGCATTGCGCCCCGGCCTTGGCCACCTGCGCATCCTGCTCGGCTTTGACACCGGACACCCCGACCGCGCCGATCACCTGGCCGTCGACAATGATCGGCACGCCGCCCTCAAGGGACGTCAGCAATGGCGCCGACAAAAAGGCATGGCGCCCGCCATTGACCATCTCTTCATAGCCTTTGGATTCGCGCCGGCCCAGGGCCGAAGTGCGGGCCTTTTCGGTGGCGATGTAGGCGCCAATCGGCGCGCACCCGTCGAGGCGTTCGAGGGCCAGGGGATGGCCGCCGTCATCGACAATCACGATGGTCACGGCCCATTGGTTGTTCTGCGCTTCGGTGCGTGCCGCCGCGAGGATTTGGCTGACTTCGGTCTGGCTCAGTACGGCTTTGCTTTTCATGGGGATTCTCCAGTACTCGGTTAGGGCAAGGCGGCTTCGACCAGTTCGATCCAGTGCCTGACAGGGGTTCGGCCCGCACCGTCGAGGTGGGACTGACAGCCGATATTGGCCGTGACAATGACTTCGGGGTGTCCGCTTTCCAGCGCAGTGAGCTTGTTGTCGCGCAGTTGTCGCGACAGTTCGGGTTGGGTGATCGAATAGGTGCCCGCCGAGCCGCAGCACAGGTGGCTGTCGGGAACGGCGGTGAGATTAAAGCCCAGACTCGTCAGAATCGCCTCAACGGCGCCGCCGAGTTTTTGCGCGTGTTGCAAAGTGCAGGGGCAATGGAACGCCAGACGCTGGCAGCTTTGTACGCCGAGTTTTTCCAGTGGCTCATCACGCAGCACTTCAACCAGGTCCTTGGCCAGTGCGCTGACCTTTTTCGCCTTGTCGGCATACCCCGGGTCGCTGCTGAGCAGGTGCCCATAGTCTTTGATAAACGCACCACAACCGCTGGCGGTTTGCACGATGGCCTCGGCGCCGTTTTCAATGCTTGGCCACCACGCATCGATGTTGCGGCGGGCGCGATCCAGGCCGGCCACCTGAGCGTCGAGGTGATAATCCACGGCACCGCAACAACCGGCTTCGCTGGCTGGCGTCACGCTGATCCCCAGCCGATCGAGGACTCGCGCGGTGGCCGCGTTGGTATTCGGCGACAGGCTCGGCTGCACGCAACCTTCGAGCATCAGCACGTGTCGGCTATGGCGGGTGGTCGGGCGTGGCTTCGCCGGATGCACGTGACGCGGCAATTTCACTTGCAGGGTATTGGGCAGCACGGCGCGGAAAATCTGGCCGCTGCCGACCAACCCCTTGAACAGTCCCGGATTGGGCACGACCGCACGTAACCCCTCGCGCAACAGCCGCTGGCCGAGTGGACGCGGCACCGCCGCATCGACCACGGCGCGGCCGATGTCCAGCAAGTTGTGGTAATCGACACCGGAAGGGCAGGTGGTTTCGCAATTGCGGCACGACAGGCACCGATCCAGGTGCTGCTGGGTTTTCTGCGTGACTTCGTTGCCTTCCAGTACCTGTTTGATCAGGTAAATGCGGCCTCTCGGGCCATCCAGTTCATCGCCGAGCAATTGATAGGTCGGGCAGGTGGCGTTGCAGAAACCGCAGTGCACGCAAGTACGCAGAATGCTTTCGGCTTCTTCGGCGCGAGGCAGTTGGCGGGCGTGTTCGCTCAGGGTGGTCTGCATGGGTCAAAGCTCCGCGTACAGGCGTCCGGGGTTGAAAATGCCCTGGGGGTCGAGTTGTTGCTTGAGGTTCTGGTGGTAGCGCATCAGCGCGGCCGGCAACGGTTGGAACGGGCTGTCGATCAAGCCGTGGCTGTAGCAGGTCACATGCCCGCCGACTTCTTCGACAACCTTGCGGATGAAGGCGGCTTCGGCATTGGATTTGAGCCAGCGCTGCGCGCCGCCCCAGTCGATCAGTTGACGACCGGGCAGGGACAGTTTCGCGGTGTTGTTCGGCAAGGACAGGCGCCAAAGCGGTTGATCCTCATCGAAGAAACTCAAGCGCTGCTCGTTCAGATCGGCCCAGTACGAGGCGTCCAGCAACTCGCCGCCCAAACGGTCGTGGGCGGCTGCCACCGAGCCTTCGCCACCCTCAAGCCGTAGGTGCAGGCGTTGACCGTCATGACACGCGGCGCTGATCGGCAACGGCTGCTGGCCCCATTCCGCCAGGCGCAACAAGGCGCGATCGCTGTCGATGTCCAGGCTGATGCTCATGCATTGACGCGGCTTGGGCAGAACCTTGAGCGAGACTTCGGTGATCAGGCCCAGCGAACCATAGCTGCCGGCCATCAACCGCGACAGATCGTAACCGGCGACGTTTTTCATGACCTCGCCGCCGAAGCGCAAATGCTTGCCGTGCCCGGTGATGACCCGAGTCCCGAGGACGAAATCGCGAACGGAGCCTGACCAAGGGCGGCGCGGTCCCGAGAGCCCGCTGGCGATCATGCCGCCCACTGTGGCGTCACCGAAGGTCGGCGGTTCGCAGGGCAACATCTGCTGTGCCGCGTCCAGCACTGCGGATAATTCTGCCAAAGGCGTGCCGCAGCGCGCGGTGATCACCAGTTCAGTCGGGTCGTAGCTGACGATGCCGCGGTGGGTGCGCGTGTCGAGCACTTCACCTGGCACAATGCGCCCCAGGAACGCCTTGCTGTTGGAACCCTGGATGCGCAGTGGCGTGGCGTTTTGCAGCGCCTGGTTGACCTGCTCCAGCAGTGTGCCGCTGTCATCGATATCGTGTTCGGTGCGCATCAGAAACGCTCCAGTTCAGGGAAGGGCATCTGACCCATATGGACGTGCATCGCGCCAAACTCGGCGCAGCGGTGCAGGGTGGGAATGTTCTTGCCGGGGTTGAGCAAACCGCTCGGATCGAACGCGGCTTTGACGGCATGGAACACGGTCAACTCATCGCTATTGAACTGCGCACACATCTGATTGATTTTCTCCCGGCCCACGCCGTGTTCACCGGTAATGCTGCCGCCGACTTTCACGCACAATTCGAGGATTTTGCCGCCCAGGGTTTCGGCGCGATCGAGTTCTCCCGGTTGATTGGCATCGAACAGAATCAGCGGGTGCATGTTGCCGTCACCGGCGTGAAAAACGTTGGCCACCCGCAGGCCGTACTCGGCCGACAACGCGGCGATCGCCTGCAGCACGCCGGGCAGCTCGCGGCGCGGAATCGTCCCGTCCATGCAGTAATAATCCGGCGAGAGACGGCCCACCGCCGGAAAGGCATTCTTGCGTCCGGCCCAGAAGCGCACGCGTTCGGCTTCATCTTTGGCCTGGCGCACTTCGGTGGCACCGGCCTGTTCCAGCACCTGGCGCACGCGGTCGCAGTCATCATGGACGTCGGCTTCAACGCCATCGAGCTCGCACAACAAAATGGCTTCGGCGTCGACCGGATACCCCGCGTGGATGAAGTCTTCGGCGGCGCGAATGGCCAGGTTGTCCATCATTTCCAGGCCACCGGGGATGATGCCGGCGGCAATAATGTCACCCACCGCACGGCCGGCCTTCTCGACGGAATCGAACGCTGCCAGCAGCACTTTGGCGGTCTGGGGTTTGGGCAGCAGTTTGACCGTGACCTCGGTGATGACACCGAGCATGCCTTCGGAACCGGTGAACAACGCCAGCAGATCGAAACCCGGAGAATCGAGCGCCTGGGAACCCAGGCTTAGGTGTTCGCCATCGACGGTGAGGATGTCGACCTTGAGCAGGTTGTGCACGGTCAGCCCGTACTTCAGGCAATGCACGCCACCGGCGTTTTCCGCCACATTACCGCCGATTGAACAAGCGATCTGCGAGGAAGGGTCCGGCGCGTAGTACAAGCCAAACGGCGCTGCAGCCTGGGAAATCGCCAGGTTACGCACCCCCGGCTGAACCCGAGCCGTGCGGGCAGCGGGGTCGATGTGCAGAATAGAGTTGAAGCGCGCCATCACCAGCAGCACGCCTTTTTCCAACGGCAATGCACCGCCGGACAAACCGGTGCCGGCACCGCGGGCGACCACCGCGACCTGTCGCTCATGGCAGAGTCGGAGCACGCCTTGCACCTCGTCGATGTGGCGCGGCAGCACCACCAGCATGGGCGTGGTGCGATAAGCAGAAAGTCCATCGCATTCGTACGGTTTGAGCTCTTCCTGTTGATGCAGGACTTCCAGATCCGGCCACTGCGTGTGCAGGGCTTGCAGCAGGGCAGTTTTGTCGACGTCAGGCAGGACGCCGTCGACGCGTTCATCGTAAAGAATGTTCATAGTCGGTTGACGACCCTCAGTTGTTTTTATAGGAGGTCTGTGTCCGTTTACCACTGACTTGCATGATTGGCCTGAGGCGTTCTACTGTCTATGTGTTGTTTGGCTGGTCGAACCAGTTTTTTGTTCGATGGTTTTTTATTGGTGCAAAAAAATAGTTTTAAAACATAAGCTTATGTTTGTGTTTGAACATCTGTGGTTTTGGCAGTGAGACTGGTCATACCAGTTGGAGAGTCGATGGAAAGCGCAGAAACGAGCCGCAACCCGCAAGTCGCCGACGTGGTCTGTGAACGCATCGAACGACTGATCGTGGACGGGGTGCTGAAGACCGGGCAACTGTTGCCCTCGGAGCGTCGTCTGACCGAAAAGCTCGGCGTTTCCCGCACGGCACTTCGCGAGGGGCTGAAGCTGTTGCGCGCTCGCGGGATTATCAAGACAGAGCAGGGCAAAGGTTCATTTGTCGCCGACCTTTCGGGTCACGGTGCCGCGTCGCCGCTGATGCACTTGTTCAGCTCACAACCGCGCACGCTCTACGATTTGTTCGAGGTCCGCAGCCTGCTCGAAGGCGAGTCCGCACGCCTCGCGGCGTTGCGCGGAACCGACGCCGACTTTGTCCTCATCACCCGCAGCTACGAGGCGTTGATCGATGGCCACAGCCGTTCGCTGGAGGCGTCCGAACACGCTCGACTCGATCATGCGTTTCACCTGGCAATCTGCGAGGCCTCGCACAATCCGGTGCTGGTGCAGACCTTGCGCTCACTGACGGACTTGCTGCTCAACACGGTGTTTGCCTCGGTCAACAACCTCTACCACCGAGAGCCGCAAAAGCGTCAGATCGACCGTCAACATGCGCGGCTCTACAACGCCGTCACCGGCCGAATGCCGGAACAGGCACGCAAGGCGGCCATCGCGCACATCCAGAGCATCTGTGAGAACCTCAAGGAAATCGAAAGCGAGGAACAACGATTGGTTCGGGCCACGCTGCGACTTGAGGGGTGGGCGTAATGCTCGGGTCTTTAGGTGGGCCGAGGGCTGATCGGGGGCTTTGATTGGGTGTATATCCGTTTCTGCGGTAATGGCGGCTGGCGGTTTCGCTCTTACAGCGAGTCACTTGGAAAAGCGCCAAGTAACCAAACGCTCTTGCCCCTGCTCCGGTCCTGCTCCGTGGGCCCGCCGCCATCGGCCATCCATGGCCGGGGGCGGCTAACCCGGCATCCATGCCGGGTTGCCCACTGCGCAGAACCTCTACTCGGCCTCTCGAGGGGGCGACTACCGCAAAAACACTGCGAGGCGGCCTACCGGCCGGCCTGTCTCTTCAAGCGTACGCATTCCCCCTGTGGGAGCGAGCCTGCTCGCGATGAAGCCCTGTCAGTCGACATCAATGTTGAATGTAAGTCCGCCTTCGCGAGCAGGCTCGCTCCCACAGTTGGATTTTTGGCAGGCATGACATAAGTGTCCACCGCCAATGACCTTGACAGACATCAGGTCGGCTATCAGGCCGCCTCGCTTTGGCTTTTGATCTGGCTTTTGATCTTGATCTGCCCCGTCGGAAGGCCGAGCGCAGGTTCTGCGCAGTGGGCACCGCCCCCGGCCATGGATGGCCGATGGCGGCGGGCCCACGGAGCAGGACCGGAGCGAGGGCATGCCGAGCCTAGGCGAGGCACCGTACGTCAGGGGCAAGAGCGTTTGGTTACTTGGCGCTTTTCCAAGTGACCCGCCGTAAGGGCGGAACCCTAAGTCGCCATCACCGCAGAAACGGATATGCCCCCCATCCCATCCCACCCCGAACTACATCAATCAATGCCCCCCAACAACCATATGACTGAACGGCGCCACATACGCCTGCAACGTCACCAAACCACCGACCAGAATGGCCAGGATGATCGAATGGAAAAACACGTAACGCAGGATTTCCCCTTCATGCCCGTACCAGCGGGTGGCGGTCGAGGCCACCACGATCGACTGGGCGTCGACCATCTTGCCCATGACCCCGCCGGAACTGTTGGCGGCAGCCATCAACACCGGGCTGAGGCCCAATTGCTCGGCGGTCACCCGTTGCAAGCCGCCGAACAGTACGTTGGACGCCGTATCCGAGCCGGTCAACGCCACGCCGAGCCAGCCGAGCAAGGTGCCGAACATGGGGTAGAAAATGCCCGTCGCGGCGAAGGCCAGGCCCATGGTCGCGTCCAGACCCGAATAACGGGTGAGGAAACCGAGGGCGAGCATGGCGGTAATGGTGATCAGTGAATAGCGCACCACCCACAGCGTTCGCAGGTACTGGTGGATCAATTGCGGAATGGAATAACCCATCAGCAACCCGCCGAGAATCGCCGACAGCAGGATGCCGCTACCGGTGCTGGTGAACCAGGTGAACTTGTAGACCGCGTCCTCGGTTTTAGGCGCGGGCACCACCGGTGGAACCTTCTCGATCTGCTGGTGAATCGTGGTGAACGTCACGACTGGAGCGAAGATCGGGTTCGCTTCGCGCATCGGTTTGCCTTGAGGGTCGAGCTTGGCCGAATGGGTGGCCGGATCAATCGCCGGGCGGGTATCGAACATGTTTTTGAAGCCCTGGGTGCCCCAGGCGAACACGAACACGGTGAGGATGATCCACGGCATCCACGCGCGCATCACCGCAGGTTTGGCATCGCTGGCAAAGGTCGCGCTGGCGACGGGTTTTTCGTCATGCTCTTCGGCTATTTTGGAATTGTCGACGCGCCCGGACAGCGCGGCGGAGGTATGCACGGTGGCCGGTTTCCAGACCCTGAGGAAACCGGTCAGGCAGGCCATGGAAATCAGCGCGGCGATCACGTCCACCAGCATCGGTCCGTGGTAGTTGGACACCAGGAACTGCGGCACGGCAAAACTGACCCCGGCCACCAGAATCGCCGGCCAGATTTCCAGCATCTTGCGCCAGCCGGCGAAGGCCCAGATCAACCAGAACGGCACGATCACCGAGAAGAACGGCAATTGCCGGCCGACCATCATCGACAGCTCCATTTCATCCAGCCCGGTCACCTTGGCCAGGGTGATGATCGGCGTGCCCAGCGCACCGAACGCCACGGGCGCGGTGTTGGCGATCAACGCCAGGCCAGACGCGGCCAGCGGCGAGAAACCCAGCCCGATCAGAATCGCCCCGGTCACCGCCACCGGCGTGCCGAATCCGGCAGCCCCTTCGAAGAAAGCACCGAAGCAGAAGGCAATCAGCAGCAGTTGCAGACGTCGATCGTCAGTGATGCGCGCGAGGGAATCCTGCAGCACTTTGAACGAGCCGTTCTCGGTGGTCAGCCGATGCAGGAAGATGATGTTGAGCACAATCCAGCCAATCGGCAGCAAGCCGTTGGCGGCGCCGTACAGTGCGGCCGAGCCGGCCATGTTCGCCGGCATGCCGAAGGCGAAGATCGCGATCACCAGCGCAGACGCGAGGGCCATCAATGCAGCCAGATGCGCCTTCACATGGAAAAACGCCAGGGCTGCCAGCATCACCACGACCGGCACTGCTGCCATGATCGTTGAAAGTATCGGGTTACCGAACGGATCGTAGATTTGCTGCCAGACCATGTTCCACCTCTGCTTTTTATTGTTGGGAGTGCAGACCCCGAGGGGGCGGTGGCTTCTAGTATAGGTGGCATTACGCCGCTGTCCTGGCAGGCCTTTGAGTGGGCCGTACTGAGCTAACATGGCCAATGGGTAAATGCGCTACTCGGACTTCAACGACGGGAGAAATGCAGCCATGACTGAACGCCATATGCACCACAAGGAAACGCTGTCGAACGGATGCAAGATCGAGGTCAAAACCGAGATCTTGAAGGACGGCTCACTGGGGATGTTCATCGGTGTTTACCGGCCGGACGGCACGGCCATTTTTGAGGACCATGATCCAAAACCGCATCTGCTGGACATGGAGGCTGCCTTTGACTGGGGGATCGAAAAGGCCAAGACCCTCGGCAACAGTCAAAAAACGCTGTAAAGCCCGGTTTTGGACACCCTCATGAAGCAGGCGACAACCACCATGAAGAAAGAGCAGGTCGGTGCAAAGGAAGAAGAGGGGGGAGCTTCGGCCTCTCAGCTGATAGACGCGAGAATCAAGGAGCTGGGCGATTGGCGAGGCGAGACGCTCGCTCGGGTCCGAACGCTCATCCAGCAGGCCGACCCCGACGTGGTCGAGGAATGGAAGTGGCGGGGCGTTCCAGTGTGGTCGCACGCCGGAATCATCTGCACCGGTGAGACCTACAAGCAGGTCGTGAAGCTGACGTTTGCCAAGGGCGCCTCGCTGGACGACCCTTCAGGCCTCTTCAACGCCAGTCTCGAAGGCAACACCCGGCGTGCCATTGATTTGCATGGGGGCGACACGCTTGATGAGAAAGCCTTGAAGGCGCTCATTCTCGCTGCCGTGGCGCTCAATACATCGACAGCGGCCGCTCGCACCAAACCGGCTGCGAAATCCTGATCCGTCTTCGCCGACCTGGCAGTCGAAAACCACTCTGACGAGATGACTGCTATCGATGTCTCTCGTCATGAGCTTTTTAAGTGCGTTGTCGTACAACAATGTTTAATCTTCAAAACCTTCATATCTCGCTGACAACACCCGATACATCCCAGCGCTAACTGGCCCACAGACTACGTCCTCTGGACCTGATCGAATTTCTATCGAGCAGCCTTTGTCGAGACGAACGGCTGTTTTTTCAGATTGACAGCCCGGTAGTGAACTCGATATAAAAGGCGCAGTTGTACGACGACAGACGATCACAGACTGTTGAACCCTAAAAATAAAAAAGAGTGTCGGCCTATCATGAACACAACCCGCCCGCGCATCGCCCTGAATGCCGCTTCCTATGGTTCGACCTTGACTGCTTGCCCATCCCCACAGTCAGGCTTGTTGCATACGACTATCCCACCAAACGCCCGATAGCTCTTGCCAAATGTCCGACTCCAGCCACTGAGCATGGAGTACCCATTTTCGAGCCCGCAATACAGTGGCGCTGACCCATCGCGTTTTGGCGATGCTTCACGACACAATTGATCTCGCTTGAAACCGAGAGATCATCACCATAATCCAACAATAAAGTGATGCCATGAATCTGAACGAGCCCATCAATCCGCAACGAATCGGCCAGGCCGTCGGCAAGTACCGCTGGACGATTTGCGCGCTGTTGTTTTTTGCCACCACCGTCAATTACCTGGACCGCCAGGTACTGAGTCTGTTGGCGCCGGATCTGTCGACGCAATTTGGCTGGAGTAACACCGATTACGCGAACATCGCCTCCGTCTTTCAGTTTGTGTACGCGATTTCCATGCTGTTCGCCGGCCGCTTCGTTGACAAGATCGGCACCAAGACCGCCTATGTGGTAGCGATCGGCATCTGGTCGACCGGCGCGATCATGCACGCCTTTGCGGTGCCGATGGGTGAGGGTATTGCCGGCATCAGCAGCGCCTTGGGCCTTGCCGTGATCCCGGTTTCGATCGCCGGTTTCATGCTGTCGCGCGCCGTACTGGCGATCGGCGAAGCGGGTAACTTCCCGATTGCGATCAAGGCCACCGCCGAATATTTTCCGAAGAAAGAGCGTTCCTTCGCCACCGGTATCTTCAACTCCGGCGCCAATGTGGGCGCGGTCCTGGCACCGATCTGCGTGCCGCTGATCGCCGGTATATGGGGCTGGGAAGCGGCATTCATCGTGATCGGTGCGTTGGGCTTCGTTTGGGTGGCGGTATGGATTGCGCTGTACGAAAAACCGGAGCAGCAAAAACGTCTGTCGGTGCAAGAGCTGGCCTACATCCGCAGCGATCAGGGCGCACAAGCGCTCACCGGAACAGACTCGGGTGCCGCCGCTAAAAAAGTATCGTGGTTCAAATTGCTGACCTACCGCCAGACCTGGGCCTTTGCCTTCGGCAAGTTCATGACCGACGGCGTGTGGTGGTTCTTCCTGTTCTGGCTTCCGACCTACCTGTCTGCGCAATACGGCATGAAGGGCCAGGCCATCGTGTTGCCGCTGGCCGTGCTGTACAGCATGACCATGGTGGGCAGTATCGGCGGCGGCTGGTTCCCGAGTTATTTCATGTCACGCGGCGATGCGCCGTATGACGGCCGTATGAAAGCCATGTTGGTGATTGCTTTCTTTCCGTTGCTGGTACTGCTGGCGCAGCCATTCGGTTACATCAGTTTCTGGGTGCCGGTGCTGCTGATCGGTGTGGGCGCATCGGCGCACCAGGCGTGGTCGTGCAACATCTTCACCACCGTGTCTGACATGTTCCCGCAAAAATCCATCGCATCGGTGGTCGGCATTGGCGGTTTGGCCGGCGGCTTGGGTGGGGTAGTGATGACCAAGACCGGTGGTTGGGTGATCGACCATTACAAACTGATCGGCGATATCCATACCGGCTACATGATCATGTTTGCCATCTGTGCGCTGGCCTATCTGGTGGCGTGGAGCGTGATGAAGGCGCTGGTGCCACGCCATAAGGAAATCACCGACCTGTAAACGGCCACGCGCATGGCCTGCTGACTTTCCGTCCGCAGGCCATGCGCCCGTTTGACGCTATTTGTAGCGTTGCTCAAACACGGCCACTTGCTCCGGCATGATCAGCTGGAAGGGCACCCAGACATCCGTCTCGACTGGCTCCCCTTTGATCATTTTGATGGCCGCTTGCAGCGCGCTCGTCGCTTGCGCTTTGGGGTCTTGAAATACCGAGGCGACGAGCATCCCGCGCTTGATGGCCGCCAGGCCGTCGGGCAGCCCGTCAATGCCGACAATCGCAATCTCGCCCTTGGCTTTGCCGGCTTGCTGCAATGCCATGGCGGCGCCGATGGCCATCTCGTCATTGTTGGCAACGATGGCATCAAAACTGGTACCTGCCAGCAGCCAGTTGCTGGTCAGGTCCATCCCTTTGTTACGCTGCCACTCGGCACTTTGTTGTTCGACGATCTTTATCCCTGGATAGTCCTTGAGTACCTGTTTGACGCCTTCGGTACGGTCGTGCGTGGAGTTTTGCGCCAGGTCGCCCATGATTATCGCGATGTTGCCTTTACCCCCCAGTTTGTCGGCCAGGTAGCGCATCTGCAGTTGACCGGCCTCAATGTCATTGGACGCCACCGTGACCACGCCTTTGGGCAAGACGCGTTCGTCCGGGTGGCGGTTGACGTAGACCAGCGGCGTCTTCGCCTCGACGGCAGCGCGCGTCATGTTGGCGGTGGCGGCGGTGTCCACCGGCAAGACGATGACCGCATCCACTTTCTGGCTGAGAAAGCCCTCGACCTGATTGAGTTGGCGAACCACATCACCCTGGGCGTCCTCGAACTGGATCTGGACATTCTCCTTTTTCGCGGCCTCTTCCAGGCCGCTGCGCACGTAGGTCATGAAGTTGTCATCGACCCTGGCAATGCTGACGCCGATGCGATAGCTGGCGGCGGCCCATTGGCTGAACAGTAGTAACAGCGTGGCAAAAAGCAGTGTGCAACGACGCATGATGGTTTTCCTTTTTTGTTATGAGTTGAAATTCATCAAGTTCAGTCAGTCAAGCCGTAATGCGATCTGTAGCAGCTGTCGAGCTTGCGAGGCTGCGTTCGGCTGCGCAGCAGTCGTGAATCCGGCTGATGCGGTCTGTCTGATACACCGCAAGTTCTGGTTTGACGACTGCTTCGCAGCCGAACGCAGCCTCGCAGGCTCGACAGCTGCTACAAAGAGTGCGTCGCTTAAGGCTCAATCCAGCGTGAAGGCCTGTCGGAAGCGTTCGAGTGCCGCTTCGCTGTCGCCACTGGCCCAGCCCTCGAGCCCGACGACTCCGGTGTATCCCATGCCAAACAACGCTTTGGCAATGGCCGGATAATGGATCTCACCGGTGCCCGGTTCCATGCGGCCGGGGACGTCGGCGACCTGGATTTCCCCGATGGCGCTGCCTGCGCGCTGGATCAGTTCGATCAGGTTTCCTTCGCCGATCTGCGCATGGTAAAGGTCCAGGTTCATCTTCAAATGCGGGCTGCCAACGGCCTCGATCAACGCCAGGGTATCGTCGGCGCGAGCGAACGGGGTGCCGGGGTGGTCCACCTCGGTATTGAGGTTCTCCAGCAAGAATACCCGGCCTGCTTCTTCACCCAGGCGGGCGATTTTTTCCAGGGTCTTGCAGGCGCTCAACCACATGCGTCCTGTGGTGAGGGCCACGGGTTTGACCGGCAAGCCTTTGTCGCCCAGGCCAGTGCCATGCAGGTTCAGGCTCGGGCAATTCAGTTGGGCGGCGACGGCCAGCGATTCGCGTGCGCTGTCGAGCAGGTGCTGGATGTCGTCGGGATCGGTCAGGTTGCCCGAGATGTAACCCGTCATCGAGGTGAAATCAGCGCCGGTGGCAACAAGGGCCGGAATGTCTTTCTGCGTCCAGTCCCAGAGTTCGGCGCTGAAGCCCAGCGCGTGAATTCGTTTGACGCGTTCGGTGAACGGCAGGTCGAGGAAGACCATCTCGGCACTGATCGCCAGTTTGAACGGTATGAAACTCATGAACGGGCTCCGTGCACGCGCACCGCTTTGCCTTGCTGGAAGGACTCGATGCACGCGCGGGCAATGGCCAGTGCCGCCCGGGCATCTTCGCCGCTGGCGAGGGGTGTTTCGCCGGTACGCAGGCAGTCGACAAAGTGGTTGAGCTCGGCCACATAGGCATCTCGCAGCAGGTCGGTGTCCAGGCGCTGGGTGTCGGCCTGGATGCCATTGGCCAGATAGCGAACCAGGTCAGAGTCATTGACGCTGCCCATGGTCAGCATGCCGGCGCTGCCGAACACTTCCCCCCGAACGTCGTAGCCATAGACGGCCTGGAAATTGGCCTCGGCCGTGGCGATGGCGCCGTTGTCGAAACGGATCGTCACCACGGCGGTGTCGAGGAAGCCCTTGTCCTTGAAGTCCGGTGCGATCAGGGCATCGGCCATGACAAAAACCTCGACCGCTTCGGCGCCGGGATTCAGGTAGCGCAGGGTATCGAAGTCATGAATCAGGGTTTCGAGGAAGATCACCCTCTGCGGCGAGGCGGCCGGATTGTTCAGCGCCGGGTCGCGAGTCAGCGAGCGCAGCAGTTGCGGCGTACCGATACGACCGGCGACCACGTCCAGGTGAGCCGTGCGGAAGCTTTTGGCAAAGCGCCGGTTGAAGCCGACTTGCAGCGTCACCCGTGCGTCGGCAGCGGCGGCGATGGCGCGGTCGGCTTCGTCGAGGGTGATGGCCATGGGTTTTTCACAAAACACCCCTTTGCCGGCGCGGGCTGCACTGATCACCAGTTCGGCATGGCTGCGGGCCGGGGCGGCGATCAACACGCCGTCTATTTCCGGGTCGTCGAGCAATTGCTGTGGATCGATATAGACCCGCTGCACACCTAATTCTTCCGCCAGGCGGGCGGCCTGGCCGGGTGTCGGGTCGGCGATGGCGGCCAGGCAGGCACCGGGAATGTGCCGCGAGGCCGTCAGACCGTGAAAGCTGCCCATGCGGCCAGCACCGATGAGACCCAGGCGGATGATCTTGGACGTACTCATGAAATGACTCCCTTTTATTGTTGTTCAATGACTCGACAGCAGGAATGTCCTCGCTGGTACAAAGCAGGGAGCAAGGGCTGTGCCAATATTTAAATCATTGATATTTAAGGGGATATTTAAAGGTGTTTGTAATAAGTGTTCATTTCGATGACATGTCTATACTGACATGTCGAAAATATGAACATAGGAGCAAATGGTGATCCCACAGCCAATGGCCTTCAGCGTGCAAGACCTCGATTACATTACGGCGCTCGGTCCGGCATCGTTAAACGAAGGACCGATCGCTGAGCTGGAGCAGGCCTGGCTGGCGTGTCTGAACGGTCGCACCGAACGACCTGCCGGGGTCAGGCAGGTGATTTGGGACTCCTGGCTACGCAGTGTCAGTGCCGGCCTCGATCCTGATGATGGTCAGTACCGATTTGTCACCCCCGATGTGCTGGCCGCGACACTGGCGACCAATCGTGTGTTGATCACGGCGGCGGCGGAGGTCATGCGCGGGTTGCTGGCTTACAACCCCCGGGGCCATATCAACCTGACCGATGCCGAAGGGACGACGCTGTATTTCTGCGGCCTCGATCTCACGCCGGTGGGCAGCCGGCTGCTGGAGTCGGTGCAGGGCACCAACTGCACGGGGCTGGCGCTTGCCGAAGACCGATTGGTGTATGTGCTGGCCGAGGAAAACTTCGGCGTCGGCCTGCGTCGGCGGCGCATGCATTGTGCCGCCGCGCCGATCCGGGATGCGCAGGGCCGGACACTGGCCATGCTGACCCTGACCGCAGAGCCGGGCTGGTTTCATTTCCATACGCTGGGCACCGTGCAGGCAGCGGCCGAAGCGGTCTCGCGGCAGATGGCGCTGCAAGCGTTGCTGGAAGAACAACAAACTGTGCTTGAAGTCCTCAACGAAGGACTGGTGGTGCTGGATGAGCGGGGCTGCATCAAGGCGCTCAACCGTTATGCCCGCCAATTGTTCCGCGTGGGCCGGGACCTGCTGGGCAGTCCGTTCCAGCGCTTGGGCCAGAGTGAACTGACCGATGAGATTCTGCTGCGCGGCGGGGAAGGGCTACGGGACCTGGACTGCACGTTTGAATTGCATGATCGCAGTCAACTGGCGTGCCTGGTGTCCGTGTGCTCGCTGGAGCAGGGTGGAAGCATCGTCTCGTTGCGGGAGAACCGACGCATCCGGGAAATTACCCGGCGAATCATCGGCACCCAGGCCAGTTACACCTTCGAGACCATTCAGGGCAGTTCGSGAGCCATACAGGACGCGTTGCACCTGGGGCGGATTGCCAGTCGCAGTGATTCGACCACGCTGATTCTGGGTGAAAGCGGTACCGGCAAAGAGCTATTCGCCCAGGCGATTCATAACGCCAGTGACCGTAGCAGCGGTCCTTTTGTGGCCGTCAATTGCGGAGCTATTCCGCGAGATCTGGTGCAGAGCGAACTGTTCGGTCATGTCGAAGGCGCCTTCACCGGCTCGGCCCGCGGCGGCTCTGCCGGGAAGTTCGAATTGGCCGATGGCGGAACGATCTTTCTCGATGAAATCGGTGATATGTCGTTTGATGCCCAGGTCAGCCTGCTGCGCGTCTTGCAAGAAGGCGAGGTGACGCGTGTGGGCGCGAAAAAATCGCAGCAGGTGAACGTGCGCATCATCGCTGCTACCCACCGCAACCTGAGCCAGGCGGTGGCCGAGGGTGCTTTCCGCGAGGATCTTTACTACCGGCTCAACGTCCTGAACCTGACGGTTCCGCCGCTGCGGATGCGCCACGAAGATGTGCCGTTACTGGCGCGGCATTTTCTCAGCCGTTGCGCCCGCTCACTGCGCAAGTCGGTGCAGGGCATCTCGCCAGAGGCACTGGATATTCTGTCGGCCTACCACTGGCCGGGTAATGTTCGCGAGCTGGAAAACACCATTGAACGGGCGACAAACCTGGCCATGACCGAACTGATCCAGCCGGGTGATCTACCGTTTGAAATCAAGCAAAGGCAGTGGCCGTCAGCGCCGGGAAATGTGCCCGAACCCCATACTGCACTGGACCTTGGCGCCCATGAAATGAATGCGATCATTGCGGCCCTGAAGGATACCCGCGGCAACATCCGCCTGGCGGCCAAACAGCTGAACGTTTCTCGTGGCGGGCTGTACAACAAGATGAATCGGTTCGGACTGAGTGCCGATGCATTCCGTTCAGGGCCGGGCATTCTCTGACGTGACGATCTGCAGTGGAATATGGATGCGATGCCGGGCCGGATCGAAGTCCGGCGCGGTCTGCAATTCCACCAACAAATCGACCAGCGCCGCCGCCAGCAATCGCGGCTGGGAATCGATGAGCAAACTGATCAAACCCTGCGACAAAGCCTGGCGCGACAGCTCGGTCGACTCCTGCAAAATGCAGCACAGCGACGGCCGCTTCGGTAACTGCGACAGGGCACTGATGATCCCGTCGCCGCCACCGCCGACCACGCACAAACCCCGCAAATCGTCATGCCGCGACAACAGTTCCAGCGTCGCCTCTTCGGTGATGTCGCAGTTGTCCAGGTTGATCACCGCTTCAAGCAGCCGCAACCCCGGTGCACGCTCCGCCAGGTAACTGCGCAGCCCTTCGACCCGTGCCTGATGGCCGAGAAAACGGTGACCGCCGAGCAGAACCCCGATGCTGCCTTTGCGCGCACCACAGGTGTGAGCCATCAGCCAGCCCATGGTGCGCCCGACCTCATGGTTATCCTGGCCGACGTAAGGCTCATTCGCGGCCTCATCGATGTCGGACAGCAGCGCGATCACCGGCACGCCGGCCTCTCTGATCTGGGCGATGGCGGCATTGATCATCGGGTGAGCGAAGCTGACCACCGCCAGGCCATCGCACTGCACCGCCAGTTGTTCGATCTGAGCAACGATGGCGCTCGGTGTGCGATCAAATACGTACTCGAACTGACAGCTCAGGTTGGCGCCGGTCTGACGCTGTGCTGCCTCGGTAATGGCGGCGGCAACATTGGAATAGAACGCTTGGGCGGTACCGAGCAACAGGATGCCGAAACGATAGCTGGGACGCCGTTCGCGGATCCGCTGACCGATCAGCCTGGCGGCAAAATAACCAACGGCTTCGGCGGCCTGGAATACTTGCTCGGCAGTGGCCGGGTTGACCGGCGCCCTGGCGTTGAGTACCCGGTCGACGGTGGCGACACTCAAGCGAGCGTGCTCGGCGACCGTGGCGATGGTGGGGCGTTTAGTGTTGGTCATGGCGGGTCCCGAAAACGCCTTGATAGAAAACTATCAAGCCTTGCTGGGCCTGGATGATAGCTTGATAGGGAATGTATTCAAGGGCTTGAGGGTAATCTTTGGGCTCTCTATCTTTTCTCCCACGATGTGATCCCGCGTCGAAAAGTGCCTGAAACCATCAAGCTTGCGGAGAACAATAAAATGCCTGAACAAAACGCAGCCTATGAAAACCGCGGTAAACCCGTGCCTCGGGATTATCGATTGATCGGTCCCGAAGCCGCCAAAGCGGCGCAAAAAGGCTTGGTGTCGGCCAGCTGGTACCAATCGCCCATTTCTCGTAAACGCATGAAGGAATTGATGCAGCGCCGCGACGGCCCGGCCTTGCGCGATACCGCGATCTGGTTGCTATCGATGGTCGTCACCGGCTTCGGTGGTTACTGGTTCTGGGGCTCCTGGGCCTGCGTTCCATTCTTCTTCGTCTATGGGCTGCTTTACGGCACGGCGTCCAATTCCCGCTGGCACGAAGCGGGTCACGGTACGGCGTTCAAAACCCGCTGGATGAATGATGCGGTCTACCAGCTGTCGAGCTTCATGTTCATGTTCGAACCCCAGGTCTGGCGCTGGAGCCACGCGCGGCACCACACCGACACCATCATCGTCGGCCGCGATCCGGAAATCGTCGAGCCACGTCCGCCGAGCCTGATCAATATGGTGCTGAGCCTGTTCAGAATGCCCTACGCGTTGAAGACGATGGGGTCAGTCTGCCGGCATGCAGTCGGGCGGATGGATGAAGAAGAGCAGACGTTCATCCCGGAATCCGAGTGGCCCAAAGTGGCGAGGGACGCACGCGTCTGGCTGGTGATTTATGGGCTTGTCGTGGGCGCTGCACTGTATTTGCAAAGCTGGTTGCCGCTGATGTTTATCGGTCTGCCAACCCTTTACGGCGGCTGGCTGTCCTACCTGTTTGGCCTGACGCAACATGTTGGCCTGGCTGAAGACGTACTCGATCACCGCAGCAACTGCCGCACGATTTACATGAACACGGTGCTGCGCTTCATGTACCTCGACATGAACTATCACCTCGAACATCACATGTATCCGATGGTGCCGTTTCATGCACTGGCGCAGCTTCACGAAGAGATCCGCCACGACTGCCCGCCACCGTATACCAGCCTGTTCGAGGCCTTCAAAGAAATCCTCCCGACCATCTGGAAGCAGCGCAAAGACCCTACTTATTTCATCCGTCGCCCTTTGCCACAACGCGCAGAACCTGCCGCAACCGCCCGGGCGGAAGCTGAAGTAACGCCGGCCTGACACCTTCCTGTCTGTACCCCTAACAAGAGAAAACGCCATGACCGATCAATGGATCGATGTATGTGCCGTGGGCGAGATTAATGAAGAAGACGTCATTCGTTTCGACCATGGCCAACACACCTATGCCGTCTACCGCTCCGCCGACAGCGAGTTCTTCGCCACCGCGGGCCTGTGTACCCATGAGTCCATCCACCTGGCCGATGGCCTGGTGATGGAGCATGTCATCGAGTGCCCCAAGCACAACGGGCGCTTCGACTACCGCTCCGGCAAAGCCCTTGGCGCACCGGTGTGCGTCAACCTCAAGACCTATCAGGTGCGGGTCGAGGCGGGGCGTGTCCTGCTCGCCATCACGGTTTAATTGCAGGGAGTCTGTGCCATGAATGCTGCCAATGCTCCACTGGTCATCGTCGGCGCCGGGCATGCGGGTGGCCGAGCCGCGCTGACCCTGCGTGCTGAAGGTTATAGCGGTCGCCTGATCCTGATAGGCGATGAATCTCACCCTCCGTATGAACGTCCGCCGCTGTCCAAGGGACTGTTGCAGGGCACGGTAGATCTGGCGGGCTACAGCTTGTGCGACAGCGCTCGGCTCGCCGAACTGGACATCGAACACCTGGCCGGCAATCCGGTGAAAAGTCTGGACCCGCAGCAGCATCGTCTGCAGTTGGCCGACGGTAGCTGGCTGGCCTATGCGCGTCTGTTGCTCGCCACGGGAGGGCGCTCGCGGCGACTGGCCTCTGTGCCCGAGCATCTGGGTAACGTGCTTTATCTGCGGACCCATGACGAAGCGCTGGCCCTGCGCGCTTCGTTGCGGCCCGGTGCTCGGTTGGTGATCATCGGCGGCGGCTTCATCGGACTCGAAGTCGCCGCGACCGCCCGTGCCTTGGGGTGCTCCGTCACCTTGCTCGAAGCCGGACCGCGCCTGGCCGGTCGGGTGTTGCCGGAGCAACTGTCTAGCGTCCTGCTGGAACTGCATCGCAGCCAAGGCGTGGATGTCCGCTTGAACGTGGTCATTGAGGCGGTGCAAGGCAACACGTGCGTCGAGGCGGTGCAACTGGTCGACGGCGAGCTTCTGCCTTGCGACCTGGTGGTAGTGGGCATCGGCATGCAACCCAACACTGAATTGGCCGAGGCTGCGGGGCTCGAAGTCGGGCAGGGCATCCGTGTCGATGCTCAGTTGCGCACCAGCGCGCCGGACATCTTTGCGGCGGGCGATGTCTGTGAATTTAAGCTGCACCCGCAAGGGGTTTTCCAGCGTCAGGAAACCTGGCGCAACGCCGAGACCCAAGGCCATCACGCCGCCCTGAATCTGTTGGGCGGCGAGCAACCTTTCGAGGTCATTCCCGGTTTTTGGTCTGATCAGTACGACTGGGGATTGCAGATCGTGGGTGTGATCTCGAACGCCGAACCCACGGCGAGCCGGGTAACCCCGGATGGCGGATTCCTGTTGTTCTACCTCGATGCCGAGCAACGTCTGCAAGGTGCTTGCGGTTGGGGCCAGGGCAATAGCGTCGCGAAGGACATCAAATTGTGCGAGAGGCTGATCGCCAACCATAACCCCCTCTCGGTGGACGCGTTGGCCGATGCCGGTGTGCCGCTCAAACAACTGCTCAGGAGCTGACATGCGTGAATTTCTGGTATTTCAGTCCCTGTGGGCCATGCAAAATCAACATGGCCAATGCGACCTTCCCATGGAAGCGCAGCTGGAGAAAATCGCCGCCGCCGGCTTCGATGGGATCACCGACCATTTCTGGGTCGCGCCACATGCGGCACGCCTGAGTGCCGCCGCCAAGGCGCAGGGCCTGCAAATCGAAGGTCAGCTGTTCCCCCGCACGGTGGATGATCTGGCGGCGGCGATTGATGTCGCTTCCTGCTACGGCTGCCACCACCTCACGCTGCAAGCCGACGTCCGTCCGCGCACGCTGGCGCAAGCGATCAAGCTGATCGAAGGCTGGCAGCGTCTGGCCGAACAGGTGGACTTTCCGATCCTGCTGGAAACCCACCGTTATCGCCTCACCAGCGACCTGTTATTCACCCTCGACATCCTCGCTGAAATGCCCGATCTCAAACTGTTGGCCGACTTGTCCCACTATGTCGTGGGCCGCGAACTGCCAGAGCCGGCCACCGCCGAGGACGACGAGCAGATCCACACGATCCTGCGCCACAGTTGGGGTTTCCATGGTCGCGTCGCCAACGGCGAACAGGTCCAGGTGCCGTTGAGTTTCGCCCAGCATCGACCCTGGCTGGAGCGCTTCCTCGGCTGGTGGCGCTATGGGATTGAGGATTGGCTGGCCCGACCGAACACCCCCGCCAGTCTGTCCTTCACCTGTGAACTCGGTCCGCCGCCGTATGCCATTACGGGTGCCGACGGAGCCGACATCACCGATCGCTGGGCCGAGGCGTTGATGCTAAAGGAGCTGATGCGCAAGGTCTGGAAGGACTGTCAGGTACGATCTCTCGAGGGGCTCTGATCTGCTCATCCGTAAAAATAGAGGGTGTCATCTTAGCGTCATCGACCCCATGGCAATATCCTCGCAAACCGCCTAGCGCGCTCAGCTTGCAAGGAATCGCCCCATGAAAGGAGACGCCTCTCTATTTGCAGCCATTGACCTTGGTTCTAATGCGTTTCGCATGATGATCGGCCAGTCAGTCCGACGGCGTCAGGGGTTCGTGATCCAGGAAGTGAAAACCCTGCGTGAACCTGTCCGTTTGGCGGAGGGGTTTCAAGGTGGCGCGCTGGACGAGTTGGCTCTGGATCGGGGATGGCAAGCGCTCGCGCGATTTGGCAAAAAGTTACGCGGCTTCGAGGCCGGTCGTGTGCGGGCGGTGGCGACCAGTGCCGTGCGCGAAGCCGACAATGCGCAACTGTTTTTAGCCAGCGCGGAGCGGCACCTGGGGTTTCGGATTGATGTCATCTCTGGGCATGAAGAGGCCCGACTGGTGTACGCCGGTGTTGCCCATACGATACCCGGTACCGAAAACAGGCGATTGGTCGTGGATATCGGTGGCGGCTCCACTGAATTGATTCTGGGGCAGGGCGCTCAGCCCTTGATGACCGAGAGTATTGCCATCGGCAGCGGCAACTTCGGCGCACGCTACTTTCAGGGTGGCTGTATCACGGCTAAGGCGCTCCTGGAGGCTGAGCGTGTGGCCACTGTTCAGTTTGAAAAAGTGGCGCGTCGTTATCGCACGCTGGGTTGGCAGCAGGTGATTGGCTCTTCAGGCACCGCACGGATGCTGGCTAAAGTCCTCAAGGCCAACGGGTTGAACGACTATGGCGAAAGCGGCATCACCTACAGCGGTCTGTTGCGTTTGTCGTTGCGCCTGCTTGAAGTGGGGCATGTCAAACAGCTCGGTCTGGCGGGCTTGCAAGCCCATCGCCAGAGCATCTTGCCTGGCGGTCTGGTGCTCATGCTGGCGGCATTCAAGGTATTTGGTGTCTCACACATGACGCCTTCCGAGCCAGGTCTGAGGTTTGGCGTTCTGCATGGTCTGATGAGTAAACACTGATCAGCCCGTAGCAACCTTGCCTCGATGAAGGCCCGGTCGTCATTGGCCCCAGTGAGGTGTGTCACTTGTGTTAGTGTTTTTCCATCCTGCCGCGCTTCCCACAGGGCAAAATCGTTCTAAAAAGCCCGCCTTGCGCTTTGGACTTTGGACTACTCTTGAAGATGTAGGTGAAGACGCAGACTGATGCGCAAGCGGATGGCGAGGAAACGTGGGGCGCGTTCCGAAGGGTACACGGTTAGAAAGATCTCCGCGCTGAGATCCAGCCCTTATGCCGTGTGAAGCAGGACAGCACAAAACTGTTCTGTGGGAGGCCTGATAAACCTTGTAAGCCGGAGACCAGCGCCGGCCACCTACTCGATTTACGAAGCCCGCCTTGTGCGGGCTTTTTCGTGTCCGCAGGATCCGTTTGTATCGGAACGTATCCCGCGCACCTGCAGCTACCTTCGCATACAAAACCAGGGCATTGGCGACACTTGCGCGATACACGGCGACCTCCAAATAGAGCCACCGCATCCGCGGCAAGCTCCGCGCGCATTCCCGCGCACTGATTGGAGAAATGCCATGTCCCGTTTCAACCGCCGTATTTCTGCTGGCATGCTCGGCGTCGCCGTTGCCGCGGCACTCACCGCCTTCGCGGGTCTCTCTCAAGCACAAGAGGCGCCTCCAGCAAAAAGCTGGCAGGCGGGTCTTCACCGCACCGATCTGCTGCGCCAGGATCTCGATGTCGCCGGGCGTGAAGTGATCCAGGTTCTCGTTGATTTTGAGCCGGGTGTGGTATCACCCAAGCATTCTCATCCCGGGGTGGAAGTGGCCCACGTGATCGAGGGTACGTTTGAATATCAACTCGAGGGTCAGCCTCCTGTAACGCTCAAGGCTGGCGATTCCTTGTACATCCCCGCAGGCACTGCGCACGTCGCGAAGAATATCGGCGCGAACAAAGCGTCTGAGCTGGCGACGTACATTGTGAAAAAAGACACGCCACTGGTCGTGCTGGAAAAGTAAACGCCCTGTCGACTTACCGACGGTCACGACGCACTGCCAGCGCGCGGCTTCCCAACGCGATGGCCAGTGCGACAGCGATCAGCACCAGCGCCACGGCGAAGGTGATCCGCAGACCGCTGGCAACCGCTTCGGGTCGCGCCGTTGCAATGTCGACCGAGGCCGATGCGAGCGCGAACACCGCGCCCAAGGCGGACGCCCCCGTGATGAGTCCCAGATTGCGCGACAGATTGAGCAGGCCGGAGATGACGCCTCGCTGGTCCGGCTGAACATCCGCCATGACCGCCGTGTTGTTGGCTGTCTGGAACAGGGCATAGCCGAGGGTCATCACGACCATCGGCAAAAGGTAGCCACCGATGCCGAACGTCTCTGGCAATACCGATAACGTGAGACACCCGGTCGCCATGGCGATGAGCCCGGCGAGGGTCATGCGCTGGGCGCCAAAGCGGTCGGCAATACGGCCGGCGGGCACACCCGTGAGTGCCGCGACAAACGGCCCGACTGACAAGACCAGTCCAACCCGAACGGCATCGAGGCCGAGCCCATGCGCGAGGTAGAAGGGCCCGACCACGAGTGTCGCCATCATCACGGTCGCGACGAGCAGGCTCATGGCGAGGCTGCCACTGAGCACGGGATCGCGGAACATCGCCAATCGAATCAACGGTGAGGTGACGCGAGCCTCGGTGAATACAAAGAGGCAGGCGCCGCCGCCCGCCGCCAACAGCAAGGCGATGTTGAACGGACCGAAACTGCCTCGGCCAAGGGTCATGGCCAGCGCATAAGCGGCCAGCGTCAACGCCAGCAGCAGCGTGCCCAGCGGGTCGAAGCCGGCGCGATCGGTCTTGGGCTTCTGGCGATCGGCGGGCAAATAACGATGCGCGAGCACCAGCGTCAGCAAGCCCAGCGGTACGGTGATGAGGAAGATCGCCCGCCAGCCAAACCCGCCAATCAGCAGGCCACCGAGCGACGGCCCCATCGCGGTGCCAATCGCCGACATCGTCCCGAGCAAGCCCATGGCGCTGCCGGTTTTTGCCTTCGTCACCGTCTCACCGACAAAGGCCATGGTCAGCGCCATCATGATTGCTGCACCGATTCCCTGCAGTGCCCGGGCGCCAATCAGCAGCCAGAGCGTGGGCGCAAAGCCGCACAGGGCCGACGCCAGGGTGAACACGCCGATGCCGGTCAAGAGCAGCCGCCGACGGCCAGTGATATCACCGAGCCGACCGACACTGACAATCAGGGTGGTAATGGCCAGAAGGTAGGCGAGGACGATCCACTGCACGTGCTGGAAGGAGGCGTTGAACACCTGGGCCAAGGTCGGCAAACCCACATTGGCGATGCTGGTGCCGAGCGAGGACAGCAACATCGACAGCGAAAGACTGGCCAGCGCCCACCGAACCGACGGTGTCTGTTGTGCACGCTCTGCGACTGCACTGATTGATTTCATGCTGTTCCTCTTTTCTGGCCACTCCCGAAGCGGAGCTATCAGAAATCTACGCCCCGGCCTAACATGGCGGAAGGCGCACCGTTTGCACTTGATACGTGCGTTCAACGCCATATCACTCTGCCACGGGGCGCCGCATGTCCACTCCCGATTTCAACTTGCTGATCACCCTTGATGTGCTGCTCGCTGAAGGCAGCGTGGCACGCGCCGCCAAACGCTTGCGCCTGAGCCCGTCGGCCATGAGCCGGGCGCTGGCGCGATTGCGTGAAACCACCGGCGATCCGCTGTTGGTCAGGGCCGGGCGGGGGCTGGTTGCCACTCCGCGAGCGCTCGAACTGCGCGAGCGGGTCAGTCAGCTGGTGCAGGACGCCGAAGCGGTCCTTCGGCCTGCCGAGCAACCCGACCTCAAACAGCTGAGCCGCACGTTCACGCTGCGCACCAGTGAAGGCTTTGTCGAGAATTTTGGCGCGGACCTGATTGCCCGCGTCGCCGAGCAAGCCCCTGGCGTGCGGCTGCGCTTTATGCACAAACCCGACAAAGACAGTGCGTCACTGCGCGACGGCACGGTCGATCTGGAAACGGGTGTGGTGGGGAAGGCCGCTGGCCCGGAGTTGCGTACCCAGGGCTTGTTTCGGGATCGTTTTATTGGCGTCGTACGAATGGGGCATCCGCTGAGCGAAGGCGAGATAACCCCCGCGCGTTATGCGGCGGGCAGCCACATCAGCGTCTCTCGGCGGGGGCTCGACAAGGGACCCATTGATGAAGCCCTTGAGCTCCTGGAACTGGAGCGGCCCATAGCAACAATCGTTGCAGGCTTCTCTACTGCGCTGGCGCTCGCCCGGGCCACTGACCTGATCGCCAGCGTTCCCGAACGCCACACCGCGAGCCTGCGCACCGGCCTGCACAGCTTTGCACTGCCGTTGTCTCTGCCGGCGTTCACCGTCGCCATGCTCTGGCATCCGCGACTGGATGCCGACCCTGTGCATCGCTGGTTGCGGGGTTGCCTTCGGGATGTTTGTGCCGAGTAAGAAAGTTGTCAGATTTGATCTATTGTTCATTGTTGAAACAGGGATGTTTCACTCGTGTAACTATTGCATGATTATTCTGGTTCTATAAGTGAGTCATTTTGGTATAAAAATACTTTGAACTTATTAATGTTCAGGCGGTAGCTAAAGCCATTTTAGCAAATGGGAATTAACTGCTGATACTATTAAATGGCGCAACGCTATCAATGGTGGCCATTAACTAGTAGTGAGTATGGTTGTAACGATTGAGTTACTTAATGTGCATAGCTTTATGAAATGTAAGTAATTATTTTTTATGGTGATAAGGCGCATTATCGCGCCGAAACTCGATGAGCAAGGCGGGATCCAATTAAAATTAATGGCGATATATTGGCGGCCTATATATCAGAAAATAACTTCATAATAATGCTGACGTTTTTCTGATGCGGTGCTAGTGTTTCTAACTCCTTTTAATCGTACTTGTCTGTCTGCAGAGGCCGTGCGTCATGCCGACTCCAACTCCACGGATTGCGATACTGGGTAATAGAGTTCCAAGCTTGAATCTTCCGGAGCTTGAGCACTTCGCCGATATGGGCAGCTTGTTGGCTGCACCCGCATTTGATGTCCTGCTGCTGGACCTGCCAGCGGTTTATGCCGGGCGGGTGCTTCGAAAGTTGCGCGCCATTCCCCCTTATCGCTACAGCCTCATTTACTGCTGCCGTGATCAGAACGGCTGGTGTGAAGCCTTGGGTGATGGCGCGTGCCCTGTCGATTCCAGCGAAACAAGAGCCCTCTGGGGGGTGTGGCGAGAACGCTACAGGTTGTTCAAACAGGGTTCTGCCCCCGAGCGTTTTGAAAGTCGGGTGCTTTCATGGTTGTGGTTGCGCGACAACGCTCACATCTATGCCCTTCGAGACCCGGAGGTGCCTCAGCATTATCGCTATCCGTTGCTGGACGCCCTGGCTGATAACGAGCAGGTCAACTCGTTTGTCTGGCTCAGTTTGATGGTGCAACAGGACTGGCTGGAAGAGGGGGTTCTGGTCGATCGCGTTCGGCTGTGTTCGGAGTGTGGCTCGGGCCGGCTCAATTACATTGATGTGTGTGCCGAATGTCAGGCCCTGGACATTTCACGACAGCCTTCATTGCACTGCTTTACCTGTGGGCATGTGGGGCCACAGGAATCCTTTCTCAAAGACGGGGTGTTGTTGTGCCCCAACTGCTTGAACCGGCTGCGCCATATCGGCACTGATTACGACCGCCCGATGGAGAACTATCGCTGCCGGTCATGTCAGGCGTTTTTTGTCGATGCCGACGTGCAGGCGCGCTGCCTGGACTGCGGCCTGTCACACACACCTGACAAGTTGCGAGTACGCGAGGTCAGAGATTTCCGCCTGGCCGAGGCCGGCCGTTTCCGCTGCCGCCAGGAGTTCAGCGATCAAAAGGCCCATCACTTCGGTCGACTCAATCTGTTAGGCGGCAAGGATTTCTATGACCTGCTGACCTGGCAGATGCAGGTCGTACGCCGCTACCAGTCGCCTGCCTTCTCACTGCTCGGTCTGCGCTTCGTCAACCTGGCCGGTACGTTGACTCGCCTGGGTGAACACCACGGCCATGCCTTCATCGATAGCGTGGCTGAACGATTGAAGGAAACCGTCAGGGATACAGACCGCTGCTCTCGAAGTACCGAAGAGTACTTCTGGATCATGCTTCCCCATACCGATGGCAACGGCCTGGAAACCGTCAAACAACGCTTGAGCCGGGTCGCCGAGTTGTTTTCAGCACCGGAGGTCAGCGACATTTCCTTGCGTGTCGTCAGCATCACGGCGCCCCAGGATCTGCTCGAGCAGGAAGATGGCGAACTACTACTGGCCCGTCTGGCCAGTGAGTTGGCGTGACCGCCATGAGCCCTTTCCTGGAGCAACTCCTCAACGCACTCAGCGGGATCATGGGACCGGATGGTTTGAGTCGGGTGTTTTTCATGCTTTTCCCTTTGTTTCTGATCTTTGAATTGCCCCTGATGATCATGGTGATGCTGGGTGTTTTGCGCTGGTTCACACGTCGGCGCACCCGTGTACCGAAGATCAGTCTCTATCGGCCCAAGGTCTCTTGCATCATTACCTGTTACAGCGAAGGGATGGACGTTCAGACCACGCTGTTAAGCCTGTGCGAGCAGACGTACCCCGGCCACATCGAGATGATTCCGGTGGTGGACGGGGCCACGGTGAACCAGCCGACGCTCAGCGCCGTGCGCAGTTTCAACGTGGATCCGCAGTTGTACCCCCGGCGTCATTTGCGCCCGATTGCCAAGTGGCAGAGGGGCGGGCGGGTGTCGTCGTTGAACGCCGGCCTGTCGCTTGCCAGCGGTGAAATCGTGATGGCGCTCGACGGTGACACGTCCTTCGACAACAACATGGTCAGCTCCATCGTGCGCCATTTCGCGGACCCGTCGGTGCCTGCGGTCGCCGGTAGCCTGCGAGTGCGCAATGTCTGGGCTTCGTGGGTGACCGCAATGCAGGCGCTGGAATACCTGTTGTCCATCCACATGTCGAAAATCGGTCTGGCCGAATGGAACCTAGTCAATAACGTCTCGGGGGCCTTCGGGGCATTCCGCCGCAGCTTTCTGGTGAAAATCGGTGGCTGGAACACGCACACTGCGGAGGATCTGGACCTGACGTTGCGCATCAAGAGTTACTTCAAGCGACACGACTTGAGGATTCCCTTCGAACCGGAAGCGATTGGACACACCGATGCACCGTCGACGCTCAGTCAGTTTCTGATGCAGCGCTTGCGCTGGGATGGCGACCTGTTTTTTCTGTACATCAGAAAGCACAACCGCAACATCAACCCCAACTTGTTGGGCTGGCCGACCTTTCTGATGATCCTGCTCAGCGGCTTCTTTTTTCAGCTGGTGCTGCCGTTCCTCATCTTCAGCTACACCTTGCTGGCGTTGTTTGTTCTGCCGGGCAAGACGCTGTTGTTTCTGTTTGTACTGATCTATGCGCTGTACCTGACGATCACCGCGATGTTGTTCGGCGCCATGTTGTTGATGGTGTCCGACCGGCCTGCAAAGGACATGGTCCTGGGGTTGTTGGTGCCTTTCTTTCCGCTGTTCATGCTACTCCTGCGGTGCTGGAGCGCAGTGGCCATGCTCAACGAGATCTTTCGCCGGGGCCACGAAGAAAGCTCTATGGCACCGTGGTGGGTGCTTAAACGAGCCACGAGGTTTTGATTATGCGATCGATACTTCTGCTGCTGACGCTGTCGTTGCCCCCCATGATACTGGCCGCACAACCCCTTTCGGCTCAAGCGGTGGGGGCGCCGACGAGCCAATGGTCCCAGGCCAGTTATGTCTGGGACAGCGAAGCGTTGCTCGATCCCGATCAACGTAAGGCGGAGCTCGAGCAGCTGCGTAAAGCCGGGATGGACAAGATCTACCTTGGCCTCAAGTCCTCCCAGTTGAAAGACCTTGCAACGACGCGCCAACGGCTGGAGCAATTGCTGCAGGACGCGGCCGGCAAGGGGGTGCAAGTCAGCCTGTTGCTCGGCGATTCGGCCTGGATCGAACCGCAGGATCGCCATCAGCTCACCGATTTACTGGCCAAGCTGAAGGGGCTTTCATTCACCAGCCTGCACCTGGACCTGGAACTCGAACAACTGGGCGTGCCGGTCCCGGATCAGCGCGTGAAAGACTTGCTCGACACCTTGCGCGCCGCCTCCGCAGCCAGCCCTTGGCCGGTAGAGATTTCCAGCCACCATCGCTGGTTCGCTGAGGCAAAACCCGGAAAAACCTGTCTGCCGTGCGCGCTTCCCGAGGCGGGCGTGCGTCAGGTCAGCTTGATGATCTACACCCGTAACCCGAAAAACAGCGCACGAATGGCAGAACAGATCGCCCAACGTTGGCCTGATCTGCAGTTTCGCCTGGCGCAAAGCACGGAGCCGCAACTGGATGCCACAGAGTCCTGGGCCGGCGCGTCACCTGAGCAGTTGCAGCACCAGACCAGTGTCTGGCGCGAACAGCTGCAACCACGGGGGATTGCCGGCATTGACTGGCAAGCCTGGCGAGACTTTCCAAAACGGTGAGCCGTCATGAAGATTCGATTCGACAGTCGCAAAGAACTGAACCCCACCCAGGAACAGGGTTTGACTGTGCTCTACGCGCCGGGCAAACGCATGGCGTTTCGCGTGCGTTGGTATTTAATCCTGTTCCTGGTCGCGAGTCCCTTGCTTTGGCTGGGAGGGAAGCTGGCTTACGGCATGTTGATGATCGACGCACCGGCGCAATTGCGCCTGCCGATTCTTGAGGTGCGCGCGCGGGATGCCGGTAGGGTCGATCAGCTGTTTGTCATGGCCGGGGAGCAGGTCCAGATCGATCAGCCGTTGGTCAGTCTCGACAATCCCGAATGGCGTGCACGGCTCTCGCAGCTCGCCGCGATGCCGACCAAAACGGTGCCCACCAACAACGCCAAACTGGACACCAGGGAGCGTCAGTTGCTCAAGACCCGAGTGAGCAGGACGGAGGAGCGTGTGCAGGTGCTTGAAGACCTCGTCACATCAGGCGCCGTCTCTCGTGGAGAAGTGCTGGCAGCCCAGTCTGAACTTGATGCTTTTAAAGCCGACCTGTTGGCGTTCGAGCGCCGCGAGCAACTGGCCCGTCAGTCGCCGTTGAGCGTTGAGCGCGAGATTATTCAACAGACCGCCGAACAGCAGTGGTTGAAAACGCGCCTCGCCGCATTGTCGGTCAAGGCTGCGCAGAGCGGTCGGATTGCGGAGGTGTTGGTCACGCCCGGCGAAAACGTCGGTGCGGGAACGTTGTTGATGCGTCTTGAGCGGCTGGAAGAGCCTCTGCTGTGGATTTATCTGGAACCGCTGAACATCAGCTATGCCGCGATTGGCCAGCCGCTGCGCGTGCGCATGCCCGATGGCGAGTGGTTGGCGGCCCATGTTGTCCAGGCCGTCGACAGCGCCGGTCGCACGCCGACGGTGTTGCGTGGGCCATTCGCTGCCAGCGAAATGGGCTTGCAGGTCGCCGCCCGGTTTGATCGCCCTCTGTCGCCGCGCTGGAGAATCGATCAACTGCCGTTGAATGTGCGCTTTCCCACCGACTGGGAACAAATGCTCAGTAACAGCCGTGAATTCATCGAGCAAATAGGCGACTTCATTGCAATGGATCGAACACCCACCACTGCACCGGGGAGTAAATAAATCATGACTGCTGATCGAATTCTTGTGACGGGCGGTGCCGGTTTTATCGGTTCGCACCTGGTCGAAGCACTGCTTGAAAGTGGTTATAGCGTTCGGGTTCTGGACGATCTTTCCAGTGGAAAGTTGTCGAACTTGCCGATTGATCGCTGCCATTTGACTCTGGTGGTGGGGGATGTCGCCGACGCGCCGACGGTGGAGCGGGCGATGAAAGACTGCAGCGCGGTGGTGCATCTGGCGGCGGTGGCCTCGGTGCAGGCGTCGGTCGATGACCCGGTCGCGACTCACCAAAGCAATTTCGTCGGTACGCTGAATATCTGCGAAGCCATGCGCCAGGCAGGCGTAAGACGGGTGGTTTATGCGTCCAGTGCGGCGATCTATGGCAACAATGGCGAGGGCATGGCGATTACCGAGGACACGCCCAAGAATCCGCTGACCCCGTATGCCACCGACAAACTGGCCAGCGAACATTTCCTCGATTTTTACCGACGCCAGCATGGTCTTGAACCGGTCATTCTACGGTTTTTCAATATTTACGGACCCCGTCAGGACCCTTCATCGCCTTACTCCGGTGTCATCAGCATTTTCAGCGAGAGGGCGCAAAAAAAACTCCCCATCACGGTTTACGGTGATGGGGAGCAAACAAGGGATTTTGTTTACGTCGATGACCTCGTAAAGGTCCTGGTACAGGCGGTCGCTGAGTCAGAGCCGATTATCGAACCGGTCAATGTCGGGTTTAACCGGTCCACCAGCGTTAACGAACTCGTGGCGACGTTAAGCGAACTCCTGGGACGCCCCGTGACGTTGAACCACGACGCGCCGCGTTCCGGTGATATCAAACATTCGCGCGCCGACAACAGTCGCCTGCTTGAGCGTTTTTCCTTGAACTCACCGACCTGTTTTACCGAGGGCCTGGGTCAGCTGCTCAGAAGTATTGATTCCGGGGGGCGGTAGCGGCGAGCTCAGTCGCCAGCAGGTGCTCCTCCAGCACATCGCTCAGGAATCGGAACTGATCATTGAGCCCGATCACTTCGTTGTTGAAGTGATTGGCGGCGGACGGCATCAGCAACGCCTCGAAGTTTTTGTCGAACACCAGTTCAAACGTTTTGCGGGAAACGAATGACTGGGAATAGTAGTTGTTGCCGAACACCGCAAAGCTTACGGCCAGGGTCACGGAGTGAATCATGACGTGCGCTCCTCGGACAGGACGTACCAGGAAAAAGCGCTCAGTGTGACGGCCGTCAGGGCCAGGCAGGTCAGGAGATGGATAATCATGATTCGCCCCTCCGATGCGGGGTTTTGCGTTGGGTTAAGGCTGATCCTACGCTGACGGTTTTTGAGCGGAAGGCATTCGCGGCGATGGTGAATATCGACATAAGTGATGGTGGGATCATCGCTGGCTGTTCCGGCCCATTCGCGAGCAAGCCCGCTCCCACATTTGATCTTCAGTGGACACAGTGAGCGCCGCCGGCCAAATGTGGGAGCGGGCTTGCTCGCGAAGGCGGCCTCAAGAACACCTCAACCCCAAACGAACAAACACCGACACCTATACTCAAATTAATAGGCCTTTGAACACCGGACATCCCGTTCGGGCAAGTCTGTAGGAACCGCGATCTTGAACGTGCGTTCGCTGATCGTCGCCGTGTTGGTGGTGCTGGCGGGATGCGTCACGACTGCGCCTGCCCCGGTGGAAGTGGTGCCGGTGATTGTTTCCCAAAGCACCTGGCAGATGGTGGACCGGGAGATTGTCGCGGCGTCCCAATCGGCCACCGAGCAGACCAAAATCTACGCGCGTGGTGCCATGGATTACTGGCGAACGCGGGTCTATGAACTGACCGAAGAGAACTTCATCCCATGGTTCAGCAGTTACTGGACCCAGGAATGGCTGTCGATGAAGGTCAGCTGGTACACGCTCAGCGCCAAGGGCGAACAAGATGCCTCGGCCAAGCGCCTGGCGGCCTATCTGCTGGAGCAATATCAAGAGCGTGTGCTGGCGCCGGTCGCGGTGGAAATCGATCCCGACGCGATTCTTGGCCTGGCGACGGCGTTCTACGTGGACATTGTTCAGGAAGAACTGCAGAAAATCTCCCAGCGCCACGGCGTGCCGATGGCTCAGCTCAATGGCCGAATCCAGAAAATCCCCGCCATCGCCCTCGGGCCACCGCCGGCCCGGGACGCCTCGCTGTATCAGGTCGTGCACACCCAACCACTGAATACGCTGCCGGCCTATGCAGCGCTGATCGACAAGATCCACAAGGCTGGCGGTGAAAAGGGGGTGGCTTCGACAGACACCGCCATGGCCCCAGTGGCCAAGCGCGCCAGCAAGCGGATGGAGGCAGAAATGGCCCCGCGAGGGGCGGCCAGTGCAGTGGCCGCGGCGGCAGGGAAACTGGCCGGAGGACTGATTACCGTGGGCGTGGCGGGGATTCGCGCGCTTATCCAGGCCAATGACCGGCCTGACAGCGAGGCACTGATTCGCAGCAGTCTGGGTAACACGTTCGACAAGGCCTGGCTGAAGCTGGTGCAAAACCCGACCACCGGTGTGATGGCCGGTACGTTCTACATGGCGGCGCAGATCGAGGGCAATCTGGCGGGGAGCGCCGAAGTACCGTCGGTCAGTTCGGGCAGCGGATCTGTCGATTGGGGGCCCAAGGAATCGACTAACCAGCAGAACGACCCTCTACCCCCAGCAGGAGAATGACCATGTCTTACGTTGATGGCTTCATCGCAGCCGTACCCACCGCCAACCGCGAAAAATTCAAGAAACACGCCGAAACCGCCGCTGTCATTTTCAAGGAAAGCGGCGCCCTCAGCGTCGCCGAATGCTGGGGCGACGACGTTCCTGACGGCAAAGTGACCTCGTTTCCGATGGCAGTAAAACTCAAGGAAGACGAAACCGTGGTGTTTTCCTGGATCATCTGGCCCGACAAGACCACCCGAGATGCAGGCATGGACAAACTCATGAACGATCCGCGCATGCAACCGGACGTCAACCCGATGCCGTTCGATGGCCAGAGGCTGATCTTTGGCGGTTTCGAAATGATCGTAAAAGCCTGAAACCAACGACAGGATCACTCCGGCGTCGGGGTGATCCTGCAACTCTTGCGATTACGGATTTCGCTGTCTGTCGGCCGCTCTTTGATGAACTCGAAGCGCGGCTCACCTTCGTTGTAATGAACCAGCCAGCCCCATTCCAGCTCGGACTCATCCTGACCGGGTTTCGGTGGCACGGCCCACCACGGTTCCTTGCTGATGATCTCGCGCATGGCCCCCTCCAGTTGAATCGTTTGCATGAACTATAACTTGGATGTCAGGAGGTGCCAGATATGAGCGACGAATCCCATGAGCCGTTAAAACGACTGTTTTTTGCCCTGAACTGCACACCCGAGCAACGTCGGGCCATTGCCCAATGGCGCAGCGCACTTGAGCTCAGGAGCGGACGGCCGGTGCCGGTGGAAAACTTTCATCTGACGTTGATGTTTTTGGGGGCTGTCGAGGTGGCGAAAATCGCCGATATCTGCACGGCCGCTGCCAATGTTCGAACGCCGGGTGTGCCTTTGAGGGTTGCGCTTGATCGGTTGGATGTCTGGCGCAGGGCAGGGGTGTTGGTGCTCGCGCCGGAGCAGGCATCACCTGAGTTGCTGCGGCTGGTGTATGCCCTGGAGCAGGCGATGTTGCCGTTCGGGTTTGAGGATTCGCCGAAGGAGTTTCGACCGCATCTGACGCTGATGCGCGATTACCGAGTGCCGGTGCCAGAGTCCGCGACGCCGCCCGAGTTCTATCTGCGGGCCGATCACTTCACCCTGTTCGAATCCCATAAGGGCCGCTACCGAGCGCTGGCCGAATGGCCGCTCGTCCCATCATAAAAAAAAGGCGCCCGAGTAGGGCGCCCAAATTCACCTTAACCGAGGAAGCCAGGTGAGGCCGTTCTGCAGATAGGAGTGCAGCGGTGGTAAGGCGCTGCGTGAACGGAAAACAGGAAAACACCACCGATCAAATGTGGGAGCGGGCTTGCTCGCGAAAGCGGTGGTTCAGTCCCCATCAATGTTGAATGTGACGGACCCTTCGCGAGCAAGCCCGCTCCCACATTTGATCAGTGGTGTTGCATATATTTTTACTTACCCAGCTTCACCCGCGTCCACCCGCGGGTCATCACCCGCTGAACGCCAATCGGCATGTCCGGAATGGCATACAACGTCGCCATCACAGCCTGCGACGGATACGACCCCGGATCATCCCGAATCGCTTCATCCACCAACGGCGTAGCCGCCGCGTTGGCATTGCTGTAGCCAATGTTGTTGGTGATCTCGGCGATGATGTCCGGGCGCATCAGGAAGTTCATGAACAGGTAAGCGTTCTCCACGTTCGTCGCGTCCCGAGGGATCGCGACCATGTCGTAGAAACTACCGGCGCCTTCCTTGGGAATGCTGTAGTCGACCTTCACCTTGTCGCCCGCTTCTTGGGCGCGCGCCTTGGCTTGCAGCACATCGCCGGAGTAACCGACCGCTACGCAGATATTGCCGTTGGCCAGGTCCGAGATGTATTTCGACGAATGGAAGTACGCCACCGAAGGACGAATCTTCATGAACAGCGCTTCAGCTTCAGCAATCTGCTCCTTGTTCTGCGAGTTCACCGGGTAACCCAGATAGTGCAGGGCGGCCGGGAGCATCTCGGTCGGCGAATCCAGGAAACTGATGCCGCACGCTTTCAATTTCTCAGCGTTTTCCGGTTTGAACAGCAAGTCCCAGGAATTGGTCGGGGCATTGCTGCCGAGCACTTCCTTGACCTTCTCCGGGTTGAAGCCGATGCCGATCGAGCCCCACATGTACGGGAAGGCATGACCGTTATCCGGGTCGCTGGCGGCAGCGTTTTTCAGCAGCACCGGATTGAGGTTCTTCCAGTTCGGCAGCTTCGATTTGTCCAGTTCCTGATAGACGCCAGCCTTGATCTGCTTGGCGAGGAAACTGTTGGACGGCACGACGATGTCGTAGCCGGATTTTCCCGCCAGCAGGCGGGCCTCAAGGGTTTCATTGCTGTCGAACACATCGTAGGTCACGCGGATGCCGGTCTCGTCTTCGAACTTCTTGACGGTGTCCGGGGCGATGTAATCCGACCAGTTGTAGACGCGCAGTACCTTGTCATTGGCCTGGGCGCCGGTGGCAATCGCGCCCAATAAGGACAGTGTCAGCAGAGTCCTGCCAAACATTTTCATCGGTACAACTCCATTCTTTTTTTCAGCTCTTGTTATGAAAAGCATGCAAAGCTGTGAAACGCGACGGCACTAGGCCGTCGCTTCTACCATTTGCTTTTTAGGTTGCTGCCAGGATTCGCTGGCGGTCTGGTCCATCGCTTCCTGGATCGCCCGTTTACGGGTGGCTTCGGCGCGACGGCTGAAGTACCAGACCATGAAGGTCACGATCGATACGGCGAGCAGAATCAGGCTGGCCACGGCATTGATCTCAGGCTTCACGCCCAGACGCACCGCCGAGAACACTTCCATCGGCAGGGTCGTCGAACCCGGGCCGGACACGAAACTCGCCAGCACCAGGTCATCCAGCGACAGGGCAAACGACATCATGCCGCCGGCCGCCAGTGACGGCGCGATCATCGGAATGGTGATCAGGAAAAACACCTTGAACGGCTTCGCACCGAGGTCCATGGCCGCTTCTTCGATGGACAAGTCCAGCTCACGTAAACGCGCCGAAACCACCACCGCCACATACGCCGCACAGAACGTGGTGTGGGCGATCCAAATGGTGACGATGCCACGCTCCATCGGCCAACCGATCAACTGCGCCATCGCCACGAACAGCAGCAACAGCGACAGACCAGTGATCACTTCCGGCATCACCAACGGCGCCGTCACCAGGCCACCGAACAACGTGCGGCCCTTGAAGCGAGTCACGCGAGTCAGCACAAACGCCGCCAACGTCCCCAGCGCCACCGCGGCAATCGCGGTGTAGCAGGCGATTTCCAGCGAACGCACCACCGAGCCCATCAGTTGCGAGTTATCAAGCAGGCCGGCGTACCACTTGAACGACCAGCCGCCCCATACGGTTACCAGTTTGGAAGCGTTGAACGAGTAGATCACCAGAATCAACATCGGCAGGTAGATAAACGACAGGCCGAAAATCAGCATGAACTTTGAAAATCCGAAGCGTTTCATCCCCGTGCCTCCATCTCTTTGGCCTGGCTGCGGTTGAACAGCAGAATCGGCACAATCAGGATCAACAGCATCACCACCGCCAGGGCAGACGCCACCGGCCAGTCGCGGTTATTGAAGAACTCTTGCCACAGCACGCGACCGATCATCAGCGTCTCCGGGCCGCCCAGCAGTTCCGGAATCACGAACTCACCCACCACCGGAATGAACACCAGCATGCAGCCGGCAATAATCCCGTTCTTGGCCAGCGGCACAGTGATTTTCCAGAAGTTGTTGAAGTTGCTCGAACCCAGGTCCGAAGCGGCTTCCAGCAGGCTTTGATCGTGCTTGACCAGGTTGGCGTACAGCGGCAACACCATGAACGGCAAGTAGGCGTAAACCACGCCGATATACACGGCCGTGTTGGTGTTGAGGATCTCGATTGGGTGATCGGTCAGCCCGGTCCACATCAGGAACGCATTAAGCAAACCGTTGTTGCTGAGGATGCCCATCCACGCATAGACGCGGATCAGGATCGCCGTCCAGGTCGGCATCATGATCAACAACAGCAGAACGTTTTGCGTTTCCTTGCTCGCCTTGGTGATCGCGTAGGCCATCGGGAAACCGATCACCAGGCACATCAGCGTGCTTAAAAACGCCACCTTCAACGAGCCGAAGTAGGCCGAGATGTACAACTCATCCTGAGTCAGCAGCGAGTAGTTGCCGAGGTTCAGCAACAGCTGAAATTTCTGCTCGGCGAAGGTGTAGATCTCTGAGTAAGGAGGAATGGCCAGGGCCGCTTCCGAGAAGCTGATCTTCATCACCAGGAAAAACGGCAGCATGAAGAACAGGAACAGCCACAGGAAAGGAATCCCGATGACGAGCTTTCGACCACTCGGCATCAGCCGCATAAACTGCTGATTGAGTGTTTTCATGAGCGCAGTACCACGCCGCTGTCGTCTTCCCACCACACGTAGACCTTGTCGTCCCAGGTCGGACGTGAACCACGGCGTTCGGCGTTGGCCATGAACGACTGCACAACCTTGCCGCCAGGCAGCTCCACGTAAAACACCGAGTGACCGCCGAGGTAGGCGATGTCATGCACCTTGCCGCTGGACCAGTTGTAGCGGGTATCGGGTTTGGTGGTGCTGACCAGCAGTTTTTCCGGGCGGATGGCGTAGGTGATCGACTTGTCCTGCACCGAGGTGCTGACGCCGTGACCGACGTAAATCTTCTGCTCCAGGTCCGGGCTGTGAATGATCGCGTGACCTTCAAGGTCTTCCACAACCGTCCCGTCGAAGGCGTTCACGTTGCCGATGAATTCGCAGACCATGCGGCTGACCGGCGCTTCATAAATGTCCACCGGGCTGCCGATCTGCGCGATCCAGCCGAGGTGCATGATGGCGATGCGCTGGGCCATGGTCATGGCCTCTTCCTGATCGTGGGTCACCATCACGCAGGTCACACCGACGCGCTCGATGATTTCTACCAACTCCAGTTGCATCTGCGAACGCAGCTTCTTATCCAGCGCGCCCATCGGTTCGTCGAGCAGCAACAGCTTCGGACGCTTGGCCAGGGAGCGAGCCAAGGCCACACGCTGACGTTGACCGCCGGACAACTGATGGGGTTTGCGCTTGGCGTACTGGGTCATGTGCACCAGTCGCAGCATCTCTTCAACGCGGGCATCGATTTCGCTGGCAGACAGACGATCCTGCTTCAGGCCGAAGGCGATGTTCTGCGCCACCGTCATGTGCGGGAACAGCGCGTAGGACTGGAACATCATGTTGATCGGCCGTTCGTACGGCGGCATGTCGGTGATGTCGACACCGTCGAGCAGAATCCGCCCTTCGGTCGGGCGTTCGAAGCCGGCGAGCATGCGCAGCAGGGTCGATTTACCTGAGCCGGAACCGCCGAGCAGGGCGAAGATTTCCCCTTGATGAATCTCAAGCGAGACATCGTCCACTGCGGTGGTTTCGTCGAATTTCTTGGTGACGCGGTCGATTTTCACCAGCACCTTTTTCGGTGACTGGTGACCTTCAAGAGCCTTCCTGTAGATGCTGGAGGCGTTTGCCATGTGAAACTCCCAACAGGTTTCAGTCGTCGGGCCAACGCGGCCTGACTTAATAGTTGATTGCAAGCCCGAGCTGTACGACGCCAGTCAATTCAACGGTGATCCCGTATCAGGCAGCATCAACGTCGACTGACACTCCCTCTTCGCGAGCAAGCCCGCTCCCACCCTGGATTTGCGTTTGACTCACTGGCATCGTCCGGCCTGGGCTTATTCGGCGCCGCCGTCCTGGCTGCCTGGTGGTACTTGTTGTTATCGCGTTTGTTGTTGTCGTGAGGGACCGGCGCGCAAAGGCACGCCCGCCTGACTCACGGGGCAGTAAATTGATTAATCAAGTGTTAAGTCAGCGCTTGTTACGTAACGCGGCCCGTCGCCGGCATGCATCACCGAACGCCTGGAAAATACTCAAATAAGGAGGATTCGACAGAACCTGCCATTCCGGGTGCCATTGCACGCCAACAGCGAAGGTCGGGCTGTGTTCAACCGAAATCGCCTCGATCAAACCGTCCGGCGCAATCGCTTCGGCACGCAGGCCGGGCGCCAGTCGGTCGATGCCCTGGCTGTGAATCGAATTGACCTGGAACACCTGCGGCAAATCCAGCGCCTCGAACACACCGCCCGGTTGCACGTTCACCGCATGAGCCGGTGCGTATTGCACCGCCAATTCCGGATGATTCGCTTCCCGGTGATCCAGCATGCCCGGGAGTTCGTGGACCTTCTGATGCAGGCTGCCCCCGAACGCCACATTCATTTCCTGAAAGCCCCGGCAGATGCCGAGCACCGGAACGCCCGCCGCAATGGCCGCACGCAATAAGGGAAGGGTGGTGGCGTCCCGTTGCGGATCGTGATCCGTGCCGGGGGCGCTGTCGGGGCCTTGATAGTGGAAGGGTTCCACATTCGAGGGCGAGCCGGTCAGCAGCAGACCGTCGAGCTGCGCGAGCAGGTCATCGATTTCGGTCAGATCGCCTAAGGAAGGAATGACAACCGGCAGCCCCAAAGCCGCGACGCTGACAGCACGCAAGTACTTGTCGCCGCTGACATGGTAGGGGTGCAGGCCAATCTGTTTGACGCACGCTGTAACGCCGATCAATGGCTTGAATGCCATTTTTATCACCTCGAAGTTTCACACTTGAACGAGCTTTTCCGGAGCTTAGCCTTGTTGATTTTAATTAACAACTCTCATGTAAAAAATTCTAAACGCCGTACGTCCGATCTTCAGGGTTTACGCGGTGCGCAAGACTGATCTGGCACTCTCGTGCCCAAGAAAGGCCCGAAAATAAAGGTTGAGAGGCCAAGTGTTCGCTATTGACTTCACTTTGCCGTTCGGGTTGACTGGGCTCGCAACAAGGTAGTGAACATAATAATTAACAGCTAATAGGTGCATCATGTCGGTCCCTCTGCGTACCGTTCAACTCAACGAAGCAAACGCATTCCTTAAGAAATATCCTGAGGTTTTGTACGTCGACCTTCTGATTGCGGATATGAACGGTGTGGTGCGCGGCAAGCGCATCGAGCGCACCAGTCTTCATAAGGTTTACGAAAAAGGCATTAACCTCCCGGCGTCGCTGTTTGCTCTGGACATCAACGGTTCTACGGTGGAAAGCACCGGCCTGGGTCTGGACATCGGTGACTCAGACCGAATCTGCTTCCCCATCCCTGACACGCTCAGCATCGAGCCCTGGCAGAAGCGCCCGACCGCGCAACTGTTAATGACCATGCACGAACTCGAAGGCCAGCCGTTCTTCGCCGACCCTCGCGAAGTGCTGCGTCAGGTCGTGAGTAAGTTCGATGCAATGGGCCTGACCATTTGCGCAGCGTTCGAACTCGAGTTCTATCTGATCGACCAGGACAACGTGAACGGTCGTCCGCAATCGCCACGCTCGCCGGTGTCCGGCAAACGTCCGATGTCGACTCAGGTGTACTTGATCGACGACCTGGACGAATACGTCGATTGCCTGCAAGACATCCTCGAAGGCGCGAAAGAGCAGGGCATCCCTGCCGACGCCATCGTCAAGGAAAGCGCCCCGGCGCAGTTCGAAGTGAACCTGCATCACGTCAACGACCCGATCAAGGCCTGCGACTACGCGGTGTTGCTCAAGCGTCTGGTGAAGAACATCGCCTACGACCACGAGATGGACACCACCTTCATGGCCAAGCCGTATCCGGGCCAGGCGGGCAATGGTTTGCACGTGCACATTTCGATTCTCGACAAAGAAGGCAACAACATCTTTGCCAGCGAGGATCCCGAGCAGAACGCCGCACTGCGTCACGCGATCGGCGGTGTGCTCGAGACCCTGCCGGCGCAGATGGCGTTCCTCTGCCCGAACGTCAACTCGTACCGTCGTTTCGGCGCGCAATTCTACGTGCCGAACTCGCCGAGCTGGGGCATCGACAACCGTACCGTTGCGGTACGTGTGCCGACCGGTTCGCCGGACTCCGTGCGCATCGAACACCGCGTGGCGGGCGCCGATGCCAACCCGTACTTGTTGATGGCGTCGGTCCTGGCCGGTATTCACCACGGCCTGACCAACGAAATCGAACCGGGCGCACCGGTTGAAGGCAACAGCTACGAGCAGAACGAGCAGAGCCTGCCGAACAACCTGCGCGATGCACTGCGCGAGCTGGACGACAGCGAAGTCATGGCGCGCTACATCGACCCGATGTACATCGACGTGTTCGTGGCGTGCAAGGAAAGCGAGCTGGCCGAGTTCGAGAACTCTATTTCGGACCTTGAGTACAACTGGTACTTGCACACGGTTTGATGAGCCAAGTGGTGTACGCATTCTCTGCAGACACCACCTATCAAATGTGGGAGCGGGCTTGCTCGCGAAAGCGGTGGATCAGTCAACAATGATGTCGCCTGACACACTGCTTTCGCGAGCAAGTCGAATCGTCGCACCGCCGCTCCCACAAGGGATTGCATTTCAAATCCTCAATTGACTGGCACCAATCCAACGATCATCTATTCCTCTGCGTCGAGTCACAACCATGACAAACACTCGCAGCGACTGGGAACAACGCTTCCAGTCCCTAACCATCGAAGGCCGCGCATTCATCGACGGCCAATACCTCTCGGCACTCAGCGGCGACACCTTTGAATGCATGAGCCCGGTCGACGGCCGCTTCCTGGCCAACGTCGCCAGCACCGACGAAGCCGACGCCAATGGGGCCGTCGCCGTCGCGCGCCGCACCTTCGAATCCGGCATCTGGGCCAAACTCGCCCCGGCCGAGCGCAAACGCATCCTGATCTGCTTCGCCGACCTCATCCTGGCCAACCAGGAAGAACTCGCCCTGCTCGAAACCCTCGACATGGGCAAACCGATCAACGACTCGATGAACATCGACATCCCAGCGACCGCCAACGCGATCCGCTGGAGCGCCGAAGCCATCGACAAGATCTACGACGAAGTAGCCGCCACGCCGCACGATCAACTCGGCCTCATCACCCGCGAACCTGCCGGTGTTGTAGCCGCCATCGTGCCGTGGAACTTCCCGTTGATCATGGCCAGCTGGAAGTTCGCCCCAGCCCTCGCGGCCGGCAACTCGTTCATCCTCAAACCTTCGGAAAAGTCGCCACTGACCGCGATTCGCATCGCCCAACTGGCGCTGGATGCCGGCATCCCGAAAGGCGTGTTCAACGTCCTGCCGGGCTACGGTCACACCGTCGGCAAGGCGCTGGCGTTGCACATGGACGTCGACGTGCTGGCCTTCACCGGTTCGACCGCGATTGCCAAGCAACTGATGATCTACGCCGGCCAAAGCAACATGAAACGCGTATGGCTCGAAGCCGGCGGCAAGAGCCCGAACGTGGTGTTCGCCGACGCGCCGGATCTGCGCGCGGCAGCCCAAGCGGCGGCCGGTGCGATTGCCTTCAACCAGGGCGAGGTCTGCACCGCCGGTTCGCGCTTGCTAGTGGAGCGCTCGATTCGCGAGCAGTTCATTCCACTGTTGGTGGAAGCCCTGCAAGCCTGGAAACCGGGGCACGCCCTTGATCCAGAAACCACCGTCGGCGCGGTCGTCGATCAGCGTCAACTGGACAACGTGCTGCGCTACATCCAGATCGGTAAAGACCAGGGCGCGCAACTGATCGCTGGCGGCAGCCGCACCCTCGAAGCCACCGGTGGCCTGTACGTGGAGCCGGCGATTTTTGACGGTGTGACCAACGCCATGACCATCGCCCGCGAAGAAATCTTCGGCCCGGTGCTGTCGCTGATCACCTTCGACACTGAAGAAGAAGCGCTGGCCATCGCCAACGACAGCATCTTCGGCCTGGCCGCAGGCGTCTGGACCAGCAACCTCAGCAAGGCCCACACCTTCGCGCGCGGCTTGCGCGCCGGCAGCGTCTGGGTCAACCAGTACGACGGCGGCGACATGACCGCGCCGTTCGGCGGGTACAAGCAGTCGGGTAACGGTCGAGACAAATCGCTGCACGCGTTCGACAAATACACCGAACTCAAAGCGACCTGGATCAAGCTCTAACACCTCTACAACGGCGGCCGCCGGCACGTGCCAGCGGCCATCGGAGAAACCTATGAAACAAGACTCTGTTAATCAAAAGCATGTAAACAGCTACTACGCCGCCACCCGCAACTTCACCGGCGACTTCCCGGTGCTCGAACAAGCGGTGGACTGCGACGTCTGCGTGATCGGCGCCGGCTACACCGGTTTGTCCTCGGCCCTGTTCCTCGCCGAAGCCGGCTACAGCGTGACCGTGCTCGAAGCCGCCAAAGTCGGTTTCGGCGCCAGCGGTCGCAACGGCGGCCAACTGGTCAACTCCTATAGCCGCGACGTCGATGTCATCGAAGAACGCTACGGCGACAAAACCGCCGAAGTCCTCGGCAGCATGATCTTCGAAGGCGCCGACATCATCCGTCAGCGCATACAACACTACGACATCCAGTGCGACTACAAGCCGGGCGGCATCTTCGCCGCGCTGAACAAAAAGCAACTCAAAGGCCTGGCCGAGCAGAAAAGCAGCTGGGAACGCTACGGCAACAAGAACCTGAAAATGCTCGACGCCGCAGACATCAAACGCGAAGTCGGTTGCGACAACTACGTCGGCGGCCTGCTCGACATGCAGGGCGGCCACATCCACCCGCTGAACCTGGCCCTCGGCGAAGCCTCGGCCATCATCGGCCTGGGCGGCAAAATCTACGAACAATCGGCCGCAGTGGAAATCACCTACGGCGAACCGATCACCGTACGCACCGCCAAAGGCGTGGTCCGCGCCAAGTACCTGCTGATCGCCGGCAACGCCTACCTGCCTCAAGACCTCGACAACCGCGTCACGCGTAAAAGCATGCCGTGCGGTTCGCAAATCGTCGTCACCGAGCCGTTATCCGAAAAAGTTGCGCGCAGCCTGATCAAAAACAATTACTGCGTCGAAGACTGCAACTACCTGCTCGACTACTACCGCCTCACCGCCGACAACCGCCTGCTGTACGGCGGCGGCGTGGTCTACGGCGCCCGCGAACCGGACGACATCGAGCAACTGATCAAACCGAAAATCCTCAAAACCTTCCCGCAACTGAAGGACGTGAAAATCGACTACCGCTGGACCGGCAACTTCCTGCTGACCATGTCCCGCATGCCGCAATTCGGCCGCATCGAAAAAAACGCCTACTACATGCAAGGCTACAGCGGCCACGGCGTCACCTGCTCGCACCTGGCCGGCAAACTGATCTCGGAAATGATCCGCGGCGACGCCGAACGCTTCGACGCATTCGCTTCGCTCCCGCACATGCCCATGATCGGCGGCCGCACCTTCCAGGCCCCACTCACCGCCATGGGCGCCGCGTACTACGCACTGCGCGACCGTTTCGGCATCTAAGCCCTATGCAGATAATGTGGAAACACCACTGATCAACTGTGGGAGCGGGCTTGCTCGCGAAGGCGGCTTAACATCCAACAATGATGTAGCTGACACACCGCCTTCGCGAGCAAGTTCACTCCCACAGGAGATCGCCGGTGAACACCCCGAATCAAATGTGGGAGCGAGCCTGCTCGCGATGAGGCCATCCCAATCACCACCATTCGGCGCCATACACAGATTCCAAAAACACCACCGGCCAAATGTGGGAGCGGGCTTGCCCGCGAAGACGGCAGCACTGCCAACATTGATCCTGCCTGACACACCACCACCCTGTAGGAGCCGAGCTCGCTGGCGATGAGGCCATACCAATCGCTATCAATCCCACCTGACACCCAGTAACCGCATCCACAATTCGCACAGCCAAACCACCCAACTTCAGGCCGAAACAACCTTTTTACCCAACCATTTATCGAACCTGCTGAGCAACACCACCAAACGTGATTTAATACCCGCCTTTCAAATTTCCGGGACAGGGAAGCGGTGTTTTCGCGGCCAAAAGTCGCCCGCCATCCACCCCCATAACCCTTAAGTATTTCTCGCATAAGGCTGTCATGGACACGGGCTCACGACTCAAATTAGTACGCGAAAGCTACAAACTGTCCCAGCGCGAGCTGGCCCGGCGTAGCGGCGTCACCAATGCCACCATCTCCCTGATCGAACAAAATCGCGTCAGTCCCTCCGTCAGCTCCCTCAAAAAACTGCTCGAAGGCATTCCTATGTCTTTGGCGGACTTCTTTACCTTTGATCAACCGCCGCGTGAGCATCAATACGTGTTTCGGGCCAATGAACAGCCGGATCTCGGCCGGCATGGGTTGCGGTTGTTGCTGATCGGGGCTTCGGTGCCGAGTCGGCAGATGCGCTTGTTGCGCGAGCAATACGCGCCTGGGGCGAGTTCCGGGGAAGAGCCGATTGTGCACTCGGAAGGGGAGGAGTGTGGGCTTGTTACGCGGGGGACGGTTGAGCTGACTGTTGATGGGCAGATTAGTGTGCTGAATGCTGGGGATGGGTATTACTTTCCGACGACGCTGCCGCATCGGTTTCGGAATATTGGGGCGGATGAGGCGGAGATTATTAGTGCGAATACGCCCGCGAACTTCTGATTCATTAGCTTGGTGTCTGCGTCCTGCCCCAATGTTTTTAGCCTTGGCCTAGTTGGCTATTTTGACAAGTCCTACGGGTTTGGAAAACTTCTCCTCCATAGATATTTTCTATGGAGGAACAGTTGTAGCAGCTGTATTCCTTGGGGCAACTGTATATTCACGTCTAGCGAATATCAGAGCACTTTTATACGTAATACTCATAGATTAAACGAAGCGGTGGTACCGCAAAAAAAGGTAGGGGTGCGACATGGATGGGCAACGTACAAGTCGACGTTTTATTGCGCTAGCGGAAGTGCTGAATGATGAAAGCGATCCAGACGGGCAATGGGTGACTTTTGACGGCATTGCGGAGGACGTCATCAATAGATACCGATATCCTGATGACTGGCAGATTGGTGAGTTTCGCGATTCAGGTCTGTTGACCTTGCGAGCACCGCTAAATGAAGTAATGCGAAGATTTTCCACAATTGAGCGAATCGACGGCAGGTGGGTATGTGTCGAAGTGACCGCTAGCGGTGACCAGGACCTATTACAGGCAGGTGTGATTCTGTTTGGCGACAATGCTGAGTTTCCTCAAGTTGGCATAATGAGCATAGAGTTCCTAGAGCCACGACTGTGTTCTCGACTAGATCGATTATCCATGTTGCTTGATGAGCAACGTGCATACTCTGGTTTCATTGCGGCAGTATTGGATGCCTCGCTTCGAGGATCACACGGTCTCGCAGTTGCCGCCTATGACGTCGGTCAAGGTAACTGCAATGCGATCATCGATTCTTTTGAACATCCTCGCATTTTCTTCGACTTGGGGTGGGCTCCAAACTTCCATGCTTCAACCCGACCAGTATCTGCCCCTAACTTGTTCTCCTGTCATATGCATTCGACGTCCCCAGTCGTCCTATCACACTGGGATATGGATCACTGGTCTTATGCGATTGAGAGAAGCGCTTTCAATTCTCATAACCTGACTACCAGTCATGAATGGCGTCAGGATGCGTTGAGCCGGTTTTGGATAGCCCGAGCCCCCGAAGCGGCGGCGCACAAGCTTGGCCCCCTGACCATGGCGTTTTGCGCAGCATTGGGACGAACGCATCTTTTTCATGGATTCAAGGCGCTGCTCCTTTGGCCTGCAAACACCAAAAGAATTCGCTTCGCAGCGGGTTGGGTGGAGGCATGTAAACCGGGGAAAGGGTTGCCTGATGATCGAAATAACAGCGGGCTGGCTTTGTTTGTAAGACCAAATGTTAGAGGCGCGGCGGTGGTTCTGACTGGTGATGCTGACTTCCTCTCCATCCCAAGTCTTGCGGGTAAGAAAGTGCCTCCGCTAGCAGGGTTAGTTGCGCCACATCACGGCTCTTACGTCACGACGAGCGCGGTTCCAGCTCCGAAGAAAGGTACTCCGGCTCGGGTCGTTATGTCAGTTGGTAAGGGCAATACTTACGGGCATCCGAAGCAGGCAGCAATTGACGCCTACGCGCTTCAAGGCTGGGATGTGACTCTCACGCAAGATCGACATGATTGCACTCACTGTCACGCCACACACAGAAATGGCAATTCATTGTTGAAGTTCACTATTAAGTCGTCCGACCCACGTTGCTCCTGTTGCTGCGTTGGTGAAGGCCATTTGTGTCTTGTGCCTAGTAGCAGGCTCGCTCCCATCGCTGTCGCAGGAGTAAAAAAATCTCGAAAGTCTGCCAAGACGGTTGCTTCCATATAAGGGGGAAAGGTGACAGATTTATTTTGAGAGCAAGTGTGCTCAAACAACAGATCTGTTACCTTTTTCAGACCCTGTTCTCCGATGTCATCACGTCCATCGGATTTTTCACGTAGACCAAAAAGGTTGTGGATTTACTGGTCGTAAGACATGTAAAAGTTTCGGCGACATTAGGTAATGTCTTTCCATTTTTTCAGGTCGTCAATCATTCGGCCACTCGCGGGCGTTTCTGCTATTGGAATCGGTGATAGGAACGGTAACCCTGTCAACTTCAATATGCCTTTTTCGTCAACACGGTACATCGTTGCAGAACCATTACAGTTCCCGCTAGCTGACTTTGTTGCACTGTAAAGGCCGATAAGACTTGCCAGCGTATCTGGGTTTTTTTGTCCGCCTCCTGGCCGGCTGTTATCACCATATTACTGTCAGTTTTGTGTGTGAAATATCCAGAGAAAAGCTGATAGGTCTATTTGACAAATAGATCTGTCAGCTTGTTTTGTTTAAACGTATTACAGTGCATGGTTTTTATGCGCGATAAATATGTCTAAAGGCTTTCTACAAACACATCGCATTCGTCTATTACATATTGCGGAACAAGCTGAAATTGTGAGGGGTTTAATTGGTAGATATAGTTATTCTCGATGTGAAATGCTTCATTGATGAATTTTCGGATAACATCTGACTCAATGTCCTTGGATTTGCCATCGAATAGCATTCTATAGATGTGAAGCTTTTCGTAGTTGTTTTTTGAATCAAAATATAGTTTCTTCATTTGTGTGTCATCTTGCATTAGCTTGATGAGTCTCTCGTATTCAAAGGTTTCTACAAATTTACGTATGTGTTCGGTACCTTCTTCGAACTCATCTACTGTCAAAGCTATATGCTCACCTCCAACGGATTTTTTTGATGCAATGGATCTCTTATGGAAAAGACTTGAAAGAATATCAAAGCTTAGTTGTTTATTTTCGGTTATCTCGTAGTAACGGCGAAGATAAACTAATCTATTGATTTCATGGCAGTCGGTACGGGAATTTGTCATGGCTATTTCTATGAAGGTTTGAATGTCTGCTCGTTCTATGAGTTTTTCACTCAACTGACCCTCATTGTTTTCTAGGAAAAAAACAGCAGGTTTTATGAAGCGATCTGGGTGATGAAGCATCATATCTACGACAGGCTCAAAGTCATGTGTAAGAAGAAGAACAGTCTTTTCTCTAAATGAGTTCTCTTTACGAAACAATGCATCAACAATCGCGTACTTTTTGTTTTTGTCAAACGAGGAGATTGGATCGTCAAGTATAATTAATTCGGCCTCGCTTTTTAGACAGTCGTACATAAATAAAACTAACGAAAATGCATTTCTTTCTCCATAACTGAGATGGGACCTTACATTTTCAATCTCCCCGTCAATAGAGTCGTGGATGAGTTTCAATCGATAACTTTCTCCATCCTCCACCAGCTTTACTGAGTAGCTATATCCAGCATTCCGTAGAAAATCATTAATGCCGGTGCCGTTAGTTCGAATAAGTTTCTCGATTAAGCGTTTCTGTTTTGCAACGCTTCCCTGCAGCTTTCCTGCTTTCTCAAGTAATCCATCAATTCCTTTATTTACTATTTCTATTTTTTGAGCCGTGGACTGAGAGTTGAGATGAACAAACAATTCGAGTTGTATTTTGTGGTTTCTAAGCTCCTCAATTATAACTTCCACGTTTTTTAGAGATGAAAACCCTAAATTTTGTACTTTTCTTAGGCTCGTAGATAAGCGGTCAATTTGCTCCCATACCTCACGAATGTATTCCGCCTGACTGTCCGTGTACCCGTCGATATTTTTAATGAATCCATCGATGTTGGTGCGTGTGTCATCTGAAAAATACTTATTGAGTTTTGAAAAGATTGCTAAAGTTTTCGATAAGCTTTCAATGGATTTTGAATCGTATGCTTCTGTGACTCGGGTTATTACATCGAGTGTGTCTTGAACGTCGTGTGTGCAATATGGGCAGTCGGATGAGATTTCTAGAAAAGCTTTTCCTTCCTGCTGCCATTTAATCCATTTGTAATTTTGTTCGTGTTGTATCAGGCTAGCAAATTTTTCAAGGCCCTCGGGGATGGATGCGACTTTGTTGCCAGACTTGAGAGCTTTGGCGACATTGCTTGATGCATGAAATCCATTTTTTACAGGCTTTCCAAATGCAGTTGACAGTTCTAGCAAGTCAGAGATTAATACTGCTATTTCGGGGTCGGCTACTAGCAGATCTTTCATGTCACTAGTAAGGGTTTTGATTTCCTCCATACCTGCTTCGTATTCTTTATCTCTCACGAAAATATCGAAGCTCCCTTTCACAAGTTCGTCAGGTTGAAAAACGAAATCGTTGATGTAAGATTCGTCAAATATTCTAAGTTTGGTTATGTGTTCTGTACCTGATATTTTAGGGGGCATGTCCTTGTTGCCGGCGTTTTTGAATGAGGTAAGCTCGGCTAGCTTGTTAGATCCCGTAAGTTTGTCAGTTGTGGAAGTCGCTAAGGCTCTTGCTACGGTGCTTTTGCCAGTGCCGTTGGTTGCATATTTTATATTGAGTCTGTTGGGCGAAATATGAAGGGTGCCCGTATCAATATTGTTGCAGTTGGCGATTTCGATTTCCATATCCGACTCCTTAGCATAAATGTGAGCTTGAATGGTAGCTCATGGACGGTTTTGTGCTACGGATGAAGGAAAATAGAAAAAGTGACGTATATATTTGAATAGCGATCGATGAGAATCAGGAGTACCAAAAAGGTTAAGTATCTTTTTTAGGACGATGTTCTTTGTAAATCGAGCTTTGTTCATTTTTAGGAAAATCGTAATAGGAGCTGGAAAAAACCCGCAGCAATGCGGGTTTTTTACGGCTGTAATTCAGTCACTGCCTTTAGGAGTATCAAACCCACGCTGCTCAATCACCCGAAACACATCGCTCACATCCTGGATCATAATCCGTGCGATGTTGGTGACTGTGTTGATGTCGTTTTCGGCGTAGTCGGGGAGGCTGGTGCAGGCCATGAGGTTGAGGTACTTGAGGACGGCGCTGAGGCGTTCGCTGACGCAGTTGTGGAGTTCGCGGAGTGGGGCGTCGCTGTCGATGAGGAGGACGGGGTAGTCGGTGGCGAATTGGGACATGGGGGTGAAGCGGCGGGGTGGGTTTTGGGTTGTCATGGTTTTAGTCCTAGAAAGATGAATCACATCCGTCATAACCAATTCACAGTCGGAAATCGGCTGTGTTGTGGCTGGCGGTACTTGGTGTCTTCTTTTTAGGGCTGCGAAACCCTGCCGCTAACTGCGTGTTGCTGTCAGCGACGGGGCGAACTATATGCGGCGGATTTGCCGTCTGCAAACAGGTGTGTAGGACGACAGGTCGGGTTTTGCGGTTGATGGTGGAGACTGCGATTGGCTGCTTAGCAGTTGTGTTGTCAGAAGTTGTTTAGTGTCAGATCGACCTTGCTTGCTAGATTTACGGCTGCTGCGCAGCCGAACGCAGGCTTCGCCAGCTGCTACAGGATTGGGTTGATGTTTAAAAGTTGGGGAGGGTTTGGGGCTGCTTCGCAGCCTAGCGGGAGCAAGCTCCCTAGCCACAGATGGTGGATTCCTACGAGATTTTCGGAGCGGAAGATCAAAAGATCGCAGCCTTCGGCAGCTCGCGGGACGGGCAGCCAGAAATGACAAAGCCCCGAATCAACGGAGCTTTGGCCTTAAAAAATGTCGCCGTTTACGGTCGCTATCCCGAGCCGTCCGGCTTTATTTTTTTTGGTTTGCGGAATGCGAACCAAGGGAATAACCCCGTCTCCTGTCGATTCACGGCCCCTGAAACGAGGTGTCAGGGTTTTTTGTTGGCCGCTACGAGGGCTGTCGTCATGTGAGGTACTGCATAGGCCTTGTACCAATGATTCATCCCTTCAATGGCTTTCTTGGCGGGGGCAGTTTCGTAGGCTCCGACCAACTCTGCGCTCGCCTGAGCCATGGCAACAAGAATCCGGGCGAGTTCGGGGACGTAGGGAAGATCGCTTCCAGCTTCATGGCGCTCACGAATAATCTGGTAGCGAATGTTTTCTGGCAGTGTCCAGGCACTGATTAGAAATTCCTGAACAGAGTAATCGACGCCGTTTATTTCTACCGTTGCTGATCGATGTTCTTCACTAAAACCTGCCGCTTCGATCTGCTCACAGCTGTCGATGACCGTGTTCATCATTTCTCGAATTTGCTGCCAATCAGTTTTCATGCGAATTCCTTTTCAGTTTGGTCTTCAGGATCTATCGAGCGTGCGAAGCATACATCTGCGTCTCGATCTTTTCCTGCCAAACACATGAAGGATGGTCCACGATTTCTCCGTAAGACGGTTTTTGAAATCGTGGTCCGCTCCGGTGTTTCTCGCTTACATGCTGCTAGCGAGTTTCCCACTCGACAACCGACGCTTGTAAGCACTGTCTCGATTAGCCAGCCAGAAATACAAAGGCGAAGTGACTAACAACCCCACCAACCACGACAAGTCAGCGCCGTTGATGTGTTCGGAGATGGGCCCGACATACAGCGGCGTATTCATAAACGGAATCTGCACCACAATCCCGATCGCATACGCCAGCAACGCCTGCGGGTTGTACCGGCCATAGATCCCGCCATCGACTTTGAAGATCGAGCCGATGTCGTACTGACCTTTGTGAATCGCATAGAAGTCGATCAGGTTGATCGCGGTCCACGGCACCAGTACGACGAGCAGCACCAGCACCATGTCGACGAAGTGGCCGATGAAGTTGGCGGAGGCGCCGACGGCGGCGAAGCAGCAGGCGGCGAGGACGATGATGGAGAGGACTGCGCGGCTTTTGGCGGTGGGGATCCAGCGGTAGGCGAAGGTTTGGACCAGGGTGATCAGCGACAGCACGGCGCCGTAGAGGTTGAGGGCGTTGTGGCTGATGACGCTGAGCAGGAACAGCACGAGCATCAGTGGGCCGATGGAGCCGGTGGCGAGTTTGACGGCGTCCATGGTGTCCATGCCGACGGGCGTGGCGAGGACGGCGACGGCGCCGAAGATGAACGAGAGGCTGGAGCCGAGGACGGTGCCCAGGTAAGTGGTCCAGAACGTTGCGGCCACGGGCACGTTGGCCGGCAGGTAGCGCGAGTAGTCGGAGACGTAGGGCGCGAAGGCGATTTGCCAGAGCGCGGCGAGCGATACGGTGGCGAGCCAGCCGGAGATGTTGAAGCTGCCACGGGTGAGGAAGTCGGCGGTCTGCACGTGGGTGAAGATGTAGCCGAAGCCCAGCACGATGCCGGCGCCGAGCACCCAGGTGCCGATGCGGTTGAGCACGTGGATGAAGCGGTAGCCGATGATGCCGATGATGCCCGAACCGAGGGCGCCGATGACGATGCCGACCGGCACCGGCACGCTGTCGACCACGCCGTGCAGGGATTTGCCGGCGAGGACGATGTTGGAGGCGAAGAAGCCGATGTACATGATGCCGGCGATCAGCACCACCAGCAGTGCGCCGAGCGAGCCAAACTGGGCGCGGCTTTGGATCATTTGCGGAATGCCCATCTGCGGGCCTTGCGCGGAGTGCAGCGCCATCAGCACGCCGCCGACCAGGTGGCCGACGAGGATGGCGACGATGCCCCACACCAGGTTCAGGTGAAACATCTGCACGCCGAGAGCGCCGGTGACGATGGGCAGCGGCGCGATGTTGCCGCCGAACCAGAGGGTGAACAGGTCGCGGGTTTTTCCGTGGCGATCTTCGGGCGGCACGTAGCCGATGGTGTGTTTTTCGATGAGCGGGGCGGAGGTTGTTGCTGCGGTAACCATGACGGACTCCAAGGCAAAAGTGAGTACGTGGACGTACTTCGGTGAGCGCTGCACGGGGGCGACGCTTTTCTTGTTGGAGTTGATGATGTGCGGTGGGGAGTGAGAGATAAATTAGTAAGTTTGTGGGTATAGACGCTAAAAAATGTATGTCAGTGGGAACGGTGAAAACCCTGTGGGAGCGGCGGTGCGACGATTCGACTTGCTCGCTCCCACAGGGGATTTTGGGGTGTTCAAAATCTTTGCTTTTCGCTGATTGATTGCAGCATTCGATGGAGCATGGCGTCGCAGCCGTTCAATTGCGCCAGGCTGACGAATTCGTCGGGTTTATGGCCTTGATCCATGCTGCCGGGGCCGCAGACGACGGTGGGAATGCCTGCGGCGTCGAATAGTCCGCCCTCGGTTCCGAAGGCTACGGTGCCAAATTCTCGAGAGCCTGAGAATGCAGCAATTAGCTCAGCCGCTTCACTTCGCGCATCGGTCGCTAAACCGGGGTACGCCGACAACTCGCTGAAGCGAATCTCGCTCTGTTCACTCACCGCACGCATGCGCGGCAAAACCTGCTGCTCGGCGTAGGCTTTCAACTCCTGCGCAACCTCACTCGGATCATGCGAGGGCAGGGCGCGGATTTCGAAGTCGAAGCGGCAATCGGCGGGGACGATGTTCAAGGCCTTGCCGCCGGAAATCACACCAGTTTGTACCGTGCTGAACGGCGGATCGAATCGCGCGTCGTAATGCTCGGGCGCTTTGAGCCGGTTACCGATCCGTCCCAGTTCACCGATCAGTTCAGCGGCGTATTCAATCGCATTGACCCCGAGCGGGGCGTACGCCGAATGGCACGCTTCACCGTGAATGTCGCAACGCATCGCCAGTTTGCCCTTGTGGCCGAGCACCGGTTTGAGTTCGGTCGGTTCGCCAATGATGCAGAGCATCGGTTTGACCGGGCGTTTTTCCAGTTCCGACAGCAGCGAGCGCACACCGAGGCAGCCGACTTCCTCATCGTAGGAGAGCGCGATGTGCACCGGCAGCCGTAGCGTGGCGTTCACCAGCGACGGAACCAACGCGAGTACGCAAGCAATGTAGCCTTTCATGTCCGCCGTGCCGCGACCGTACAGTTTGCCGTCGAGCTCGGTGAGCTCGAACGGCGCAACGGTCCACGGCTGGCCGTCGACGGGCACCACGTCGGTGTGCCCCGATAGCACGATGCCCGGCCGATCCGTCGGGCCAATGGTTGCGAACAGATTGGCCTTGCTGCGCTGCTCGTTGTAGACCAGCTCGCAAGGCACGTCGAAGCGTTCGAGGTAATCGCGGACGAACTCGATGAGGTGCAGGTTTGATTCGCGGCTCGTGGTGTCGAACGCCACCAACGTTTTCAGCAAATCGAGGCTGTTGCTCATCGATCGTCTCCGGCGACACCGTAGCCAGGGGATTTGTCGGGGGCGAGGGCGCGGTCGATGTAGTCCTGAACCTGTGGACGATAGGCGTCCCAGAGTTTTTCAAGCTGGCCGATTGGATCGTGATCCGCCCAATCCACCCGCAGGTTGATGATCGGCCAGGTCAGCTCGCCGACCACCACCACCGCCGCCGAATGCACCGGCCCGGCTTCGCCGCCCGCCGCGATGGCTGCTTTCATGGCCGCCAGCAATCGGTCGGTCAGTTGACCTTCGCCATGTTCGAATGCCTCGACCATCGCTTCGATCACTGCACGGTCCGCCAGCATGTTGCCGGCGGCGACGCATTGATCGCCGGACACGGCGTTGTGGTTGCCCAGGGTTTGCGCGCCGCTGAAGTGTGCGGTTTGGCCGAGGTGGTCAATCGCGGTGATTTGGCGGTATTGGCTGTAGCCGTTGCGGGTCAGGACCTTGTCCAACGCCTCGGCGGGGGATAGGCCTTGTTCCATGAGAGCGAGGGTTTCCGGGCCGAGGGATGGCAGGGTGATGTTTTGCGTAGAAACGGCGCCGACACCCGGCAGCAGCCAGGGGCAACGGGCGCCGACGGCGATGCTGGAGGAACTGATCGCAATGCCGAACTGACCGGTTTCGGGGCAACGTGCTGCGATGGAGAAGGTCATGGTTTTGCTCCTTGTTTACCGTGGAGAAATGGGCGCCTGGGCGGTCGCCTTCGCGAGCAAGCCCGCTCCCACAGGGGGGCTTTAGTGGCCACAGTTTTCTGTACGACGCAGATCAAAGTGTGGGAGCGGGCTTGCTCGCGAAGGCCGCGACTCGGTAAGCCTGCTTACTCAGGGATGACCGCAATCACATCAATCTCCATCAACCACTGCGGCTGCCCCAACGCCGACACCACCAACCCGGTCGAGATCGGAAACACCCCTTTGAGCCACTTGCCCACTTCCTGATACACCGGCTCGCGATACCGCGGATCGATCAGGTAGGTGGTGGTTTTCACGATGTGGCTGAGGTCGCTACCGGCCTCTTCCAGCAACTGCTTGACGTTGCGCATGGCTTGCTCGGTTTGTGCTCGCGGATCACCGAGCCCCACCAGATTGCCTTCGAAATCGGTGCCGACCTGACCGCGGACATAAACGGTGTTGCCGGCCCGGACGGCTTGGCACAGGTCGTTGTCCAGGCTCTGGTTCGGGTAGGTTTCCTTGGTGTTGAACATGCGAATGCGGGTATGGGTTGGCGTGGACATTTGAAGCTCCTAAAGAAAAATGGCTCAAGCGCTGACGGTTGCTTTATGGGCGGCCGGGACGGTTTCAGCCTCGCGCTGCGCGGCATCGTGGTAGTCGAGGTATGAACGCTGGATGGCGATGTGGTCAGCCACGTACTTAGCGTCATGCCAAACGCCCCAGATGAACGAAGAGCCGCGACGGGACTGCCACGGCAGACCGAGGAAATACACGCCAGCTTCGCTCGACACACCGCGCTGATGCGCCGGTTTGCCGTTGTCGTCGAAGGCATCAACCTTGAGCCAGCTGTAATCCGTGGCAAAACCGGTGGCCCAGATGATCGAGGTCACGCCGGCCTTGGCCAGGTCGAGTTCTAGAATCGGGTTAGTCACGCAGTCCGGATCGGAAAAGGTAATGCGCGCTTCAGGCTCTTCCGGCAGGTCCAGGCCGTTGCGTTCGATGTAGGCATCGGCGGCATTGAGCAGCGTCAGATAGTTCTCATCGCCGCGTGCCAGGTTCTCGGCAAGGTTCGGTTGAAAAGTCGCTACGCCGCCGTTGAACGATTGGGTCAAACCCACCAGTGTCATGCCGCGATGGGCCAGTCCACGGAAGTCCACGGTGCGGCCGCCATGTGCGCCGCTCACCGCAATGGTCACGTGTTCCCGGCCCGGTTTCATGGCCGCCTGATCCCACTCGCCCAGCACACCCAACCACCAGCAGAAATCACGGTTGCGATAGGCGCGAGGAGGGCGATCGTGTGCACCCACCGAGAGGTATACCTTCTTGCCGGCACGCTGCAATTCATCGGCGATTTGCACGCCCGACGAACCGGCACCGACCACCAGAACCGCGCCTTCGGGCAGTTGCGCCGGGTTGCGATAGTCGGCGGAGTGGATCTGCAGGAATGGCTGATCTTTCGGCGCGATTGGCGGGATGACAGGGCGCTGGAAAGGCCCGGTGGCAGCCACCACGCGGTTGACCTCGATCACGCCTTCAGAGGTTTCAATGGTGAAGCCCGGGCGACCGACATTGCGCTCGACCTTAAGCACGTCCACGCCGGTGCGGATCGGGGCGTTGAATTTCTTGGCGTAGGCTTCGAAGTAGTCGGCGACCCGCTCTTTCGGGGCAAAGTCGTCGGGGCTGAGGTCGTCGAAATCGAGACCGGGAAAACGGTCGTGCCAGGCCGGACCGTTGGCCACCAACGAATCCCAGCGCCCGGTGCGCCAGCGCTCGGCGATACGGTTGCGCTCCAGCACCAGGTGCGGCACGCCGAGTTTGCTCAGGTGTTCACTCATGGCCACGCCAGCCTGACCGGCGCCAACAATCAGCGTATCTGTTTTTATTTTTTCAGTGGTCATCTCAATACCCTTCGAAGTTGGATTTAGGTCGGTAACGGCCTGCCATTTCTTGGGGTCAAGACTAGGGATCACCCTGGTATCGGTAAAATATTATTAAGCTGGCATTTGAGTATAAATAACTGATGCAGAGCGTTTGGTTCGGTGGCTCACCCTTTAAACGCTAGGCGCTGGCATCGGCTTCATGCTCATCGGCGAAGGCCATGAGCACCTCCAGATCGAGTACATCCAGCTTGATCCGGGAAATAAAAGCGGAGAACGCCAGGTTGGCGGCGAGCAGGCGCAGGTCGGAGGCCCAGGCCGGGACATGGACCGGCCCCTGCAGCCAGCCGGACTCGAAGAGCGGGGCCAGGCGCACGGTATCGCCCAGACTGAGGCGCCCGGCGAACAGATGGCCCACCAGTTCCGGCCGGTTGTCGCGGATCGCGATGCGCAACAGGGTATGCACGCCGAGCAAACCGGTCAGGTAGGCGGCATCCTTGGTGAATGCCGAACCGCCGCGCAGGTCGGCGCCGCGGAACACCCGCTGGGTCGAGCGGAAGGATTCCTCTTGCGACTGACCGGCCGCGAGAAAACCTTCGAATACCTGGATGAAATCGGCGCCATCCAGCGCCTGCTGGACCGCGAGTACGCGCAGGGCGAGGCGGCGCAGGCGGTTGATGTCCATGCTGCCGGTGAACAGCTCGGCCAGGGTGGCGATGCCCTCCTGGGTCTGGGTCGTGCGGGGCGCCCCCAGGCCCAGGCTTTTGAGGTTGGGTTGCAGCGCGCCGTTTTGTGCCGTGGCGACATGCACGAAGGCCTCATGTTGCAACAGCTGGTTCTTGTCCAGTTCCGAGAACAGTGCGCTGGCCCGCAGGCGGATGCGACTGGCCCCGGCGATGGCCTTGGCGGCCAGGGTCGGATCGAGCACGACGGTGATCCGGCCCGGTCCGAAGAAGCGGTCGAGTTCCGGCTGCATCCAGGCGGCGAAGACCTCGGCCGGGATTTCTGCCGGGCACGGTGGAATCCGCGCACCGCCCAGAAGGGCGTCGGTGGTCTTGAGGAAGAATTGGGCCGCGTCCAGCATGCTCAGTTTCAGGCGCGAATAGTAGAAGTCCGGGCGCCGGTACAGCGCTGACGAATACTGCGTAAAGGCGGGTGTGCCAATGGCACCGAGCATGAGCCCGGCCGTGGCATAGCTGCGTGCCGTCATGGCGAGGTGGCGCCCGGCCGGATGGCCCTCATCGCAGCGGCCGATAAAGGCTTCGAGGGCGGCGATGTCGGTGCTGTGGTCGCGCGGGCGCAGTTCAACCCTGGGCAGTTCTGCCTGCCCGGCGCGCCAACGTGTCAGGAATGCTTCTTCGACCCCATCCGGCCAGGCCAGTGCATCCAGCACGCGGATCTTGCGGGCCAGACCGGGCAGGGCGGCATCGAGTTCGGACAGGGGCGCGGCGGTCATGGAGATCTCCTTGGGAAACAAGGCTCAATCGAAAAAGCTTAGTCGTTGTCGATGCATTGCGTGGTGAGAGGTCAAGTCTGAACTAAGCTTTTCGATGTGCTTGCGGATGCAGGGTCTTGGCCATCCTGGCACGGCTGAAAACCAGGACCACGCTGACGCAGCCGTGGCGAGGATGAGCGCATGCAAAGCACTGGAGAGCAAAAGCGGGCCCGTGTACTTGATCCGGTCGATCGTGTCACGGAGGTCATCTTCGGCCTGCTGATGGCAATGACCTTCACCGGAACCATCAGCGTGGCCACGTCTGGCCAGGAGGCGGAACAGACGATGATGATCGCCGCGCTGGGTTGCAACCTTGCCTGGGGACTCGCGGACGCTGTGATGTATTTATTGCGAACCCTGATCGAGCGCACACGCAACCGTACGCTTCGTACCAATCTGCTCGGTGCGACGGATGCAGCTGCCGGGCAAGCGCTCATTGCCGAGGCGTTACCCCCGCGTCTCGCAGCAGCGGCCGGCCCTGAAGAGCTGGAATCGTTGCGTCGCCGCCTGGTCGATTATTCATCCATGCCGGTACAGCCGCGCCTCGGCTGGGATGATTTCAAGGGCGCTGTCGGCGTTTTCCTGTTGGTGGTGTTCTCGACATTCCCGCTTGTCGTGCCGTTTCTGCTACTTGATCAGACAGCGCTCGCGGTACGCCTGTCTAACCTGGTCGGCCTCGGGGTGCTGTTCATCGCCGGTTGGATGCTCTCGAAGTACGCCGGCGCAAAACCGTGGCAAGGCGGTCTTGCGACGGCCGTCACCGGGGCCGTTTTAATCACCGCGATCATCGCGCTCGGCGGATGAGCAGATAGCAACCTACGCTGTTTACCTACTGGCGACTGGCATCTATGAGGTCTTGGTCATGGCAAAGGACAAGAAGAAATCCCCTAAGCGTAATGCTGCTGAAAACCTGAAACTGAAGAGCAAGGATTACCTTGAGCAACTGCGCACCCTGCACGTCGAACTGGTCAAGTTACAGGAGTGGGTAAAAGCCAAGGGCATCAAGCTCTGCATCGTCTTCGAGGGGCGCGATGGCGCTGGCAAGGGCGGGACGATTAAGGCGATCACCGAACGCGTCAGCCCGCGTGTCTTTCGGGTGGTGGCGCTGACGGCGCCGAGTGATCGAGAGAAAAGCCAGATGTATGTCCAGCGTTACTTGCCGTACCTGCCCGCGGCGGGCGAAGTGGTGATCTTCGATCGCAGTTGGTACAACCGCGCGGGCGTCGAGCGGGTGATGGGGTTCTGCACCAAAGAGCAGGTTGCCAATTTCCTGAAGACAACGCCGTTGGTGGAGCGTGCAATCGTCGATTCGGGTGTGATCCTGCTCAAATACTGGCTGGAAGTCAGCGAAGAGGAGCAGACCCGCCGGCTTGAGGAGCGCATCAAGGATGGACGAAAAACCTGGAAACTGACCCCCATGGACCTCAAGTCATACAGCCGCTGGTATGACTATTCACGTGCACGTGACGACATGTTCAAGGCGACTGACACCGATCATGCCCCATGGCTGGTGGCCAACTCGAACGACAAGCGGCGGGCCCGCCTTAACATCATCACCGATTTACTCAGTCGCATCCCGTACAAGGAAGTCGAACACGAGAAGGTGATATTGCCCAAGCGGCAGAAGCCAGGCGGCTATCGCGACCCGGATTATCCGCACCGGCGAGTGCCCGAAAAGTTCTGACGGGCACGTGTAAGCGAATCTGCGCTGTACACCTAAAGGCCACAGTTCTATGAGCGATTCGGATGCTTCGCCTCCCGTCCCGGAACCGGGCCGGATTGCACGCCGGGATACCGGCGACGATACCGGCTGGGGCCGCTGGCTTCCTGGACTTCGCACGCTGCGTGGGTACCAGATTGCCTGGTTGCGTCACGACATCATGGCCGGGCTGGTGCTCACCACGATGTTGGTCCCCGTCGGCATCGCTTACGCGGTGGCATCGGGCGTACCCGGCATCTATGGCCTCTACGCGACCATCGTTCCGCTACTCGCTTACGCATTGTTCGGGCCTAGCCGGATTCTGGTGCTGGGTCCGGATTCCTCACTGGCCGCCGTTATCCTCGCTGTCGTCTTGCCCCTGTCGGGCGGCGACCCGCATCGCGCCGTCGCCCTTGCGGGCATGATGGCGATCGTTTCAGGCGTCGTGTGCATCCTGGCGGGCATCATGCGTTTGGGCTTCATTACGGAGTTGCTGTCCAAGCCGATCCGCTACGGGTACATGAACGGCATCGCGCTGACCGTATTGATCAGTCAATTACCCAAAGTATTCGGTTTTTCGATTGAGTCCCACGGCCCGCTGAGAAACATATGGGCCATTGTCTCAGGGGTGATGGATGGAAAAACCAACTGGACCGCGTTCATGATCGGCGCCGCCACCTTGGTCGTGATCCTGCTGCTCAAAGGCAACAAGCGTGTGCCGAGCATCTTGATCGCAGTGGCAGGTGCAACCGTCGCCGTCGGTGTGCTGGACCTTGCCGCGCGCGCGGGAGTGTCGGTCCTCGGTGCTCTTCCACAAGGTTTACCTGCGTTCGCCATCCCCTGGATCACCCAGGCCGATATTGTCCCCGTGCTCATCGGCGGTTTTGCCGTGGCCCTGGTGTCGTTCGCCGACACTAGCGTGCTCTCTCGTGTCTATGCGGCACGGACCCGTACCTTCGTCGATCCGAACCAGGAGATGGCAGGGCTCGGTTTTGCCAATCTGGCGGCTGGATTTTTCCAGGGTTTTCCGGTCAGTAGCAGTTCTTCGCGCACCCCCGTGGCCGAAGCTGCCGGCGCCAAAACCCAGTTGACCGGGGTTGTCGGCGCGTTGGCCGTTGCCCTGCTGTTGCTGGTGGCGCCGAACCTGTTGCAGAGTTTGCCCAGCAGCGCACTGGCCGCGGTCGTGATCGCGTCGGCCATCGGCCTGATTGAAATCGCCGACCTGCGGCGCATTTATCGCATCCAGCGCTGGGAGTTCTGGTTGTCGATCGTCTGCACCGTCGGTGTGGCCGTGTTCGGTGCGATTGAGGGCATCGGGCTGGCCATCGTGATCGCCGTCATCGAATTTCTGTGGGATGGCTGGCGGCCGTATTCCGCGGTGCTGGGGCAAGCCAAGGGGGTCAAGGGTTACCACGACATCCAGCGTTATCCCGACGCGAGCCTTATCCCCGGCCTGGTGCTGTTTCGCTGGGATGCGCCGTTGTTTTTCGCCAACGCCGAACTGTTCAATGACCGAGTGCTCGACGCCGTGGCGTCGTCGCCTACGCCCGTGCGCTGGTTGGTCGTTGCGGCGGAACCCGTCACCAGTGTGGACGTGACCTCCGCCGACATGCTGGCTGAACTGGACGACACCTTGCACGCGGCGGGCATCAAGTTGCGCGTGGCCGAGATGAAGGACCCGGTCAAAGACAAGCTGAAGCGATTCGGGCTGTTCGCACGGCTTGGCGAATCGGCGTTCTTTCCAACCATAGACGATGCCGTCGACAGCTACCTCGTGATCCATCCGGTGGACGAGGCGCGCTGAGTGGCATTGGCGTCACTCAGCGACGGTCTTTCTCAGCATTATCCAGATTGACTGGATCGCCCGGTTTGACGCCGAGTTTGTCGCGAATATCCTCGAACATCGCGTCGTATTCTGTGTGCCCGCGCATGATGAGACTGGCATTGGCGGGCACGCCATGCTTGGCCGCAGCCTTTGCCACGCGGCTGGCAAAGTTGAAGGCCGTGTCGCGGTGCATATCGAACTCTTCGGTGAAGCTTTTACCTGATACCGCTCCGTCCATCTTGAAGTGCATCAGCATGCCTTCCTTGGGGTCGCGGCGGACTTCATAGAAGACATCAATGTTGTATTCCGGGACTCCGGGAGTGCCAGGAGCATTGGTACGGTTCAGGTGACCGGGCTTGAACATGGGTGGCTCCTTTTCGGGTGGATGGCTACCTTCTTGGAATCATGGAAATAGCATTAACAAAGCGTATTCCATAGCGTGGTGCTATCAATTTGCAGCAGCGCAAAATCCCCCCTTAGAGCTTAGGTGATTGCTTGGGGTTTTCTACCTTCAAGGTGCACGAAGAGAGAATCCGTACCAGAATGCACGAACCCATTCCGATTCTGGAGAACCATGATGATCAGCAAAAACACGATTTGTCTGTGGTACGACGGCACCGCGTTGGACGCTGCGACGTTCTACGCCGAAACGTTTCCCGACAGCGCTGTGGGAGCTGTCCTTCGCGCGCCCGGCGACTATCCGGCAGGCAAGCAGGGCGATGTCCTGACAGTCGAGTTCACGGTGATGGGCATCCCTTGTCTCGGACTGAACGGGGGCTCGGCGATCAAGCACAACCAGGCTTTTTCGTTCCAGGTGGCGACCGACGACCAAGCCGAAACGGACCGCTTGTGGAACGCGATTGTCGGAAATGGCGGCCACGAAAATGTATGCGGCTGGTGCCAGGACAAGTGGGGCGTGTCATGGCAGATCACCCCACGCGTTCTGACCGCTGCGATAACCAACCCTGATCAAGCAGCGGCCAAACGCGCGTTCGACGCCATGATGGAGATGGGAAAGATCGACATCGCTGCGATTGAAGCGGCTGTTAAGGGTTAACCAGCGCTGCTGGGTGTCGGGCACCGTTCTTGAGTGGCTACTGCGCTTTCCAGTGACCACCGCCCGACTCGCAATCAATTTTCGCCTGACTCAAATGCTCAGCGTCGTAGTAATACGTAGTGACCTGAGCATTGTTCGGAATACTCAGCGATGTGCTGCTCTTGTCCTTGCTGGTGGAGTGAGGATTGGCCAGTGATTCTTGCGTCAACGTCGCGATGCAAGTGGCCTGAGAATGATCGGCGCATTGTTCGACTTTTTTCTTGGTGCTGGTCAGCATGTCTTTGCTCTCGTTGCTGCAAGACCAATCAATGGAGCTCACCGGCATGCCTTCGTACTCATAGCAGCTATGCGTTTCGACCACCGGCACGGAAGGGCTTTGGGAGCGAGTCAGCACGTCACAGCCTTCAGCCATGACCAGGGTGGGACTCAGGCTGGCAAGCAGAAACAGCAGTCTACTGTTCATCGGGGTTTCCTCTCCAATGGCGCCTTGTTTGCTCAAAGATCAGCGCTGATAGAGTTTCGAAAACGCGATGAGGCGCTCGGTTCCATTGGTTTTTCAGATCCGCTGTGGAGGGGGCGCAAAAAGCGCAAGCCCGATGGTATGCTCGCCGCGCCACGCGCTGGCAATCCAGGGAACACTCTTTAAGGAAGGGGATGGCGGATGATCGATTTCAACAACAAAGGCTTTTTCAAACTCAAGCAAAACAACGAGTACGCGGAGCGAGTCACCGCGCTGCTGCTGGACGGCGAGCAGGTCATTGATGCCTATAAATCCATGCGCGACGGCGTGGTGTTTACCAATAAACGAATCATCGCGGTGAACGTGCAAGGCATCACCGGCAGCAAAAAAGACTTCACTTCGTTGCCTTACAAAAACATCGTCGCTTACTCCGTGGAAACCTCGGGCACCTTCGACCTGGATTCTGAGCTGGAAATCTACTTCTCGGCGCTGGGCAGAGTGAAGTTTGAGTTCACTGGGAGGACGTCGATGGTCGAGATTTCCAAACTCATCTCACAGTATCTGTTGGGCTGAGTTTTCAGGTTTCGTGACAGTTTTTCAGAGGTAACAATGGACGCATGGACACTGCATTGGCTGGAAGCCTCGGGGAGTCTTGCTGAACTTCGCTCCGATCTGATCGGCGAATTTGATGCCGCTTACAAGACCGTCTCCCGTCTGATGACGCCTCCGCGACTCGATGTGTTGATCCAGCGGCTCCCTGGCGAGACCATTCCTGAAATGGGCCTCGTGGGGCGAGCTTATCGAAGCACCATGTTCACGATGACCATCGATCCGGACAACCCGAGTTTGTTGCCAAGCCTGCGCACGGGCACGCTGCATCGACAAATCGTCCATGAGGTTCATCATTGCTTGCGCATGGCGGGGCCTGGCTATGGTTGGACGTTAGGTGAAGCCTTGGTCAGCGAGGGACTTGCCGGACAGTTTGTCCGGCATTTGCTCGGCAACCACCCAGAGCCTTGGGAGTGTGCCGTTACCGACGCCGATCTGCTTCGCTCCCCGGTAGACCTGAAGACCCTTGAGTCCACGCACTACAATCACAGCGAGTGGTTTTTCGGTGTTGGTGCGCATCCGAAATGGTTTGGCTATACGCTCGGTTATCAGATGGTTGGGCGCTGGCTTGCGTCAGTGGGCGAAATCGATGCTGCAACCTGGATCAACGTGCCTGCTCAAGATATTGTCGCCTCAGCGCTTGAGGAGGGATTTGTGTTGCGCTAACCCAACGACCGTTAAGGCATTCAAGCCTGGGAGCTGCGAGATGACTCAAACACTGGAACGCGCCATTGCCATCGCCGCCGCTGCGCATGAGGGGCAGGTCGACAAGGGCGGTAGCCCTTACATCCTGCATCCGCTAAAAGTCATGTTACGGGTCAACACGCTGGAAGAACGCATCGTCGCAGTGCTGCATGACGTGGTCGAAGACTGCAGCATCAGCCTTGATGACCTGCGCAAGGAAGGCTTCAGCGAAGCCGTTCTGACAGCCATCGAGTCGGTCACCAAAGTGCCGGGTGAGTCCTATGAAGCCTTCGTCGAACGCGCGGCGCAGAACCCGATAGGCCGGGTGGTGAAACTGGCGGACCTTGAAGAGAACAGCGACTTGTCGCGGATCGCGCAGCCGTTGTGGGAAGACCTGGAGCGCATTGAAAAGTATCGGCGGGCGATCGGCGTGTTGCGCTCCTGACGAGCCGAACAAATAGATCAATTGCGCCCCGCACTGTGTAGCAGCTGGCGAAGCCTGCGTTCGGCTGCGCAGCAGTCGTGAAACCTGAATACACGGTTTTCCTGAATCATCGCGTTGCCTGACATCACGACTGCTGCGCAGCCGAACGCAGGCTACGCCAGCTGCTACACAGTGCGTGTTGCGGCGCAAGTAACCGAGATTACTGCGCAATGAACCCGTGAATCGCTCGAATGGTCTGCGTTGGCGCTTTGCCCTCTCCCTGGCAGGAGAGGGCGGGTGCCAACCTTAGGTGTGATGAATTTCCCGATCCTTGGTTTCCGGCAGGAAGAACGTGCCAAGAATGGCCGTCATCACCGCGATGACAATCGGGTACCACAGCCCGTAATAGATATCACCCGTGGCCGCGACCATGGCAAACGCCACGGTGGGCAGAAAGCCGCCGAACCAGCCGTTGCCAATGTGGTAGGGCAGCGACATCGAGGTGTAGCGGATGCGCGCCGGGAACAGTTCCACCAGCCAGGCGGCGATCGGGCCGTAGACCATGGTCACGTAGATCACCAGGATGGTCAGGAGCAGCAGCACCATCGGGTAGTTGGTCTTGGCCGGGTCGGCTTTCTCGGGGTAGCCGGCGTCCTTGAGTGCGGTGCCGAGGGTGGCGGCGAAGGCGTCGTTCTTGACCTTGAAGTCGGCGCCCGGCATGCCGGTGCCCTCGAAGCCCTGGATCACCTTGTCGCCGATGCGCACCTGCGCGACGGAGCCCGGTTCGGCTTTCTCGTTCTTGTAGGGAATGGCCCGCTTTGCCAACACAGTCTTGGCGAGGTCGCAGGAGCTGGTGAATTTGGCCTTGCCCACCGGGTCGAACTGGAACGAACACTGGCCGGGATCGGCGACCACCGTGACCGGGTTCTTCTCCTGCGCGATGAACACGTCGGGGTTACCGTATTGGGTCAACGCATGGAAGATCGGGAAGTAGGTCACTGCCGCCAGGATGCAGCCGGCCATGATGATCCCCTTGCGGCCGATACGGTCGGACAGGCTGCCGAATATGACGAAGAACGGCGTGCCGATCAGCAGGGAGCCGGCAATCAACAGGTTGGCGGTCTGCGGGTCGATCTTCAGCGTCTGTAGCAGGAAGAACAGTGCGTAGAACTGCCCGGTGTACCAGACGACGGCCTGGCCGGCAGTGCCGCCGAGCAGGGCCATGATCACGATTTTGAGGTTGTCCCAGCGGGCGAAGGATTCGGTCAGCGGCGCCTTGGAGGACTTGCCTTCGGCTTTCATCTTCAAGAACACCGGCGACTCGCTGAGTTGCAAGCGGATGTACACCGAGACGATCAGCAGCAGGATCGACAGCAGGAACGGAATCCGCCAGCCCCAGGCCTCGAAAGCTTCGGTGCCGAGGATCGTGCGGCAGGCGAGGATCACCAGCAGCGAAAGGAACAGCCCAAGGGTCGCGGTGGTTTGAATCCACGAGGTGAAGTAGCCGCGTTTGCCTTTCGGCGCATGTTCCGCCACGTAGGTCGCCGCGCCGCCGTACTCACCGCCCAGGGCCAGGCCTTGCAACAGGCGCAGGCTGATCAGGATGATCGGCGCTGCCACGCCGATGGTCGCGTAGCCGGGCAGAAAGCCCACCACGGCGGTGGAGATACCCATGATCACGATGGTGATGAGAAAGGTGTGTTTGCGCCCGATCATGTCCCCCAATCGGCCGAACACGATGGCGCCGAAAGGGCGTACCGCGAAGCCCGCGGCGAACGCGAGCAGCGCGAAGATGAAGGACGTTGTCTCATTGACGCCGGCGAAGAAGTGCTTGGCGATGATCGCGGCGAGAGACCCATAAAGGTAGAAGTCGTACCACTCGAACACGGTGCCCAGGGACGAGGCGAAAATGACCTTGCGCTCCTCCTTGGTGATCCCGTGGTGGGGCGCGCTGCTCGTGGAAGTGTTGTCGATTGCGGCCATGAGTCTTCTCCGTCGTTCTTGTTATAGGCCGGAGTACCTCGTTACCTTTTTGCCGCACCCAGGCCCTGGGGCTGATGTCGTCGGATTACGGATTGCGCGAAGCATGCACACAGGCTGACGGCCTCGCATCGCTGCAAGGTTTCCTGAAGCATAATAGGCTTCGCGCAGATATCCACTCGCCATCACGCTCAACCCCGGGCTGATTCCCCAATGTGAGCCGCAAACCCGAATTCATCCGCCGCAATCTCATCGCGCAACGTCAGTTGCGGAATCTCATACGCCCCCGAATTCTGCGGACGAAACGCGATGGGCTGCGTAGTCCAAAGGTCATCCAGGCGCTGCCCAAGTGCGTCACACGTCGCTGAAAAGCGTGCGTCGTCCATTCGGCCAGTGCGATAGATCATGAACGGTGGCAGCACCTCGAAACCTGGGTAAAACAACACGCCGTGCTGGATCGGGAATAGCAGGTCGTCGATCGGACCGTTGATGCCTCTCGGGCTGTAATGAGACTCCCAGCCGCCGGCGGTCACGACCAGCATCGCTCGCTTGCCTGCCAGCGTGCCTTCCCCATAACGGTTGCCCCAGCGCGCGTCGGAATGTTCCCCCACGCCATAGGCGAAACCATAGGCGTAGACCCGCTCCACCCAGCCTTTGAGGATCGCCGGCATCGAAAACCACCACAGGGGAAATTGCAGAATCACCGCGTCCGCCCACATCAGCTTCTCCTGCTCACGCGCGATGTCGTGTTGTTGCAGGCCTTCTGCGTACGCACGCTTGGAGTCCAACGACGGATCGAAACGCGAGTCGCTGGGCCGGCCGATGCTGTCATCGGCATCCAGCGGGGCTTTCCAGTTCATCGCGTACAAGTCTGAAACCTGGACCTGGTGGCCGGCAGCTTCCAGCCGTTCGACGGTGAAATCTTTGAGCGAGCCGTTCAAGGACTTGGGTTCAGGGTGGGCATAAACGAGCAAAACATTCATCACTGAGTCTCCGGTGTCTGGAGGCTGCAGGATCGGACGTTGACCGGTATATTGGAAATGAATAACCAATATGCCAGGTATTGTCATGAATAATCTGCGGCGGCTGGACATCAACCTGTTGCTGACCCTTGATGTCCTGCTTTCGGAACACAACGTGACCCGCGCGGCGCACCGTCTGAATCTGTCGCAACCGTCGGTGAGTGTGCATCTGGCGAAGTTGCGCGATATTTTTGGCGATCCGCTGTTGCTGCCGGGCCCACGGGGCATGCGGCCCACCGGCCGCGCCGATGAATTGCGCGAACCGCTGCGCCAGGCACTGGAAGCACTGGAGCGCGCGGTGTCGCCGGCCGACGCTTTCAACCCGGCCGAGGCGAAACAGACGTGGAAGGTCATGGCGTCCGATTACGGCGAGTCGACCATCCTGTTGCCCGCATTGGCCGGGCTGCGTTCGGCAGCACCGGGCACGCGCCTGGCGGTGTTTGACCTAGTCCCGCCACGACTGGCCAAACAAGCGGAGCAGGGCGCCATCGATCTGGCCTTTCATACCAGCGAGGACTCGCCACCCGGTATGCATCGCCGGGCACTGTTTACCGAGCGCTATGTGCTGGTGGGACGTGCCGGCCATCCGCGTCTGCAAAAACGGCCGACGCTGGCGCAATTCTGCGAGCTAGATCATGTGATCGTGTCGCCGGATGGCGGCGGCTTTCACGGCACCACCGACAGGGCGCTCGCCGAAGTCGGGCTGACGCGCCGGGTCGTGCTGTCGGTTCCGCACTTCCTGTTTGTCCGCTCGGTGCTGGAGAGCACGGACCTGGTGGCGATGCTGCCCGCACGGCTGGTTCGAGACGTAAATGGGCTGGCGGTGCTCGAGCCGCCGCTGGAGGTGCCGGGTTACGAGATGAGCATGCTCTGGCCGGAGCGCTGTCATCGCGATCCGGCGCATCAATGGCTGCGAGCATTTATTGTGGGCGCGGTGTGAAGACTCACGTCTTGATCACGTACCCATAGGCTCGAATGCGATCACCTTCCTGTTTCAAGTACACGCCCTGGAGTTCCGGCGTGAAGCCGGGCAGTGAGTTGATGCCTTCCTCCAGCGCCAGGAAGTATTTAAGTACCGCACCGCCCCATATTTCCCCGGGCACCACGCAGAGCACGCCGGGTGGATAGGGAAGCGCACCTTCGGCAGCGATGCGACCCTCGGCGTCTGCCAGCGCCACCAGTTCGACGTTGCCACGGATGAATTCGAACTGTGCGGCCTGCGGGTTCATCGCCTTCTTCGGGAAGTGTTCCTTGCGGAACATTGCCTTCTGCAATTGCTGGACGTTATGGGTTCGGTAGAGGTCGTGCATCTCCTGGCAGAGTTGGCGAATGGTGTAGTTGCGATAGCGCTCCTGATGCTGCGCATAGATGGCCGGCAACACCCGGCTCATCGGCGCGTCATCACTGATGAAGCGTTCAAAGCGCGCGATCTGTGCGGCGAGATGAGTCATCTTCGCCCAGTCTTCGGCCGGGGTGAGCAGGAACAGAATCGAGTTCAGGTCGCACTTTTCCGGAACGATGCCATTCTCGCGCAGGAAGTTGGCAAGGATACCGGCATGGATGCCGAAGTCGGTGTAACTGCCATCGATCGGGTCGATACCGGGCGTTGTGAACAACAGCTTGCAGGGGTCGATGAAGTATTGCTTGTCGGCGTAACCGCCAAAGGCATGCCAGCGATCCTTCGGATGGAATTCGAAAAACCGGATGTCGTTGGCGATGTCCTCAGTCGGATGGTCCTGCCAGGGGCGCCCGTCAATGGTATCCGGCACGAAGGGGCGAACCAGGGTGCACGCTTCCAGAATCAACTTGCGCGCGTCGATGCCGAACTTCACACAGTCTTCCCACAGGCGCAGGCCACTGCGGCCGGAATGGATGCGCGCGTTCACATCCAGTGAGGCAAACAGCGGGTAAAACGGGCTGGTAGACGCTTGGGCCATGAAGGCGTTGTTCAGCTGCGCATGGTTGCAATAACGGGCCTGGCCCTTGATATGGCGATCTTTCTTGTGGATCTGCGACGCCTGGGAAAACCCTGCCTGCTGTTTGTGCACCGATTGGGTGACAAAGATCCCGGGGTCGTTCTCGTGCAGATCCAGCAGCAGCGGCGAGCAATCCTTCATCATCGGGATGAACTGTTCGTAGCCCACCCACGCCGAGTCAAACAGGATGTAGTCGCACAGTTTGCCGATGCGATCGACGACTTGTCTGGCGTTGTAGATGGTGCCGTCATAGGTCCCCAGCTGAATGATCGCCAGGCGAAACGGCCGTGGCAGCTCGGCCTTGTCCGGTGCGACTTCGCTGATGAGTTCGCGCAGGTAATCTTCTTCGAAACAATGGGCGTCAATCCCGCCGATAAAACCATAAGGGTTGCGCGCGGTTTCCAGGTAAACCGGGGTAGCCCCCGCCTGGATCAACGCACCTTGGTGATTGGATTTGTGGTTGTTGCGGTCGAACAGCACCAGGTCGCCAGGCGTGAGCAACGCGTTGGTGACCACCTTGTTGGAGGCCGAGGTGCCGTTGAGTACGAAGTAGGTCTTGTCGGCGTTGAACACCTGCGCCGCGTGTTTTTGCGCCAGAAGTGCCGGGCCTTCATGGATCAGCAGGTCGCCGAGCTTGACGTCGGCGTTGCACATGTCGGCGCGAAACAGGGTCTCGCCGAAGAAGTCGAAGAACTGCCGGCCAGCCGGGTGTTTACGGAAAAACTGGCCGCCCTGGTGGCCCGGGCAGGCGAACGTCGCGTTGGCCGATTCGGTGTAGTGCTTGAGCGCGTCGAAGAACGGCGGCAGGAGACTTTCTTCATAGGCTTTTGCCGCGGTCTCCAATTGATTGCCATGGTATTCGGCGTTGTTGCGCGAGGGGTCAAAAATGCCATTCACCTGAAGCAGAACATCCTGCAGGTGTTTGTAGACGTCCCGGGCGCGGTTGCCGGAACCGGGGGAGGCGACGAGAAATATGGGGATATCGAAACCGGTACGTTGCAGGACGTCCAGGGCGCCCGCCATCACATCCTCCACAGAGAACACCGCAACCGCGACGTCGGTGTAGTCGGTTTGATTGAGCGGAATCACTTCTCGGGAGGTCTGGAAACAATCGAACGCGGAATCACTGGCGGCTATTTTCAGGGTTTTCATGCGAGGAATCTCCTAGCGGACAGTCACTTGTCGGCTTTTTTTCAAGAGATCAATTTAGCGAGGGAGCCTTCAAGGTTCCCTGATCCAAATCATGTCGACACTGGTTATAGACCATGTTTGGCAAGGCTTATGGCTTTTCTGCCGGCGTTCCCCAAGTACCGCGGCGCTCGACCCCCTCTGATGCGCTAACCCCTTGGTTTCCGCTGATCAGGCGTGGCCTAACGCAATCGCGAACGAGACCACGATCATGCAGGCAAAGGCAAAGTTTAGATTCATGAAGTTTTCATCCAAAACATTTTTGATGGCGCCATCTTGAATAGGTCACAAACAAATAAAAAATTCGGCTTCATGATATGAATCATCGAAACAATTGATAGCCGGCTGGTTTGTGTTTATCTCGCGCTTTGGCTAGTCTCGCACAAACACGCAGTTACGCGCAAAAACGGGCAAAAACGGGCAAAAGCATGCACGACTCACACTCAGCCGCCGAGCTCCCTTATCTGCGTCGGCAAAAAATTCTATTGATCCTGGAACGTGATGGCAAGGTCATGGCCAGTGAGCTGAGCCAGCATTTCGCGGTGTCCGAAGACACCATTCGCCGTGACCTGGCGGAGCTGGCCAGCGCCGGGCTGGTGCAGCGGGTGCACGGCGGGGCGCTGCCGCGGCCCAAGGATACCGGCAAGGATTATTTCACCCGCGTCAGCGAAACCGATGAGGTGAAAACACACCTGGCACAACTCGCCGCACGCCAGGTGCACAACGGCCAGATTGTGATTTTCGATTCGGGGAGCACGACGCTGCAGATCGCCCGTTCTCTACCGTCGGACATTTCCATCACGGCCGTCACCGCCTCGCCGATGATCGCGATCACCCTGGCCGAATACAAAGGCATCACGGTGATTCTGGCCGGCGGACAACTCAACCCTGCGACCATGTCGGCCAGCGGACATGAAACCCTGAGGCTGATCGAGGGCATCAAGGCTGATCTGCTGTTCACCGGGGTCTGCGCGATTCACCCGGAAGTCGGCATCAGCTCCCTGCATTTCGACGAGGTGCCGGTCAAACAGGCGATGCTCGCCAGCGCCTCCCATGTCGTTGCTGTCACTACCGCCGACAAACTGGGGGCGGTGGAGCCGTTCGTGGTTGCGCCGTGTCAGCGCATTCATACCCTGATCACCGAGCGTCATGTGGCGTCGGGCAATGTCGAGGACTATCAGAAGCTCGGGATCGAGGTGGTGCAGGTGGAGGCGTGAAGCGCCATGCAATGAGCCTGCTGTGGGCGGAAGTAAGGAGCGTACTGACTCAAACGCCGAACTCACCCCAACACATAGTCGACGGGTTCCAGAACCGGGGGAAGCTGCGTTGCACCCAGCGCCGCCAGGACATCACGTTCGATGTTGCGCACCATTGCATCGGTAGGCAGGTCGTTTTCATCGCGGCCGAACGGGTCCTCCAGCTCATCGCCAATCGCATCCAGACCGAAAAAGGTATAGCTGACGATGGCGGTGAAAACCGGTGTCAGCCAGCCCAGTGGTTCGGCCATCGCGAAGGGCAGCAAAATGCAGAAGAGGTAGATGGTTCTGTGCAGCAACAGGGTGTAGGGGAAGGGCAGTGGCGTGTGTTTGATTCGTTCACAGACCGCCTGGGACCGGGTCAGACTTGTCAGGTGGTTGGCCATTAGCGTGTAGCGCCACTCACTGATTACCCCTGACTCGCCAAGTGCTGAACACTGTTGGCCGACCTGGATCAGAATGCGCCCACTGATGTCAGGTGCGTTGCCCTTCGGCATCGGCTCAAGCCAGTCGCAACCCGCGTCCAGTTCATTTTCCGCGCGCAACTTGGCGTTCAGCGCATGGGCGAAACCGCAGAGGTTGCGCAGGATCTTCTGCCGCTCTTTCGCGTCCTTGATGACCTGGGTTTCACGAATCATCGAACGGATCGCGACCATCATTTCGCCCCAGGCTTTACGCGCTTCGTACCAGCGGTCATAGCAGGCGTTGTTGCGAAAGCTCATGAAAATAGAAAGGGACAAGCCCAGCAACGTGAAGGGCGTCGCGTTGACCTTTGCAAAGTAGCTGGGGTGCATTGTTTCGACGAGCACGATGGCGGAGGCCAGCAGCGTCACCATCAGGCTACGTAACGCAATTCGCTTGGCAATCGAGCCCTTGAGCGCAATCAGGATGTTGATCAGGTTGGGTTTGGGTCTGACGATCATGGTGTTCTGCCTGCGCAGGAGTCCATTGTTAATGGCTATTGCGCTGTTTACGGAGTTGGTTAGCGCAGGCTAAAAGCAACTTGGCGGGACGTCCAATCACTATGGATGACCAAGTGATCGACAGAATCTATGACGGGTTTTTACTGTCCGGAGCCCAACAGTGAGTTCCGGGTTTGTGCCTGCAAAAAAACGGGCGTTACTGCGCCCCGAACATCGCCGTCCAGTAAATCCCCGGATCACTCTTCGGATCAACCGCATAGGCCGCGCCCATCTCCCGGTAATTTGGGTTCATCAGGTTCGCGCAGTGACCGGCGCTGGACACCCAGCCATCGACCACCTTGCGCACGGTGTCTTGGCCGGCAGCGATGGTCTCGCCGACCTGCCCGCCGCTGTAGCCTGCCAGCTCAGCCCGATCACCCGGCATGCGGCCATCGCGGTCCTTGTGATCGAAGTAATTGTTGTTGGCCATCGACCGGGCGTGCTCCTCGGCCGCCGTCGCCAGTGCGGCGTTCCAGGCCAGTGGCGTGGCGGCGGCAAAGGATTGCGTGCCGCACTGGCGCGGCTGACTGCGTGCGATGTTGAGTTCGGCCAACAGCTTCTGACCTTCCGACTGCCAGTCGCCCAGGCGACCGCTCAACAGTGGACGCGCCAGCACGATGCGCCACTCGCGGTCCTGGTGGCTGACGCCGACATCGACGAATTGCGGGTCCAGCACGATCTGGCAAAAACTTTCCTGAATAGCTTTCATCGCCGACGGCGCATCGCGCGGCCCGGACAGGCTGATCGCCTGTACGTTCTTCATCGGATAACCCGCGCTGGCCATTGCCTGCTGCAGATTGCCGACGCTGTTGGCGTTCAGCGCCAGACGTGGATCACCGGCCAGCGGTGGCAGTTCCTGCGATACCTGACCCGCGCAGCGCTGCACCTGGCTGCGGTAGAGGTTGATCGAATCAATCAGTTGTTTCTCGTCGGCCGCCAACGCATTCATGGCGAACAACATCCCCAGTGACAACGTGGCAAGACGCATAGCAGATGATATGAAGCGCATGGAAATCCCCTTGAGCTGACTGCGCCCATCATGCGCGATTTCACCCCCGCGAGCGCAATGACTTTTCATGCCCGAAGACAGTTTTTTTGTCCGTCTGTTGGAATGAATTTTGGCAACTACAATCAAGCAAAGTCGCCAGTGTGGCGTGCTTCCGGTTCCGTCAGAAAGGTCGATCATGCGAGTTGTCTGGATAGCCACCTGCTTCGCAATAACCCTTCTTGCCGGCCACGCCATCGCGTCTGAACAGGAGCAAAAAAAGGAAGTGGCTGAGGACAAGGCCGAGGTCCTTGAGCAGAAAGCCGCGGAGAAGGGCGCCGATGTGCCGGTGCCCAAGTCCGAAACCATCACCACATCCGAGGCTCAGGCGGTCGATCCGGCCGGTCAGTCGCCTATGGACGATGCAATCACCTGCCTGGCCCGCTCCATCTATTGGGAATCCAAAGGCAAATCGTCCGCCGACATGGAAGCCGTCGCCAGCGTCGTCATGAACCGCCTGGGCCATGAGGGCTTTCCGGACACGGTATGCGCCGTGGTCAAGCAGGGCTCTGAAACCAAAAATTGTCAGTTTTCGTGGTGGTGTGATGGACGCTCGGATCAGGTCCAGGAAGAAACCCAATACGCGATTGCCAAGGAAATCGCACGCAAGGCGCTCAACAAGCAACTGAACGACCGAACCCACGGCGCGATGTATTTCCACGACAGGAAAGTGAAACCCGCTTGGGCCAGGAAATACATCAAGACCACCGAGACTTCGATGTTTCTTTTTTACAAGCCGCGTGGTGGGACGGCGAAGTAGGGACGTTCGCATGAGCGAGGTCCACGCCATCCTCAAAGCCTATGGCTTCAAGCTCGGGAATCCGGGCGTCTATTGATAGTGTCGATCCAGATAGTTGAGGCGAAAGTAAATCGTCGGTGGTGTGACAGTCGAGAGCGCTGGGGGAGCTGGATATCCCGGAACGTTTGGAGGTGTTACATGAGCCAATATCAACGACTCTTTCTGATAACCGGTCCAGGCATGCGTCACACCCCGGCGTTGGAGCGCGCTGTCGCCATTGCCGAAGCCACTGGCGCAGCGTTGCACATCACGGTGTTTATCGAAGACTCCAGCCTCTTGGGTTTGATGAGCGCCGGTGCGCGTTTTCGTGAGGTCTGTCAGCAAGAAAACGAAAAGTGCCTGAAGACTGTGGATTCAACCGGTCGACGCAACACAACTAAATTCTGTGTAAGCAGAAGGAGTGTTGCAGATGAAGCATTTCTCATTACTGCTCAAGCATCAAGCTACGCCAAATGATCATCGGCTTTTCTACAGGCGCGACTTCCGGTTGCAACTGCTCCTGTGTGTGCCTGTTGTGCGGTGGCTGCTCCTCTGGTTCAGGCGCTGGAGTCTGATACTTGGCGGCATGCACGTTATCTACTGACATTTTTTGTAGTGCGCTTATTTGATTGTTATGGTGACTTTGCCTTTTGATCTGCCCTGCTCGACGTACCGCAACGCCTCGGCAGTCGATTCAAAAGGGAAGGAACGATCGATGACCGGTTTGATGACGCCAGCCTCGATAAGCGAGGTGATTTTTTGCAGTTGCATCCCGTCGGCACGCATAAACAAAAATGCATAGTTCACCCCGTGCTTGCGGGCTTTTCTGCGAATACCGCTGCTCAGCAGGCGCATGACTTGCCCCAGCACCCAGGACAAGCCTTGCTCTTGGGCAAACTGCGCGGTCGGCGGCCCCGAAAGGGAAATGAGCTGTCCGCCAGGCTTGAGAACCTTGACCGATTTCTCCAGTACATCGGCACCGAGGCTGTTCAACACCACGTCGAAATCGCGCAACTCGTTTGCAAAATCCTGCTGTTTGTAATCGATGACCACATCCGCCCCGAGTGCTTTCACCCATTCGACATTCGCCGTGCTGGTGGTGGTCGCAACGAAGGCGCCAAGGTGTTTGGCGAGCTGGATGGCAAGCGTGCCGACACCGCCGGATCCGGCATGAATCAACACCTTCTGGCCTTTTTTCACCTGGGCGGTCTCAACCAGCGCCTGCCAGGCCGTCAAGACGGCCAAGGGGATGGAAGCCGCTTCGGCCATGTCGAGATTCGAGGGTTTCAGCGCGAGCGCGTTTTCGTTCACGGCGATCAGTTCAGCAAACGTCCCGATCCGTGCCTCGGGAGGACGTGCATAGACTTCGTCTCCTGGCTTGAATCGCTTCACCGCCGAACCCGTGCGAACGACCACTCCAGCCAGGTCATTGCCCAATACCAATGGAAATGTATAGGGCAGGATCAGTTTGAATTCCCCGGTTCTGATCTTCGAGTCCAACGGGTTCACGCTCGTTGCATGCACCTGGATCAGAACGTCATGCACACCGACCGCAGGGTCGGGCACTTCGCCAATCATTCCGTTCTGCTTGCCGTAGCGGTCGATAAAAAATGCCTTCATGTTGCAGCTGCTCTTGTCGGTGGAATGAGAATGGGGCGCGGCCCCGGCAACGTTGATGCGATGAGACGTGCAGGCGGTCAGGCGTCGAGGAACGCCAAAGCCTTGGCCACGAAATCGGTAGGGTGCTGGAAAATGCTGCCGTGCCCGGCGTCCGGGTAAATGATCAGTTGCGCGTTGGGGATTCGCTTTGCCAGCTCAATCGAGTTAACAGTGGGCACCATGATGTCGTTGTCCCCGTTGGCTATCAGCGTCGGCATCCGCAGGCGACCGAGTTCTTGCGGCGCCTGCTTGCCCCACGCAGTAATGGCTTTCAATTGCCGTAAAAACGCGCGGGGTGTCGGGCCTTTGTCCCGGTCTTGCCGGCGCTCTTTCAATCGTTGTAAATACTCGGACGCGGCGCGTTGTCCGTTGGCCGTGGTGGTAAAGAACAGGTAGAACTTGGGATCTCGTAGCGTCAGCAAACCTTTGATCATTAATGGCCAGGTCACCGAACCGACGCTGTCGATGCCTGTGCCACCGGCCGGTCCGGTTCCGGTGAGGATCAGCCTGCGCACGCGTTCGGGAGCTTTCAGGGCGATGTCTTGAGCGACGAAGCCGCCGAGTGAAAAGCCGAGCAGGTCCACCTTGTCAAAACCCAGCGCACGAATCAGGCCGATGGCATCGTCAGCCATCTCACCAACGGTCAATGGCGCGGCGCCGCCCGAGCCACCGATACCGCGGTAATCAGTAGTGATGACACGCCGGTTTTTTGCCAGACCGTCGATGATCCTGGGGTCAAAGTTATCCAACACTGCCCCCCAATGGTTGAACATGACCAGCGGGACCTCCGTCCTGGGCCCCAGGTCACGATAAGCGAAGGGTATCCCGCCAATCAGAACCGACTGGTTCGCCGCGTTGATAAATGACGACTGCGAACCCGGGTGATTGCTTATAACCATATGGGTCATGTTTACTCCGTCCGATTGCGAGGCGAGGCCGACCTGCTCGACATGGGTCAGACTTGAGTCAAATAACGTTCAGCCACGGCGGACTGCCTGATCTGCGACAAAAGACCCTGACGCGCAGTTTGCAGGGCATCCCAGCGCTCGCCTTCATGCAGCGGAGGAATGGTCACCGGTTCGCGACGGTCGAAGCCAACCAGTGCGGCATCGACCAGATCATCCACTTCCATGATTTCGCTCAAGGTGTTGATATCGATACCGGCGCGATCCCAAATCTCCGTGCGGGTGGCGGCGGGCAGTACGGCTTGCACATAAACACCCTGAGGCAAAAGTTCCAGGCTCAGGCCTTGGGAAAGGAACAGCACAAACGCCTTGGTCGCCCCATAGACCGACATGCCGAACTCAGGCGCCAGACCCACCACCGAACCGATGTTGATGATCGCGCCTTCACCTGCTTTGGCCAGGCGTGGCGCGATGGCGCTGGCGAGCCGCACCAGCGCGGTGGTGTTGAGGGCCACCAGGTGCGCAACGCTGTCGGTGCTTTGCTCGATGAAGTTGCCGGACTGTGCGGCGCCGGCATTGTTGACGAGGATGCCGATGCGCGCGTCATCCCGCAGGCGCGCTTCGACGGTGTGCAGGTCGCTGAGTTGAGTCAGGTCGGCCTGAAGCACTTCAACGGCGACGTTGTGTTCGCCACGCAGCTTTGCGGCGAGCGTTTCCAGGCGCGAGTGGTCGCGGGCGACCAACACCAGATCATGCCCACGTTGGGCGAAACGCTCGGCGTAAACCGCGCCGATGCCGGTGGAAGCGCCAGTGATGAGAACGGTAGGGTGAGTAGTCATGATGTCAGCTCTTTATCAGGAACATGGAGTGGGATTGATGCACGAGTAAAACCAGGCTCGATCAGTCAGTGCCTAGTTCGCGGCAGCGCTTGATTCGGCAAGCGTCGGGTAGTCGATGTATCCCGCCGCACCGCCGCCGTAGAGCGTGGAGGGGTCGAAGGCAGACAGTGGCGCACCGGTCTTGAGCCGCTCCACCAGATCAGGGTTGCCGATAAAAGGGCGGCCAAAGGCGATCAGGTTGGCCTTGTCATCCGCAAGGCGTGCCGTGGCCAGGTCCAGGTCATAGCCGTTGTTGGCGATGTAAGTGTTCTTGAAGCGCTGGCGCAAGGCGTCGAAATCAAAGGGCGCCACGTCGCGTGGCCCACCGGTCGCGCCTTCGACGATGTGCAGATAAACGATGTCCAGAGTATTGAGTTGGTCGACGATGTAATCGAACTGAGCCTGTGGATCACTGCTCGATACACCATTGGCCGGCGAGACGGGCGAAAGACGAATGCCCGTGCGATCAGCACCAATCTCGGCGGCCACCGCGGCCGTCACTTCCAGCAGCAGGCGCGCACGGTTTGCGATCGAGCCGCCGTAGGCATCAGTACGCAGGTTGGCGCCGTGATCCAGCAAATAGCCGTTTGCACCGTGGATTTCCACGCCGTCGAAGCCTGCCGCAATGGCGTTTGCCGCCGCTTGGCGGAAATCGTTGACGATGCCCGGCAGTTCGTCAGTCTCCAGCGCTCGCGGCTCGGAAACGTCCTCGAAGCGATTGTTTACGAACACCTTGGTCGCAGGACGAAGCGCGGAAGGGGCTACCGGCGCCGCGCCGTGCTGTTGCAGATCGACGTGGGAAACACGGCCCACATGCCACAGTTGCAGGAAAATTCTCCCGCCTTTGGCGTGAACGGCATCGGTCACCTTGCGCCATCCCTCTATCTGAGCCGGTGTGTAAATGCCTGGCGTGTCCTGATAGCCCTGTCCCTGCTGCGAGATCTGCGAGGCTTCGGAAATCAGCAAGCCCGCGCTGGCTCGCTGGCTGTAATAGGCAGCAGCAAACTCACTCGGCACAAAGCCTTTGCCTGCGCGATTGCGCGTCAGCGGGGCGAGAACCACGCGGTTTGACAGCGTCAGGGTGCCAAGCGTGTAGGGGGTAAACAGATTCAGGTCGCTCATGGGTGTTTGTTCCGTGCCCGTTGGTAAATGGTCATATCGCTTACGATTAGGATGATGATCGAAATCTAAACTGTCAACGGTTTTGATTATGGTCAGCATCTATGTATCATCAGCCGATGAATTTTCAGCGGTAGCGAGGTATCGAACATGCGAGTGTCCAAGGCTCAGGCCCAGGCAAATCGGGAGCACATCGTCGAAACGGCCTCAGTCGTGTTTCGCGAGCGCGGTTTTGACGGTGTCGGCGTGGCTGACCTGATGGCCGCCGCCGGTTTCACCCATGGCGGTTTCTACAAACATTTCGGTTCGAAGGCTGACCTGATGGCCGAAGCCTCGGCCAACAGTCTTGCGCAGTCACTGGCCAGCGCCGAAGCATTGAGCGTGAAGGATTTCATCGATGTGTATGTGTCCAGGGATCATCGCGACGGGCGCGCCACGGGTTGCACCATGGCGGCGTTGTGCGGTGACGCGGCGCGTCAGTCAGGCGATTTGAAGTCGGCATTCGCTGAAGGCATCGAGCGCACGTTGCAAACGCTCGGCGAAAAATACCCGACCGGGCCGGATGCGGTGCCGGGTGAGGCGAGGGTGAAAATGATCGACCTGCTTGCGCGCGCGGTCGGCGCGATCATGTTATCGCGCGCCTGTCCTGACGACTCGGCGCTGGCCGATGAAATTCTGGCGGCGTGTCACGCGCAAATGACCGCATCATTATCTATTCAATCGTAGATTCAGTCGTAGAGGGTCCATGCCTTGTCGAAGAACGCTTTGGTCGGGCCGTATAACCGCAGAATCACGAAGTAACCTTCGCCCGGCAGGGTTTTGATCCAGTTTTTACCGGCGCCTGGTGAGTTCGGGCCGAAATGCACGTCGATTGAGCCGTCGGTGTTGGTGACGGGTTTGTCTATGGTATTCAGCGACGGGAACGGCTGGCCGTTATCCAGGCCTGATGCCGTGATCGAGTCATACGCCGTCACCGACCAGAACAGTGCCGCCGGAATGCCTTTGGGCAGGTTCAGCGAGTAGCTGTTGCTGCCGGACAGGAATTGGCCTTTGGCATCGACGAAGGTGGCCGGGTACTTGGCGCCGACGTTTTCCATGTTCACCGCCATGCCCGTGCTGGCCGAGTAGGCATTGGTGAAGAAACCGGTGCGCGGGTCGATGTAATTGAAGGTGTCGGCGGTGAACGTCGCATTGCCGGGGAATACGTTCAACCACTTGCGATCCGGATACCAGGTGCCATTGGCGACAATGGTTTGCGGTGTGTAGGAAATGGCATGGCCGATCTTGCTTGCGGTTTTCGCTGCCTTGTCGAGCAGGTCGCGGGTGGCAGGCTCTGGTTTGAACGGTTTGCCTTTGACGATACCCAGTGCGGCGAGCATGCCGCGCATTTCCATGTCTTGCGGGTCAACGTATTCGTGGCCGATGAACCGCGACAGCATGTCGAACGCGCTGCCATCGGTGGGGTAGAGCATGTTGACCGGAGTTTTCGAGGCATTGGGAAACGCCATCGCTTTGGCCGTGGCCTGTTTGCCCAGCGGATAGATGCGCGTCTGCTCCATGACCGCGACCGGAGCCTCCAGTTGTTTCGGGTCCTTGAAGAATCCGCGCCAGAACACGAACACGCCGTAAGTGCGCGAGCGGTAAGTCAGATAGCCCGGCGGTACCTCACCCTTGTAGTCCGGTGGCAGCACCAGATACTTGGCACCCTTGCCTTTGTCCGGTCCCGGCAGCCCGACATCACCACACCACTGGCGACCTTCGATCTGGCCCTCGGAGCAGATCGGCCGCTGGAAGAAGTCATCGAGAATGCCCTGCAAACCTGGCGGGACTTCGATCACCATCGGGCTGTCCTGCTTGAGAAAATAAATCAGTCCCCTTTTTCCTTGGGGCACACAGCGTTCTCAGCCTTAGGGGCAGGTAGCCAGAGGCCAACCGACTTGCGCTGCACGGAGGAGGCTGGCCTTAACAACCAAGCGGTGAAATGGGGCAATGACGAAGATGTAGGCCCGGCCTAGACGGTTGTGGCACTGGACCACGGTCGAAAAAACGAGTTGGTGACTGCCTTCTGGCTCTGCCTCTCCAGAACACAGAACCGATATCCGGAAGTCGAGGTGCTTGTCGTCCTCTCCCAACACGATTTCAGTCTGGTTCGTGCTGTAGACCTTGAAGATTCCAATCCGATGAGCAAGTGTTGCCAAGTGTTTGGCTGTCTTGAGACCAAAACAGGCAACGATAGTGTCTCGGACTTTCAAGAGCCATCCGATCCAGGATGGCTGGTGGGAAAAGATGAATCGAGCTAGCAAATCCGGATTGCTGGATGTGCCCGCAGGGAGCCGAATCGCAAAAGCGTCCGCCAGGTTCATCGACTTGTAAAAGTGGGAGATGCCGGACCTCAAGGGGACTGGCACGGACGTAATGAGCTCGAATTCTCTGGGCATCGGGGATCTTTCCTTAGGTCTAATTACTAATTAGGCGACATACCATGTCGCGTTTCTTGCGGCAGTTCTCGTACCGCGATTTTACAAACTGCCTTCTTTGTAGATAGATGACTGAAGAAACTCTGCTATCAGCGATGTAATCTGCTGTTGAATCACCCCACGCGGGCGAGCGCTGTCGCCATCCCGGCAAATGATGCCATCGCCTGGTACTTCTTCTTCGAGCAATACCTCCGCGCCAGGTTTGCACTCCGACAAGAAACTGAAATGGCTTGCGTCGCTGATTTCGACGTAACGGCTTGACGCCGCAGGCAGGCGTTTGGCCAGGTTGGCAGACTCCAACTCAGCGGGAAGCTCGCGCGACGGTACGCCGGCAGCGATCACCAGCGTTGGTACCGGCAGCGCGGCCAGGCTTTCATCGGTCATGCCCCGTGAAAGCCCCAGGTCCAATGTAACCACGGCAGTGACGCGTTTATCGCGCCAATCGGCGGCCAACGCGGCCTGTGATTCTGAGGTGCTTGCGGGGTTTATCTTTCCATAGACGGTGCAACTTGCTAACTGCGGGTGTGCTTTGCAGTCATGGGCGAAGCGGTCTGGATCGAAACGAGCACCGGCGATCTCCAGGGCGGTCCAGCCGCCGAGTGAATGGCCCACCACTGCAATTCGGTCATTGGCGACCAAGCCGAATTTTTCAGGTTGAGTGGTGACCCTATCAATGGCTCGGCGCAAATCAACGGGCCGCTGCCATAACTGCGCCGCTGCTTGAGGGCTACGGTCATGAGTGGTGGTGCCAGGGTGATTGATTGCGGCGACGATGTAACCCCTATGAGCCAGAGCACTGGCAAGCCAGATCTGGTTGCTCCAGTTACCCCTGTACCCGTGGGAGAGCACCAACAATGGATGCTTGCCAGCAGCGGGCGGCGCGTCACGAACGGCAGAAGCACCGACGAACACCGCATCATCGCCAATCATTTGCGTGGCTGCGGTAGTTGCACTGGGGTACCAGACGACCATCTCCAGTGCGCGGTCATTGTGCGAGTCCGCCAGTGTGGAGGAGTGGAAGCCGACAGGGTTCTCGTCAGCGAGTGCGATAGTCGTCAGCCAGGTCAACAGCAGGGCGCCAAAAGCTATTTTCAATGTCGTTTCTTCCTTGATCAGATAAGTGCATAGAAACTGCTGAGTCATTAATGCCCGGGCATTGGACTGCTTGGGCGCTTTACATCGCGTTTTCGCCTTACCGGGTCAGGGCTCGCAATGCGGCTCGGTTGAGGCAACCGGGGCGTACGCAGTAACAGACTGATTTCCTCTGCGCTGACCGCTCTGCTGAAAAAGTGGCCCTGAATTTCATCGCAGCCGTTTTCACGCAGGAAGGTTTGCTGCTCTTCGGTTTCGACACCTTCGGCAATGACCTTGAGGTTCAGTTTGTGCCCCAACGAAATCACTGCGGTGGCGATGGCTTTGTCGTTCTCGTTGTCGGGCAGATCGCGCACGAAAGACTGGTCGATCTTGAGTCTCGCGATCGGGAAGCTTTTCAATGCTGCGAGGCTGGAGTAGCCGGTGCCGAAGTCGTCGATCGAGAGACTGATCCCCATTGATTGCAGTTCCTTCATTTTGCTGATGGCTTGCTGAAGGTCTTGCATGATCAGGCTTTCGGTCAGCTCCAGCTCAAGGTACATCGGGTCCAGTCCGGTTTCTTGCAAGGCATGCATCACCCGGTCGATCAGGTCCCTTTCGATGAACTGGCGTGCTGAAATATTCACCGACATGGTGATCGGCGGCCAGCCCGCATCCTGCCAGTCCTTGTTCTGTCTGCACGCGGCATGAATCACCCAGTCGCCGATGGGCACGATCAACCCGGTCTCTTCGGCCTGCGGAATGAATTTGATTGGAGACACGATGCCGAGCTCGGGGTGCTGCCAGCGGATCAGTGCCTCTACGCCGATAATCTGACCTGACTGCAAATCCACCTGTGGCTGGTACAGCAGCAGGAACTCGTCATGGTTGAGTGCGTTTCGAAGCCCGTCTTGCATGGCGAGCTTGCCCTGAACCTTGTTTTTCATCTCGCTCGTATAGAACTGGTAACTGTTGCGACCCAGCTCCTTGGCCCGGTACATGGCGGCGTCCGCGTTGCTGAGCAACGTGTCGGTATCGTTGCCGTCGGCAGGGTAGGTGGCCAACCCCATGCTGCAGGTGACGTGGAGTGTATGTCCGCTGAGCTGAATCGGCCGCAGGATGGCTTCCTGGATTTTGTGCAGGGCTGGAGTAACGCCGTCGAGGTCTGAGGGCTGGTCGAACAGGATGATCACAAACTCGTCGCCACCCAGTCGCACGACGGTGTCGGTGCGTCGTACACACTCCAGCATGCGCTGGGCGACGGTTTTCAGCAGTTCGTCTCCAGCACTGTGCCCAAGGCTGTCATTCACCAGTTTGAATTTATCCAGATCGAGAAACACCACCGTCACCAGGCGGTCGTAGCGCTGAGCATAAAGTATTGCCTGCTTGAGACGGTCTTCGAGCAGTGTGCGATTCGGCAGCCCGGTCAATGCGTCATGGTCGCCCATATAGCGAATGCGCTTTTCGGTAAGTTGGCGTTCTATCGCAATGCCGGCAAGCGGTGTCGCCATGTCGATCAGTCGCGTTTCGGTCGAGCTAGGGCTGCGTACGGTGTTGGAATACAAGGCAAACGTCCCCAATACCTTTCGCTCATGGGACAGAATCGGCGTCGACCAGCAGGCGCGAAATCCATAGGGTGCAGCGACTGAACGGTACGCCTCCCACAGCGGATCCAGCTCGATATCCGTGACGATGACCGGTTCTCGTCGATACACCGCGGTGCCGCATGAACCGACGTTCGGACCGATCGCAATCCCGTCAATGAGCTGGTTATAGGCTTTCGGCAAACTGGGGGCAGCCCCGTGCAGCAGGTGCTTGCCATCCTCATCCAGCACCAGGATGGACACCATCATCCCCTCTAGCTGGGACTCCACCAGGTGAGCCAGGCTGTCGAGGACTTCTGCAAGCTCGGTGCTTCTGGCGATCAGCTCCAGGACATGACCTTGTCCGGCACGGATGACGGCTTCTTGCTCTAATCGGCTGTTTTGCAGGGCGAGTCGCTCTGTGGCGATACTCAATTGGACCGTTCTTTTTTCCAGCTGAAGTCGGTCTTTGAGGAATTGATTCACCGCGCGAGCCATGTTGCCGATCTCGTCCTTCCCATGTTCCGCCATCATCAAATGCGTTTTGTCAGTGTGTTCCTGACGCAATTGCCGGCTGATTTCATTCAGGCGCGCGAGCACATGACGGCCCATGAAGACCCGGGTCACGAACCAGGCGAACACCAGGCTGGCGCCCAACATGATAAGCACCCATTGCTGGCTACGATTTGAGGCCTCGACCAGGCGCTGCAGGGCTTCGCGATAGTCTTCGGTGTAAGCACTGGATTGTGCGCGGGCCACCGCGACCAGAACCCCGGCCTCATTCTTCAGTTCCTCATTGAAGCGCTGTATGACGTTGTGCTGATTGATGAGTCTCAGTCGCAGGGAGAAGAGATCGGGCGTCTCCACATCAGCGTCGGGTAACTTGCCTGCGGTGCGTGACAGGCGCTCATAGCGGATCCGCAAACGTTGCACGGCATCACTGTCAACAGCCTGCGGCAGATCGAAAAGCAACATCGCCAGTTCCAGGCTGGCCCGGGTCTGAGTCGCGGTTAACCGGGTGGTGTGATCCTCCATGGTTTGCTCGAAGGTGACCTCGGTTTGCAGCAGGCTTTCTCGCAGCTGCGCAACGATGTTGGCGGTATTGCGGAACATCTGACTCGACTGATGCATGTCGAGTATCGCCACGCCACTGTTCGCGGCAGTCAGCTGCTGCACCAGTTGATCAAGGGCTTCAAGCTGTTCGACGGTCGCGGCATAGCTTGAGCGCAGGGTGTCGGGGGAGCGGGTTGTCAGAAGCTGATCGGTCTGGCGTTCGATCAGCAAGGTACGCTGCAGCATGTCTTGCCCATCTTGCATGCGGACCAGTCGTTCATCCGTCAGCTGGCGGGTGGCGTTGTTTGACGTGCGCAAGGCGTAGACCGCCGTTGCACCACTCGCCAGGATCAGCAGCGCCAGCGTCAGGAACGCCAGTGTGAACTGTGCGCGTAGCGATTGCGGCAATAGCTGGCGTCCGAGCCGGGAAGTAACGTCCAATATCAGGGATTCCATTGGTGGCGATAGATGTCTCGATAGCCATTGTCAGGGTCGTACTGGAATTTCTTCCCGCCGTCGAAGGCGATATTGTCGGCATTGACCAGGTGAATCGGCGCGACGAAGCCACTCACCGGCTGATCTGCAAACAGCCGGTTCAATTCATCCATCACTTGCCAGCCATGCAGGTTGAGCGGCTCGGCCACGGTGACGGTCTGGTAGGTTTTTGCCTGTATGCGCAAGAAAGCCGAAGCGCTGCCATCACCGGCAGACAACAGACTGATGCCGTCGCTGGGTATTGCGGCGTTGGTCAATGAGGCAATCGAGTAGTCGAAATAGATATCGTTGATGGCCAGCGTGTGGGTCCAGCGCTTGCCATAGCGCTGAAGCAGTTCCTTGGTGATCGCCGGCATCTTCTCGCCACTTTCGGAGATCGCGACATCGCGCACTTCCAGCAACGTGCATTCCGGACAGGCCCGAATGACGTTTTCCATGGCCTTGGCTTTCGCCATGGCGATGCTGTACTTGGAGTCGGTCAGGATGACCACGCCGGCGTGTCCGTTTGACTGTGCCACTGCCGCCATGGCCGTGAGGCGAGCCACTTCGAGCGGGTCGGTCGTGACGTTCATGGCCACCGGCGTGCCGTCAATCGGCCCGGGTCGTGCCCCGGCGTGCCAGCCAACCACCGGCACATCCCGTTTGGCGAAGAGGATCAGTGCCGCATTGTTCTCAAGGGCATCGGAGCCGCACAGAATGAGGCCGTCGGGTTTCGCTGCCAGGGCATCGGAAAAGGCCTTTGCGCGCCCGGCCGATGATCCAGCGCCATCGAATATTTTCAGCGTCCAGCCCATCGCCTTGGCTGCCTCGCGAGCGCCCTGCGCGACACCGACAATTCCTCCGTTACGCAAATCTTCTGCGACAAAGGCGATGCTCTTGCCCCGCGGGGCTTGCGGGCCGGATACAGGGCCGCTCCAGCGAACGGCATCGAGGGTGGCCCTGGAAACAATTTCCTGCGCTTGAATCACCGTAACCGTGGCGTTTTCGGCACCCGCTGCGGTTGGCAGGTTCTGGCCGAACCCGGGCGTTGCCGTGAAAAGACAGAAAACCGTAATTGAAGCCATCCAGATTAGCCCGGGCCTGATCAGGCAGGTTCGATCACCGCCTGTGATGCCGGGTCTGGAGCCGATGGCGCGATCATAGTCTGGCATGGCGTCCCTTTTTGCCAAGAGTGCAGCGTTCACTGCCCGAAAGGATAGTCGGTTCTGCTGTCATCCGGTCTTTTGTGGGTGAAGTGCGCGAACTTTAGTCCTGAACATTCAGGAAATGGGGCAGGGTCCATGGCACAAAACAAGGGACGAAGGCCAATTGCATCGTTGACCACATTGAGTGGTTTTACAAGGCTTCGACTTTGCATAGGCAGCCAAACCACGATCTGTAGCAGCTGTCGAGCTTGCGAGGCTGCGTTCGGCTGCGCAGCAGTCGTAAAACCTGTGTGCGAGGTTTAACTGAAACACCGCACTGCCTGATTTCACGACTGCTGCGCAGCCGAACGCAGCCTCGCAAGCTCGACAGCTGCTACGGATGGTGTCGTTCCTTAACTGATTGGCATTACGGCACACTCACGCCTTTACAAAGCACTGTTGTACAAATCCGTCACCAGCATGCAGCCGGGGGCATGGGTGATGCACAGTGGTGGACGTGAAGCCTGCACCACCGATTGAGGCGTCACACCGCAGGCCCAGAACACTGGTATTTCGTCAGCTTCAATGGGGACGGCATCACCGTAGTCCGGGGTGTTGAGCGCGTGGATGCCGATCAGCGACGGATCGCCGATGTGCACAGGAGCGCCGTGGACGTTGGGCATACGTGCGGTGATTTGAATGGCCTGGATGGCGTCGACGGCTTTCATCGGCCGCATGCTCACCACCAGCTTGCCACCGAGGCGAGCGGTGGGGCGCGTGTCGATGTTGGTCTGGTACATGGCGACATTGCGCCCCAGGTCGATGTGCTTGAGGGGGATGCCGGCATCCAGCAGCGGTTGTTCGAAGGAGAACGAGCAGCCGATGGCGAAGGCCACCAGGTCATCCTGCCAAAGGTGCTCGATATCCAGCGGTTCATCGCTCAGTTCGCCATGGTGATAGACCCTGTATCGGGGCACGTCGTGGCGAACATCAATGGCTGTCCCGAGATTGCGAAAGTACGGATCGCCCGGCTCGGTAATGTCGAGCAGCGGGCAGGCTTGACGATTGAGGGTGCAATACCTGAGGAACTCGTTGGCCCAATCACTGGGCAGAATCACAATGTTGGCTTGCACCCGGCCTTGGCCCAGGCCGCTGGTGTGGCCCTGATAGTGCCCGGCGGCGATGCTTTGGCGCAGGGCGAAAGGGGTGCTGCGCTGCAGTTGTTCGAAGGACAGGGCGGGTTGATTCATCATGGCATCTCGGCAGGATCGTTGACCCTTTTTAGAAAACCGCGGTGATGCCGTCCAACAAGGAATGTTGTTGCCCCCAGACAACTAAAAGTTATTCAGGGGGCAGTCGGCTGTCGAGGCCCGGTGCCGCGACCATGAGTAGCGGACCGACATCCGCCGCGTATTGGCAGACCACCTGGCGGCTCATCTCGATGATGTTCTCGATCAGTTCCAGCCCAGCCCCCGCACGCCACGAGGCCACGACATCCAGTTGCGGCAAGCGGCTGCCGGGATCCAGCTGGATCAACTCGCCGCTGGCCAGGGGTTTGGCCACCAGTGCCGCCGGCAAGGCGCCGATACCGAAGCCGTCACGAATCAGCCGGGTCATGGCCGACACCGAGTTGACGCAACTGACGCGCGGTGTGCTGATGCCATGGGCGTGCAACAGGTTGAGTACATCCTGATGCGGTCGAGAGTGTTTGACGAAGGTGATGATGCGCTCACCGGCCATCTCGGTGAGCGAGGCATAAGGCCGGGCGTAGATCGAATTGCTGGCGGCGATCCAGTGCATGGGGTAATGCGCCAGCTCAAGGTTGCGCACGCTTTCGTGGCGGATCAGGTCCGTCTGGAAAACGATGTCCAGATAGCCCTTTTGCAGTTGCTCGCAGAGATTGCGCGCGGTGTCGGCAGTGATCTCGATTTCCACGGCGGGGAAGGTCTGCATCAGGGTCGACATCAACGGGCTGAGCCAGGTGTGAATCACCGTATCCATCACGCCGATGCGCACCAGCCCCTGCTGCGGACTGGTGTTGTCAAGCGAGTGTTTCAGTGCGCGCTGAACCTCGAGCATCTGCTCGGCGTAGTCGAGCACCTTGAGACCTTCGGGCGTCAGCGACACCCCGCGTGAATCGCGCACGAACAGGCGCAGTCCCAACTCATCTTCCAGCGCGGCGATCCGGCTGGAGATCGCTGCCTGAGTGCTGAACATCTTCTCGGCGGTCAGGCTGAAGCTTTGCAGGCGGGCGACCCAGACGAAGGTTTCGAGGAATTTGAGGTTCATGGCGGTTCCCTTGGCGCTTATGGCTCTTGTAATGAAGGGGCGAGTTGCAATTGTTACTCCAGAGTTCGCCATCGCGGGCATCAAATTTTCTTATGCATAACCTCGTCTTTTTCCCGTTTGACGCCGTTCTGCTCCGGCACGAAGAATCCGCTCCACGACGCAGGTCGCTGCGTCCGCCCCCCACGACAACGCCTCCACAAAAAAACAATGAGGCGTGTCCGTCATCTTCGCTTGCTGTCGCAGGAACCTCTTCCATGGGAAAAATCATGACTGTCCACGTGCCTTCAAAAGTGGGTCGCACCCGCCCATTCAATGGGTACGCCCCGGTTGGTACATTGCTCGGCCTGGGTCTGCTCTGTGCACCGACCGCTCAGGCGGATTTCGTCGCGGACAGTAAAGGCAGCCTGGAAGCGCGCAACTTCTACTTCAACCGCGATTTTCGCCAGGACGGTTCGCGCGACAAGGCCGAGGAGTGGGCGCAGGGTTTTCTGTTGCGGATGGAGTCGGGTTACACCGCTGGAGCGTTTGGGTTTGGCCTGGATGTTTTGGGCATGGCCGGTTTCAAGCTGGACTCCGGTGGCGGGACGGCGGGGACTAATCTGTTGCCACCGGATTTGTCCGGCGGCTCACAGGATCGCTATGGCGAGTTAGGCCTGACAGCGAAAATGCGCGTGTCCAACAGCACCCTGAAGTTCGGGACGTTGCAGATCAAGGACCCGGTGGTGAATTCCAACGATACCCGCCTGTTGCCGAGCACGTTCAAGGGTGGGCTGGTGAATGTGCAGGAAATCGATCGTTTGAAGCTCACGGGCGGTCAGCTCACACAGATCAATTTTGTCGACTCCACCGACTATCAAGACATGACCGCCAACCGTATTGGCGGGCAAAGCGACAGGTTTCAGTTTGCCGGGGCTGACTATCAGTTCCTGCCGAACCTGACCGCGCAATACCGCTACGGCCAGCTGGAAAACATCTACCAGCAAAATTACCTCGGGCTTGTGCACACGCTGGACCTGGGCGCCGGCCAGTCGCTCAAGAGCGACGTGCGCTATGCGCGCAGTACCGAAGACGGCAACTTTCGAGATATCGATAACCAGGCCTTCGGTGCGATGTTCACCTATAGCCTGGGCGGTCATGCGTTGGGCTTTGGCTATCAGCGCATGAGCGGCGACGATCCGTTTCCGTATATCGGGCGCAGCGATCCGTACCTGGTCAACTTCGTGCAGATCGGTGACTTCGCCAACATCGATGAACATTCCTGGCAAGCGCGCTACGACTACAACTTTGTCGCACTCGGCGTACCGGGATTGACCTTCATGACGCGCTACATCTCTGGCGACAATGTGCAACGCACTGCGCCGGGTGAGGGCAAGGAATGGGAGCGCAACACCGATATCGCTTACGTGGTACAGGACGGTTCTTTGAAAGGGCTCGGTGTTAAATGGCGTAACGCGTCAGTGCGTTCGAACTTCGGTAATGACCTGGATGAGAACCGCGTGATCGTAAGCTATACCGTGGCGTTGTGGTAAATGCTGAGTGGACTTTATATTCGATTCAGGAATAAGCAAATCGATATTTATTCCTTTTAATATTTGTTCGTGAGGTTCATTTTGAAGGCCTGCACATCCGTGCGGATGTATTCGACATCAGACAGGAAGCCTCATCATGACCATCAAAGCGATCAACGTCCGCAACCAGTTCAAGGGTGTCATCAAGGAAATTGTGACAGGCGAAGTGGTCTCCGAAATCGATGTGCAAACCGCCTCCGGCATCGTCACCTCGGTGATCACCACCCGTTCAGTGCGCGATCTTGAATTGAAAGTGGGGAGCGAGGTGATTGCCTTCGTCAAATCCACAGAAGTCTCGATCGCCAAGCTCTGAAATGGCCAGGGCTTGAATCCGCGGAGCCGCTCACGTCAGGAAAAGGACAGCCCCTGGCTCGCACGAATCAAGTCATAGGCCTTTCGGGCAATCAAGTTCGCGGTGTTGGGCCTGATCCACAGGTAGTAGGTCACGTCCGGCAGCCGCGGCAATCCGTCATTTTCACCCAGCACGCGCATGTCTGGACCGAGCATCTCCATGCTTCGGGGGGTGACACCCAGGCCTGCGCGGGTCGCGGCCTTGATGCCAATCAGATTCGACGCCAGGTACGCCTGGCGCCAACTGATGTTGGCGCGTTCCAGCGCCTCCAGGGCATAGCGCCGGTAGATACTCGGTTCATCCACGAGGATCAGTGGCAACGGTTCGCCGGGATTGTGAATGTACTGCGCCGAGCAGATCCACCACACCGGCGAAGTGCGTAAGGCGAAGCCTTCCAGGCTTGGGTCCTGGCGGGTGGAGATCACCATGTCGACCTTGCCCCGGTGCAAGTCGTCCATCAGAAACGGGCTGCGCCCGACATCGATTTCCAGTCGCAAACGCGGCGCCGAGCGGGCGATGTGGCTGAGGATCGGCGGCAGGATGGTGTCGGCAATGTCGTGGGGCGAACCGATGCGCAACACACCGCTCAAGCTGCTTTCACGCAGGGAGTTCAGCGCATCGTCGTTGAGCGACAGCATCTGCCGGGCATGACGCAGTAACTGCAAGCCGGGTTCGGTGAGTTGCTTTTGCCGCCCGCGCTTTTCGAACAGGCTCACCCCCACTTGCTGTTCCAGGCGTTGCATGTGTTGGGTGACCGACGATTGCGTGCGGGCCAATTGCGCGCCGGCCTCGGCAAAACTGTGGTGATCAACCACGGCAATGAAGGTGCGCAGTAATTCGAGATCGAGAGTGGGTGAGGTCGGCATGGCCAATTCCGGGGCTGTTTTTATATCAAGGCTGAAAACATAAACATTACGTTTATTTATGTGTTTTTGCTGGGTTTTTCGCTTCTAGAACTTTAGCGCCAGTAAATACGGGTCTTGTTGAAGTGCGCTCCCGGTGAGAATACGGGAAGTTATAACGATATTAGATATTTGAATTTCCGTTACTTCAAGGCTGTACCTAGGATGCCTCCACATCAGGTCGGGGTACGCCGATCAATCATCAGGGGAAGATCCATGTCGAAAAAGTGCTCAGCCGTTAAACAATTGTTGCCTGTGATGCTGGGCGCCTTGATCTCGCTGGTTGCCAGCACCGGTGCCCGGGCTGATGCAACCTTGGACAAGATCGAGCAACGGCATGTGCTGGTGGTCGGCGTATTGCTGTCCGGCGGCCCGTTTGGCGGGATTGATCCAGCGAGCCAAAAGCCGCGCGGTTTGAATGTCGATCTCGCTCAGGAACTGGGACGGCAACTGGGCGCCGAGGTGGAGCTGGTGCCGGTATTGCCCGCCAACCGCGTGCAGTTTTTGCAGCAGGGCAAAGTCGATTTGCTGATTGCCAACATGGAGTGGACGGCCGAACGCGGCGAGATCCTCGGGTTTGTGCCGACACCGTTCTACCGCGTAGGCGGAACCGCAGCGGTGCTCAAGGACAGCAAGATCACCCGTTGGGAAGACCTGAAAAACCAGCCGGTCTGCACCTCCCAGGGCAGCAGTTACATCAAGCCGCTGACCGAGTTGGGCGTCGAGATCAAAGCCTTCAAGAGCTCTTCGGAATCCTTGCTGGCCCTGCGCGGCAACAACTGCGTCGCGGCGGTGCATGACGCCACACTGATCAATCCGTTGCTCGCCGACACCGCCGAATGGCAGGGCTATCGCGCGCTTACGCCTGAACTCAATCCCGCGCCGTCGGTGATCTGGACCCGTCCCGGAGAACGCGATACCCAGGCCAAGCTCGATCCGATCATCAAGGAGCTGCACCGCAGCGGCTGGTTGATTGAGGCCCAGACCCGCAACCACATCACCCCCGCGTCGCCCGCTCTGGTGGAACTGCAGAAACAGTTCCAGGCCAACGGCGCCTGATCCCGGTTCTCCACCTCATCGTTTTCAACAGACCGTCCTTTTGCCGGGCGGTCGTTCAAGGTAGTCGTGCATGAACCGATATTTTTCCGCCAGAAGCCTGACCACGCTTTGCCTCGCCTGGTCCGCCGCGTTAGGCGCCAGCCTTGCCCAGGCCGATGCCACGCTGGACAAGATCGAGCAACGCCACGCCATCAGCGTCGGGGTGATTCTCAGTGGTCCGCCATTCGGCACCATCGACCCGAAGACCGGTGAACACCTGGGCTACAACGTCGAACTGGCCAAGGGCATCGCCAAGGCATTGGGCGTCGAAGCGAAGACCGTTTCGGTACTGGCACCCAACCGCGTGCAGTTCCTGCAACAGGGCAAGGTCGACATCCTGATCGCCAATATGCAGTTCACCGAAGAGCGCGGCGAGATTCTTGATTACGTGCCCACACCTTATGAAGAAGTCGGCGGCGCCGCGTTGATTCGCAAAGGCGCTGGCGTGACTCAATGGGCTGATCTCAAGGGCAAGCCGGTGTGCGTGTCCCAAGGCAGCAACTTCATCAAGCCCTTGCAGGAAACCTACGGCGCAGAGATCAAGGCGTTCCGCAGCCAATCCGAATCGTTGTTGTCGCTGCGCGGCAATGGTTGCGTGGCGGCGGTGCATGTCAGTCCGACCATGCATGCGCTGCTGAGCGATGCCGAGTGGGCTGATTATGAAATCCCGCTGCCGGGTGATTTGATCCCGTCGAACTCGGTGATCTGGCTGCGCAAAGGCGAGCACGATACCCAGGCGAAACTCGATGCCATCGTGCGCGACTGGCACCGCAGCGGCTGGCTGATCGAACTGGGCGAGCGCACCGGCATGACGCCGTCCCAAGCGTTGCGTGATCTGCATGAGCAGTACCGCAACTCGACTCCGCTGGCATCGCAACCATGAGTCGGCAATTGTTTGTGGCCTTGCAGCAACTGCTCGGCCCCAGCCATGTGCAGAGCAGCGAAGAGGCCGCGTCCTACCTGACCGACAAACAGGGTCGTTACGTCGGGCAGGTCATCGCTGCGGTGCATCCGGCGAACACCGAAGAAGTCGCGGCCGTGGTTCGTGCCTGTGTGGCCAGTGATACGCCGGTGGTGGTGCAGGGCGGCAATACCGGACTGATGGGTGGCGCGACCCCGGATGGCAGCGGCCGAGCGGTGTTGCTGTTGCTCGATCGGCTGAATCGTGTGCGGACGGTGGACACCGACAACGACACCCTGACCGTCGAAGCGGGCTGCATTCTGCAAACCGTCCAGGAGGTTGCTCGTGACGCCGGCCGTTTGTTTCCCCTGAGTCTGGGCGCCGAAGGCAGTTGCACCATCGGCGGCAATCTGGGCACCAATGCTGGCGGCACCGCGGTGCTGCGTTATGGCAATACTCGCGAGCTGACCCTGGGCCTGGAAGTGGTCACCGCCGAGGGCGAAATCTGGCATGGCCTGCGCGGCTTGCGTAAGGACAACACCGGCTACGACTTGCGTGACCTGTATATCGGCAGCGAAGGCACCCTCGGCATCATCACCGCCGCGACCCTGAAGCTCTTTCCGCTGCCCAAGGCGCAGGCGACGGCACTCCTGGCCTTCGACTCTCTGGCCCAAGCGGTGCAATTGCTGTCCCATGCCCGCGCCGGTTTCGGTGCCAGCCTCACCGCGTTCGAACTGCTCAGTGCCGACTGCCTCGCGCTGCTGCGCGAGCAATTTCCGCAAGGTCCGCAACCTTTTCTCGGTGCTGATCAGCCTTGGTTTGCGCTGTTGGAACTGTCCGACAACCACAGCGAAGCCCATGCCCGCCAAGCCTTTGAAGAAGTGCTGGGGGACGCCTTCGAACGCGAGTTGCTGGCCAATGCGTTGATCGCCGAAAGCCTGGCCCAGAGCGAAGCCTTGTGGCTGTTGCGGGAGAACATGAGCGAGGCGCAGAAGCGCGCTGGTCGCAACATGAAGCATGACATTTCAGTACCGATTTCCCAGGTCGTGGCGTTTGTCGCCCACTCCGATGCGTTGTTGCAGGCGCATTTTCCCGGTGTCCGTCACTTCACCTTCGGCCATTTGGGCGACGGCAACCTGCACTACAACGTTGCTCATCCGCTTGATTCGACGGTCGAGGCGCACATGGCCCATTACGCGGCGCTCAGCCTGCTGGTTCATGACAGCGCCCACGCCCACGGTGGCTCCATCAGTGCCGAGCACGGCACCGGCCAGCGCAAACGGGACATGCTCGGGCGCTACAAAAGTCCGGTGGAGCTGGACCTGATGCGTCGCATCAAGCAGGCGCTGGACCCAAAAAACCTGCTCAATCCGGGCAAGGTATTGGAGGTGATTCAGTCATGAGTCTTCGCCTGTCCAAACGCGTGCAGCGCGTCTCGCTGTCGGCCAATGCCGCCGCCAAATCCCAGGCCACGGCGTTGCGTGATGCCGGTCGCGACATCCTCGACCTGACCACCGGCGAGCCGGATTTCGACACCCCCGAGCACATCAAACAGGCTGCTTATGCCGCCATCGCCGCCGGTGCCACCAAGTACACCCCGACGCCGGGCGTAAAAGCCTTGCGTGTCGCCGTGCAACGCAAACTCCAGCAGGAAAACCGTCTGGACTATCCGCTGGAATCGATCGTGATTGCCAACGGGGCGAAGCAGATCATCTTCAACGCCTTCGCCGCGACCCTCGACGACGGCGATGAAGTGCTGGTGCCGACGCCGTACTGGCCGTCCTTCCCGGACAGCGTGCGCTTCAATGGCGGCGAGCCGGTGTTTATCGAGTGCGCACTGGCGCAGGGCTGCAAGCTCACCGCAGAACAGCTGGCCCAACACATCGGCGAGCGGACTCGCTGGCTGATCCTCAATGGCCCCGGCAACCCCAGCGGCGCGGTGTACAGCGTGGCCGAGCTGCAAGCCTTGGCCGAGGTGCTGCGTCGCCATCCGCAGGTGCTGATTCTGTTGGATGAACTCTACGAACATATCCGCTTTGACGGCCAGCCGGCGCAGAGCCTGCTCAATGTCGCGCCGGACTTGCAACCGCGCTGCCTGCTGGTGGGCGGTGTGTCCAAGACGTACGCGATGACCGGCTGGCGCATCGGTTTCGGTGCCGGGCCGCAAGTGCTGACCAACGCCATGGCAGTCGTGCAGTCGCAATCTACGTCGGGAGCATCTTCGGTAGGACAGGCTGCTGCGTTGGCGGCCTTCGAGGGTGGCCTGGACTTCTTGCCGGAGCAGGTGGCGGCCTATCAGCAACGCCGGGATTTACTGGTGAGCGCCTTACGCGACGTGGACGGTCTTGAAGTGCTGGAACCCCAAGGCGGCTTCTTCGTGTTTGTTCGCTGCGCCGGGTTGCTGGGGCGTTATCGTCCGGATGGCGTATGCCTCAACAGCGACACCGATGTCGTGGCGTATCTGCTGGAGGAGGGCGTGGCCGGTGTGGCGGGCGGCGCTTACGGCCTGTCACCGTGGTTTCGCCTGTCCATCGCCACGGCGACCGACAGCGTTGCCGAAGCCGGGCGTCGCATCGCTCACGCCTGCGGGCAATTGCGGGGCGAACCATGAGTCATTGGCTGCAGCTTTTTGTCCACTGGACTGCCGGGTTCGGCCTGAACTACGGTTTTCTGCTGGACGCCTACCAACGCGGAACCCTGGCGCAGGGCGCGTTGACCACGGTGCTGCTCTGCCTGTTCACCATTGTCGGCAGCTTGCTGGCCGGTGTTGGATTGGCGGCGATGCTGACCTCTGGAAAACCCTGGTTGGCAAAATCGGCCCGAATATTTGTCGAGGTCACCCGCAACACACCGACCCTGGTGCAGCTGTATTGCGCCTTCCTGGTGCTGAACATGCTGTTGACACAGGCTGTCGGCGCGGCCAACCCGCTGACGCCGTTCGCCTGGGTGGTGATCGTGATCTCGTTGCACAAGGGCGCGTTCCATGCCGAAGCCTTGCGCGCCGGCATCGAGGCGGTGCCGACCGTGACGCTGGAAGCGGCCAGTTCACTGGCGTTCAGCAGCCGTCAGTTGCTGTGGAATGTGCAGCTGCCATTGGCCCTGCGTTTTGCCTTGCCGTCGCTGATCAACAACCTGATCGACCTGGTGAAAATGACGGCCGTGGCCTCGGCGATTGCCGTGGGGGACATCACTTACGCGGCGATCATGATCTGGACCCAGAGCGACAACGTGCTGGAGCTGATGATTCTGATCCTGAGCTTTTTCGGCCTGCTGAGTTTTATCGTCAATTGCGTGGGGCGCTACCTTGAAGCGCGCCTGAGGATGCCCGGCTATGGCCATTGAATCGTCCGTCACCGCCCCGGTGGCCTGGCCTCGGCGGCATGTCGGCAAGCTGCTGTTGTTGATGTGTGTCGTGCTGTGGCTGGTGTATGTCGCCCCGCACAGCCCGGTGTTCATGGCCTTGCTGCAATGGTCGCCGGCCTTGGCCGTGGGCTTTGGTCAGAACATTCTGATCAGCCTCGTCGCCATCGGCCTGGGGTCGTTGCTGGGGCTGTTGGTCGGCGCGTTGGCGCTGTCCCCGCTGCGACTGCTGCGTTTGCCGGCACGGATATGGGTGCAGATTTTCCGCAATGCGCCGTGGTTGGTGCTGATCTATTTCACCACCTATGTGTTCCCGTTCGAGATCCACATCGGCAGCGCCTATGTCTCGTTCCCGGACTGGGTCAAGGTCACCCTCGGCCTGGCGTTGCCGGCGAGTGCCAACGTCGCGGAAATCTTCCGTGGCGCCATTGCCTCGATCCCCAGCACCCAATGGGAAGCCGCACGTTCCCTGGCGTTCACTCGCGGACAGATTTTCCGTTCGATCATCCTGCCGCAGTGCTTCAAGCGCATGTTGCCGCCGTGGATGAACCTTTACGCGGTGATCACCATGGGCACCGCGCTGGCGTCCCTGGTGGGCGTGCATGACGTGATCGACACCGCGCAAATCGCCAGCAACACCGTGAACATGACCGGCTTCACCGTGGTGATTTACCTGAGCCTGTTGGTGCTGTTCTTTGCCTATTGCTACCCGATTTCCCGACTCACCCAACGCCTGGAGCGACGTTATGCCTTCTACTGAAACCGTCGCCGAGCCCCTGGTCAGTCTGCGCGACCTGCACCTGTCGTTTGGCACTAACCCGGTGCTCAAAGGCATCGACCTTGATGTGCATCGCGGCCAGGCCGTGTCAATCATCGGCCCGTCCGGCTCAGGCAAATCGACCATCCTGCGCTGCATTACCGGCCTGTTGCAGCCCCAGCGCGGCAGCATCCGCGTCGGTACGACCGAGGTTCACACCCTGGCCCAGGAAGCCCAGCGCATCGAATTGCGCAAGCGCGTCGGGTTTGTGTTCCAGCAATACAACCTGTTCCCGCATTTGTCGGTACTGGAGAACCTGGTGATTGCCCCGCGCAAGGTGCTGGGGCGCAACCGGATCGACGCCGAGAAAGACGCCCGCGCCTTGTTGGCCAAGGTGCGGATGGAACACAAGGCTGATGCCTATCCGGGCCAGCTCTCGGGCGGTCAGCAACAACGGGTGGCGATTGCCCGCGCCCTGGCGATGCGTCCGGAACTGATTCTGTTTGATGAGGTGACCTCGGCCCTCGATCCGGAGACCGTCGGCGAAGTGCTGACGGTGATTCGCGAGCTGACCGAAGAGGGCATGACCTGCGTGCTGGTCACCCACGAAATGCGTTTCGCCGAAGAGATCAGCGACATCGTCTACTTCACCGAGAACGGCGTGATCGTCGAGCACGGCAGCGCCGCGCAAATCTTTCAGCACCCCACCAGCGAGCGCACCCAGGAGTTTTTGCGTCACGCCCTGGGTGATCCGGGGCGCCGGCCGCCCATCGCCAATGATCCGTATCTGTTGACCAACCTGGGTCGCTACAGCCTGTCCGTCTAATACCGAGGAGCCTGTTCATGAGTACCGTTAACCGTGCCGCCGTCATCGAGGATTTCCTGAAGAAAATCCGCGTCATCCATCAACGGGGCGTCGACCGCGCCGCGCTGGTGGAAATCGTTTCCTTGCTTGAAGTCCTGGCCGAGCGCCGCGATCTGTTCAATTTCGACGAGTTCCCCGCGCCGGTGCCGGGGCAGGGCAGCACCGCGTTCCGCTACCGTCTCAATGACGACGGCGACACGCCGACGCTGTACCTGAACTCGTTGTTGCCGGGCAAAAGTACGATCCCGCATAACCATGAAACCTGGGCGATCATCAGCGCGGTCGAAGGCCAGGAAATCAACTACGTCTACCGTCGAGACGACGAAGGCCGCGAGCCCGGTTTCACCACCTTGCACCTGGAAAAACAAGTGATCGTGCAACCCGGCACCTCCATCTCGTTTCTCGGCGAAGACCTGCATGGCATTCGTGTCGAAGGCGAGCAGGCGACCCTGCATTTCCACCTGTACGGTTTGCCGCTGGAGTCCCTCAATGGCCGTTACGGCGTGGAAGCCGACGGGCGCATCCTCAATTACAACGCCTCGCAAATGGCGCCGTCGATCAAGGCCTACGCATGATCGATCTGTATTACTGGCCCACATGCGAAGGGCCGGGAAGTCGCGGCCAATGAGCGCTCTCTGGCGCTTCAATAACTCTTTTTTCAAACGGGACTCCCATGAGCCAGACCGTAACTCCAGGGCAACTGCAGCAGTGGCTGTTCGACGGGCAGGAAATTGCCCTGTTTGACGTGCGCGAGCACGGCCAATATGGCGAAGCTCACCTGTTTTTCGGGGTGAATTTGCCCTACAGCCGTCTGGAGCTGGAGGTCCGGCGTCTGGCGCCGAATCCCCAGGTTCGGCTGGTGATCTACGACCAGGACGGCGGGGATGTCGCGGCGCGTTCTGCTCAGCGTCTGCGGGCGCTCGGATATGGCCACGTGCATGTGCTCGAGGGCGGTGCCGATGGCTGGCAGGCTGCCGGGTTCCAGCTGTTTGCCGGGGTGCATGTGCCTTCCAAGGCCTTCGGTGAATTGGTCGAAGAGGCCAGCCATACGCCGCATGTCACCGCGCAGCAACTGGCCGAATGGCAAGAGCGAGGCGAGCCGCTGGTGGTGCTCGACGGTCGGCCGTTCGATGAGTACCGCAAGATGACCATTCCTGGTTCGGTGTGCTGCCCGAATGGTGAACTGGGTTATCGCGTCCACGATCTGGTGCCGGACGAAAGCACCCCGATCGTGGTCAATTGTGCCGGTCGGACCCGCAGCATTATCGGGGCCCAGACGTTGATCAATCTGGGGCTGAAGAATCCGGTCTACGCGTTGGAGAACGGCACCCAGGGTTGGTATCTGGAAGATTTTCAGCTGGAGCATGGCAGCATCCGACGTTACGCCGAGGTGGTGTCGTCTGGCCCGTTGCCGGGGCAGCGACTCGCTGCTGCGCAACTGGCGGAGCGGGCTGGTGTGAAGACCGTTGAGGCTGGGCAGGTCGAGCAATGGGCCAGGGAGGCCGGGCGCAGCCTGTTTTTATGCGATGTGCGCACTGCCGAGGAGTTTGCTGCGGGCAGTCTGCCGGGTGCGCAACACACGCCGGGCGGGCAGTTGATTCAATCCACCGATCTGTATATCGGCGTGCGTCAGGCGCGGTTGGTGCTGCTCGACAGTGATGGCGTGCGCGCACCGATTGTTGCCAGTTGGCTTCGACAGTTGGGGCATGAGGCGTATGTGCTGGCAGGCGGCGTGAGCAGTGATCTGGTGTTGCCCGCGTTTGAGGTGATCGCTCACGAGGCGTTGCCATCGATCACGGCGCGGGCCTTGGCCGACGCGCTGAAGGATGACGCGGTCGCACTGATTGACCTGCGACCGAGCATGACCTTCCGCAAGGGGAATATCGCCGGGTCGCGCTGGTCGATTCGCTCGTTGCTGGCGTCTGAAGTGACCGGTGAGCAACGGCCACTGGTGTTGGTCGCCGATGATCCGCGGCTGGCTGCTTTCGCGGCGCAGGAGCTGCCGGAAAATCAGCGCCTTCAAGTCCGGCTGCTGGACGGCGGGATCGATGCCTGGCGCGCAGAAGGGTTCGCGGTGCAGGAAAATCCGACCACGCCTTCCGATCAGCAGTGCATCGATTTTCTGTTCTTCACCCACGACCGTCACGCCGGCAACAAGGACGCGGCGCGTCAGTACCTGGCCTGGGAAATCGGTTTGTTGGCGCAGATGAGCGACGACGAGATCGCCAGTCTCAAGCCGCTGCGCGTCACAGTGCCCCGCGACGCCCGGGTGCGTACGCGTCTGGTCCATTCGGCGCGTACCGAGCAGGGCGGTGGCGGTCGGGCAGTCAACGTGCCGGTCACGCGGTTGAGCACGGTGCTGTTCGATAACCTGGCGCAAATGCGCGACGCCCGTGCTCGCCGTGATAGTGAGCGGGTCTTGAGCTATGGCGCCCGAGGCAATCCGACGGCCTTCGCCCTGGAAGATCTGGTGACGGAGCTGGAGGGCGGTTACCGCACCCGCTTGTTCGGCACCGGGCTGGCGGCGATCGCGCAGACCTTCCTGGCCTACCTGCGGCCCGGCGATCACATACTGATCAGCGACGCGGTCTACGCGCCCGTGAGACGGCTGGCCCGGGAGTTTCTCGAGCCGTTCGGCATTCAGGTCGGCTACTTCGCGCCTGATGGCAGTGGCCTGCATGCGCAACTGCAAGCCAACACCAAAATGGTCTACACCGAAGTGCCGGGCTCCTTGCTGTATGAGCTCTGCGACTTGCCGGCCATCGCTGCCCTGTGCAAAACGCGAGGCATTCTCCTGGCCGTCGACAACACCTGGGGCTCGGGTTACCTGTACCGACCGCTGACCCTCGGCGCGGACATCTCGATCATGGCGTTGACCAAGTACCTGTGCGGCCACAGCGATGTGGTCATGGGCAGCGTCTGCACCCAACAAGACGTGTGGCAGCCACTGGCGTCCATGGGCGACACCTTTGGCGCCACCGTCAGCCCCGACGACGCCTATCTGGTGCTGCGCGGCGCGCGAACACTGGCGCCGCGACTGGAAGTGCACGAGCGCCAGGCCTTGCAAATCGCTCATTGGCTGCAAGCGCAACCGCAGGTGAAACGGGTGTTCCATCCAGCGTTGCCCGAGCATCCCGGTCACGCCTTGTGGCAGCGCGACTTCAATGGCAGCAATGGTTTGCTGTCCTTCGAGCTGCGTGATGCGGACCCGACCTACGTCGAACGCTTTATTGATTCGCTGCAGTTGTTTGGGCTCGGCGCTTCCTGGGGCGGTTATGAAAGCCTGGTCACCGTCGCCGATACCACGGATCGCGACAGTGTTGCGGATCGTTCGTTGAATCCGGTGTTGCGGTTGCATGTCGGGCTTGAGGATGTCGAGGCGTTGATTGAGGACCTGCAGCGCGGGTTTGCAGCTATGGATAACTAGGTTCCACCGCCAACAGTTGAAAGGGTGCCTATTCGTTATTCCAGCAGAACTCATAAAAAACGCCGCTCACTGAGTGTGATGCTGTTCACTTAAGCTCGGTGTTTCCAGGCACACATATGCGTAGAGAGGGGCGGTGGATCAAGAGCGAGGTGGCTGACCTGTGTTTTGTTTTTTGTGTGCATATCCGTTTCTGCGGTCACGGCTGCTTATGGTTCCGCTCTTACAGCGGGTCACTTGGAAAAGCCTCAAGTAACCAAGGGCTCTTGCCCCTGACGTTCGGTGCCTCGCCTAGGCTCGGCATGCCCTCGCTCCGGTCCTGCTCCGTGGGCCCGCCGCCATCGGCCATCCATGGCCGGGGG
>NZ_LMCV01000044.1:0-5970 GCF_001424925.1 Pseudomonas sp. Root329 | reverse complement strand
TTGTACGGAGATCGATTCATCAGGCCGACCTGGTGAAATGAAGGCCTGCCTGACGGCAGGCCATTACCGGCCCGCACACAAAAAATCTGACACTCTCCAGCTATTGGCCGATTCTGTTGAAAAAGTCGGTCTTTCACGACGGCCATTTAAGACGTGCGGACGACCCATCAATGCCAGAGCTCACGATTGTTCCAGTAAGGCAAACCACCTATTGATAGTGCACCCAAAAATGTTTTGGTCACTTCAACATAACGAGTACCCGGAAATATCAGCTTACGCCTCCGCTTACATCCGGTGATGTTCCAGCAAGAAGTCCACGAACAATCGCACCCGCGCCGGCATTGCCGCCCCGCCGACGAACACCGCATGAATCGGTTCCTGGTCCCCGGGGTTCCAGGCTTCCAACAGCGGAATCAGGTCGCCGCGCTGCAGATCCTCGCTCACGCTGAACTCACCGATACGTGCAATGCCGGCACCTACTCGCGCGAGTTGTGCCAGCGCTTCACCACTGCTGCATTCGATGTTGCCGCTGACCTTTAGGGAAAACTCTTTTCCATCGCGGATGAACGGCCAGTTGGGTTCGACACGCCGGAAGTTGAAGCGCAGGCAGTTGTGCTGTAGCAGGTCTTCCGGTTCCTGGGGGATGCCGTGGCGCTGCAGATACTCGGGCGATGCCACCACTATCTGGCCGGTGTCGCCGATCCTGCGCGCGGTCAGCGGGCTGTCGGGCAGATGGCCAAAGCGGACCGCGACGTCGGCCTGCCCGCCGAGAATGTCGACCACTTCGTCGCCGAGGGTGAGGTCGACGACGATGTTCGGGTAACGGGCGCTGAATGCTGCGACCAAGGGAACGATGGCTAGCCGCCCATGGCCAAGGGCGGCACTGACCCGCAATCGCCCCCTGGGTACGCCCTGGTCGGCGATGGCTTCTTCGACCTCGTCCATGTCGGCCAGGATACGCCGGGCGCCGCGCAGGAACGCTTCGCCCTCGGCAGTGAAGGTGATCGCTCGGGTGGTGCGCAACAGCAGGCGGGTGCCAAGACGTTGCTCGGTACGCGCGATGATCCGACTGACTGCCGAGGGTGTCAGACCCAGTGCACGCGCGGCGGCCGACAGGCTGCCTTCCTGCGCCACGGTGGTGAACACGCTCATTTCACCTGACCTGCCGTTGAATTCCACTTGTGCCTCCTGCGCAAAGGTGATTGCCAAAAATGCTATCTACCGCCTGAAAAGACGGGATCGTAACATTAGCGGCATAGATAAGGAGCCTTCCATGCGTATCAATCCACCACTTGTCGCGCTCGCCATCGGTGCTTTTGGCATCGGCGTAACAGAATTCGCCCCCATGGGCATGTTGCCGGGTATCGCTGCGGATCTGGGCGTTTCCATTCCCGCCGCCGGTTTGCTGGTCAGTGCTTATGCGCTGGGCGTATTGCTCGGCGCACCGCTGATGACCCTGACCACCGGCAGGATTCCCCGGCGCTATCTGCTGATCGGGCTCATGGCGATTTTCACCCTGGGTAATCTGATGTCAGCCCTGGCCACCGATTACTACAGCCTCATGGTCGCCAGGGTGGTGACCTCACTGAACCATGGTGCATTTTTTGGCGTTGGCTCCATCGTCGCCGCCAGCGTGGTCGCCCCGGAGAAACGTGCCGGGGCGGTTGCGGCGATGTTCATGGGCCTGACCCTGGCGACCATCGGCGGTGTGCCGCTGGCCGCCTGGTTTGGTGAACTGTTCGGTTGGCGCACCGCTTTCTGGGGAATTACCGGCCTCGGCGTGGTGACCATGGCCGCGTTGTGGTTCGCCCTGCCTAACCTGAAGACGCCGCAAAGCGTCGGTGTAATGGCCGAAATTCGGGTACTGGGGCGTGGTCCGGTGCTGGGCGCGTTGGCCCTGACCGTAGTCGGATCGAGCGCAATGTTTACCGTCTTCACTTACATCGCGCCGATCCTCAGCAGCGAGACCAATAGTTCCACCGCCTACATCACCGCTATGCTGGTTCTTTTTGGTGTGGGGTTGACGCTGGGCAATATGTGGGGCGGCAAGGCTGCCGACCGCTCGATAGATCGCACCTTGATCGTCTCGCTAAGCGTTCTGATTCTCGTCTTGCTGGCGTTCACCCTGCTGATGCGTTGGACGGTGCCGGCTGCTCTGGCCATCCTGATATGGGGTATCGCCAGTTTCGCCCTGGTGCCGCCGCTACAGATGCGCGTCATGGAAGCAGCGAAGGACGCGCCCAATCTTGCCTCTGCGGTGAACATTGGCGCCTTCAATTTTGGCAACGCGATTGGCGCAGCGCTGGGCGGAGCGGTGATCAACGCTGGTCTGGGTTATCCGGCGATTTCCCTGGCCGGAGCGGCGATGGCTGCTCTGGGGTTGCTGATGGTGTTGGCTTATGCCTGGCGTTCCAGAACGATTGAAGCAGCAGTGGTGTGACGAAGATGAGGGGGAGTGGTTCGTTACCATCGATGAGTGGCGGCAAGTGGCCGTTTTCTGCCTGTCGCCACCAGCAGCAATAGATATCTGTCCAGCGAGACAAATCGCGAAACTAAACTCCAAGCTCCCACCTTTGTACGGGGCTGAGCGGGTAGAAAAACGTGGTTTTCGCGTCCCAAAGAATGGATCTCTATAAATGAACGACCAACCTGAACTTTCTCTTCGTTTAATCCCCGCGCCAGTTGGCACCTTTTAAACACCGCCATATCGGTACACCGTCGCACTCCAATACTGGCTGCCGTTACGTTTTTGGCGAATCCATCCATCTGCCACCAGTTGTTTGGCGATCATTCGATTCATAAAGCCATGACCGAGCAGCAGAACCGGTCCTTCGCTGGCAAGGGACTGAAGTCGTCGAGCTGCCGTGCTGGCGCGCATCCTCGCAGTTCCGGCGGATTCGACGCTGCGTGAGTAACCGCACAACCATAAGACTCGAAGGATAAATGCCCAGGTAAACGGCGATAGCCGTGGCAGTTTCCAGTGACCATAAGGCAGTTGCGCTTCACAGAAAAGCGCGTCGACAAGGGCGGGCTTCAAGCCAAGAGCCTGGACAGAGGTCAGCGCACGAGGCGCGCTGCTTGAGACAATCACCTTGGCGGTTGCGGCGAGCTGCATACTGGCATCCGGGACGGGTTGGTGGGTAATTTCGGACCGGTTGTATTGCTCGATCCAGTCTTCCATATCGAGCGCTGACATTTTGTTGGTTGCGACCAGTTTTGGCTGGCCGTGACGCATCAGGATTATTTCCCTACTCACTGTATGTTTACGTCCTTGTTCAGGTGGGCGGTCATTGTGGAAGGAGTGCGGTTCCGGGAACTTAAGGTTTGACTCTCAAACCAATCGTGATCGCGGTACCACGCCACCGTGTCGGTGATTGTCAGCTCTAGTGGCCGGAAACTCAGGCCAAGCTCTTGTTCACTCTTGCTGTGGTTGAAACAGGTGCGGTCCTTCTCTCGTACCAACAGGCGCAACGTGGCCATGCTCAGCAGAATGGGCTTGCTGGTAAGACGCGCATAAATCTCCTGCACAGCCGCCAAGGTGAATAGTAAGGGGAGCGGTAGTTGTCGAACGGGGGTCTTGACGCCCGCTATACGTCCAAGAATAGGCACCAGCTCACGCATTGTCATATGCCGGCCCGCCGCGAGATAGCGCTCACCTCGCCGCCCATGTTTGGCAGCGGCAATCTGCGCTAATGCCACATCGCGGGCATCAACAACGGAGAAGCTACCGGGGATCAGTCCGGGTAATTTGCCGTGCACGACATCGTTAACCAACTGTCCCGAGGAGGTCGGGCCAATGTCGGCAGGGCCCCACATCCAGCCAGGCAGGACCATGCAGGCATGCATCTCGGGATGGAGCTCCAGGAACGACAAGACGACACGGTCGGCGAGGATCTTGCTTCGGTAGTAGTCATCCGCATCGGCGTCGGCCCGCAGACATGTCTCATCGATGGACATTCCAGGTGCGCCGTCGAGCACGGCAATGGACGACGTATGGATGAACCGTCGTATACCGGCGCGGTAGGCCTGGTTTAGCAGGCACCGCGTACCAGACACATTAATCTTTTCGAGTTCCTTCCAGTGGCTGCCGCCCTTGTAGTTGTCGCGAAAGAACGCCGCGGTGTGAAACATCGTATCGCAGCCTTGCAGCGACGCTGAGAATGCGTCGACATCGGCCATGTCCCCAACGACCAGTTCCACACCCGGCAAATTGTTGAACTGCTGTTCACCTTTGGCTCTTGAGCGGACCAGGGCTTTGACCGCGTAGCCACGAGCGACCAATTCACGCACCAGGTTGTTGCCCAACAAGCCGGTTGCGCCAGTAACGAATGCGCTGTTCATGGCTCAACCCTCAGCTGGATAGGCTAACGGCATCAGCACCGCACTGTCGAAGAAGGCCTCTTCACGGATGGCCAGCCCGTCTCTGAAGGTGAAGTGTGCGGCGTAGTACGCGGTAATATGGCGTCCATGAGGTGGAATCACCCGGCCTGGCAGCACCAAGGGTGCGGCGAATGTGCCGGTCAGGAAGGCAGTCAGCGCCAAACGATCGTTACCGACGGCGAATGGGCTGAAAATCACTTGGGCATCGGGGAGCGCTTCGAGCAATGCGATCTCTCGTTTGCGCATGGCTTCGCGACCGGTTTGTATCCCCATGCTATCGAGGTAGATGAAGTCTTCGCAAACCAGCGCAAGCATCGCCTCCACATCACGGCGATTGAAGGCACTGGCGGCGCGTTCCGCATAGTTGTTGGGGCCAGTAGTCATACATTCCATTCGTTTTCGAGGGCTTGTAGATATACCTTTGAGGCGGCTCCCGAAAAACGGCGACTACTGCATAATGGATTTGCACATATGCAGATCAGGGAGGATATGAAGCATGGCGTTGCAAGCAAATTGGGACGATCTTCGTCTGTTGTTGGCAGTCTCGCGGCGTGGTAGCTTTCTTCAAGCTGGCCAAATGCTGGGTATTGCGGCGTCTACTGTGTCCCGCCGGTTGACCCAACTTGAGAGCGCCCTGGGCGAGTTACTCGTCGAGCGGGGCGTTGAAGGATGCTGGTTGACCTCGCGCGGCCAATCCCTCGTGGAAGTTGCCCTAGCGGCGGAGGCGGGCTTGAGGCGTCAAACCGTTGCTGGCATGTCCGGGCTACACACAGAGCTATTTGGCAGTGTCCTGGTCAGTGCAGGAGAGGGATTTTCGTCTTGCGTGCTGGAGGCTGCGAGTCGCTTCACCTCTCTTCACCCGCGTTGCTCGGTGGAGTTGATGGCAACAGCCGACTTTCACAAGATCGTCCGCGGCGTGGCAGACATTGCTGTACGCACAACTCATCTAGGCGAACCGTCGCTGATTTATCGACCAATAGGCAGGCTCGCTTACGGTGTCTTCGCCGATGCAGGTTATCTGAAACGGTATCCAGGGGTGACTCCGGCCACTGCGGTCAATATTGCCTTGCTTCCTCCGCTGGACATGTTGCCGCAAATGCGTGCGGCAAAGGCCGCGGGTCTGGAACGCGCGCAGATCAGCGTGAACTCGTTCGCGGTTCAGCTCGAATCGGTGAGGCGAGGAATGGGTGTGGCAGTACTGCCCCATATTCTGGCAAAGGACTTGATCGAGTTGTTCCCGGATTTCCAACTTCCAGATATGGAAGTCTATCTGGTGACCCGGCCTCAGGCATTGAAACAGGCTCACATCAAATGTTTTTTTGCCATCCTGGAGCAGGTGCTGCTCGAAGCCCTTTCCATAGCAAATGCGGAAGGTTACCTCTTGGGGGGCGACCCGAAATGGGTGCATGGGGGCGCTAGCCAAAATAATTGAGATTGGTTCAGTCAAGACATTAGCTAACGAAGTTACCAATGAAACCATGACCGGCAGAGATCGACCCATTATAGATAGTCCGTCCCGCCTTCACCGATACTGGTAACGGTTGGCAGGTAGCTGTCAGCGAGGGTGGAACATGCACCTGTAGACTACGA
>NZ_LMCV01000043.1:0-7215 GCF_001424925.1 Pseudomonas sp. Root329 | reverse complement strand
GACAGGCCTAATACATAGATGCAACGGGGCGGCAGTTTTTTTAAAAGCGGGTAGACAGTGGGGGCGAGTCCATACATAGCAGCTGGCGAAGCCTGCGTCCGGCTGCGCAGCAGTCGTAAAACCATTCACTGCGGTGGTTCAGGAAGATTGAGGTCGCAGGGTTTACGACTGCTGCGCAGCCGAACGCAGGCTTCGCCAGCTGCTACATAGGACTTCATCAGATTTAAGTTTTTGCGACATAGCCATGACCGGACTGTCATCATTCCTGGCACTTACGGTCATTGCTGTAGGACGTCGTCTTACGGACAATCAATCCTTGTTTTCGTTGATGGATCACCGGTATGTCGCAACAGATATTTTTCGCCCACGCCAACGGCTTCCCCTCGGGCACCTATGGCAAGTTGTTCGCGGCGCTGGCGCCCGAGTATCAGGTGACGCATCTGCAGCAGCACGCCCATGACCCGCGTTTTCCGGCGGACGACAACTGGTACAACCTGGTCGACGAGCTGATTCATCACCTCAAGCAGCAACCGGAACCGGTGTGGGGCGTCGGCCATTCCTTCGGTGGCGTGCTGCATCTGCACGCAGCGTTGCGGTGTCCCGAGCTCTATCGCGGCGTGGTGATGCTTGATTCGCCGGTGCTGACCCGCGCTGATCAATGGGTGATCCGCGCCGCCAAACGCTTCGGTTTCATCGATCGCCTGACGCCGGCCGGCCGTACGTTGGGACGTCGGGAAGAATTCGCCGATCTGGAAGCGGCCCGACTCTATTTCGCTGGCAAAACCCTGTTTCGCAGTTTCGACCCGGAATGCTTCGACGCTTACCTGCAACACGGCTTGCACAAGGTGGGCGACAAGCTGCGCCTGCGCTTCGACCCGGCCACGGAAATCAGTATCTACCGTGGCGTGCCGCACACCAGTCCCGGCCGCACACGGCAACTGAAAGTGCCGCTGGCGGTGGTTCGCGGGCACAAGAGTCGGGTGGTGATGCGTCATCACGCAAGCCTCGTGGGACGCCTGCCGCAGGGCGAATCCCTGACCATGCCGGGCGGCCACATGTTTCCCCTCGAACGTCCCCAGGACACGGCCACGCTGCTGAAGAACCTGTTCAGCCGCTGGGAAGGTCGCCGCCAACAGGATTGCGCATGAACAATGTCGTTGAAGAAGTTCGCCTGAGTCTGCCGCACATCGAGCTGGCAGCGCACTTGTTCGGCCCCGAAGACGGTATGCCGGTGATCGCCTTGCATGGCTGGCTGGACAACGCCAACAGCTTCGCCCGGCTGGCACCGAAGCTCAAAGGCTTGCGCATTATCGCGCTGGACATGGCCGGTCACGGTCATTCCGGGCATCGGCCGAGCGGTGCCGGTTACGCACTGTGGGACTACGCCCATGACGTGCTGCAAGTGGCCGAGCAATTGGGCTGGAAGCGCTTTGGCCTGCTGGGGCACTCCATGGGCGCGATCGTTTCGCTGGTGCTGGCCGGTTCGTTGCCGGAGCGCGTGACCTATCTGGCATTGATCGACGGCGTCATTCCTCCTACAGACAAAGGCGAAAACGCTGCCGAACGGATGGGCATGGCCCTGCAAGCGCAGCTGGATTTGCGGGAGAAACGCAAACCGGTCTACAACACGCTCGACCGGGCCATCGAGGCGCGCATGAAAGGCTTGGTCGCTGTCAGTCGCGAAGCCGCAGAACTGCTGGCCCAACGTGGATTGATGCCGGTGCCGGGCGGTTATACCTGGCGCACCGACAACCGCCTGACCTTACCGTCGCCGCTGCGTCTGACCACTGAACAGGCGATGGCCTTCGTCCAGCGAGTCAGTTGTCCTGCAAAACTGGTGGTGGCTGCCGACGGCATGCTCGCCAAACATCCCGAGTTGCTGGAGCGTCTACCCTTTAGCCGTGAACAGCTGCCTGGCGGTCATCATTTGCACCTGAATGACGAACCCGGCGCCGACCTTGTCGCAGACTGTTTCAATCGGTTCTTCGCCGTTCCTTGACTTGCGCCGGGCAACTGTCGAGGCTGGGCGGGTTGAAATGGGAGACAACCATGATAGATCTCTACACCGCTGCGACCCCGAATGGCCACAAGGTCTCTATCGTGCTCGAGGAACTCGGCCTGCCCTACACGGTGCACGCGTTGAGTTTCGACAAAAAGGAACAGAAGTCCGAGGGCTTCCTCAAGATCAATCCCAATGGCCGAATTCCGGCGATTGTCGACCGTGCCAACGGCGATTTCGCCGTGTTCGAATCCGGCGCGATCCTGATTTACCTGGCTGAACTGAGCGGCAAGCTGCTGCCAAAAGACCCCAAGGGGCGTTCAGTGGTCCTGCAATGGCTGATGTTCCAGATGGGTGGAATCGGCCCGATGCAAGGTCAGGCCAATGTGTTTTTCCGTTATTTCCCGGAGAAACTCCAGGGCGCCATCGACCGCTATCAACATGAAACCCGCCGCCTCTATGAAGTGCTCGACACACGCCTGCAAGCCGTGGAGTTTCTGGCCGGTGAATACAGCATTGCCGACATCGCCACTTATCCGTGGGTCCGTGGCCATGAGTGGTCGGGTGTCGAGGTCGACGGTTTGCCGGCCTTGCAGCGCTGGATGGCAACCATGGAGGCGCGTCCGGCGGTACAGCGTGGTTTGCTGGTGCCTGAGCGTATCGATGACGCCAGTATCATCAAGGGTGCCCAGGCCATGCTGATCCGATGAGTCTATCCATGCGTTCACTCAATCTGCTGGCGCTGTGTTGTTTCAGTCCCCTGTTGTTTGCTGCCGATGTCCCGGGCAGTCAGGACCTGCCGATCGTGCCGCGTATGGCCGATGCGCAGATCGTTGACTATCGCCCGGTCGCCGAACTTGAGCGGATCTATCCACTGGGCTCGATCCGCAAAATCAGTGGCCAGTTGCGCTTTGACGGCCAGGTCGCTGCCCGGGGGCAAACCACTTCGGTGACCTACGAGTTGCCGCCGGAGCATTCCTCCACCGAGGCCTTCACCGCCGCTCGTGAAGCGTTGCAGAAGCAGGACGCCCAGTTGCTGTTCTGGTGCCAGGCCCGTGATTGCGGCGAAAGCAGTCTGTGGGCCAATGATGTCTTCGGCAATGCCAAGCTCTATGGCGCTGATGATCAGCAAGCCTTCTTGCTGTTGCGCCTGGCGGCCCCACAGGACAACACACTGGTGGCGCTTTACAGCATCACGCGTGGCAATCGCAAAGCGTATCTGCACGTCGAACAGTTTGACGCCGCCGCGCCGCTGGGCGATTTGCTGCCGACTTCTGCAACCTTGCTTCGAGAGCTCAAAAGCACCGGTGAGCTCGATTTCCCCAAACTGACCGGCGATCCTGACGATGCCTGGCTGCGCCTGATCTCTCGTGGGCTGAATCTGGACACCACGTTGCGGGTCAGTGTTTCGGGGCCGAAGGCCGAAGCCTGGCGTCAGGCACTGATCGGGCAGGGTGTGCGTACCGCCAGGATGGAAGCCGGCAGCGTCGACGGCGCTGGCTTGCACATCGAACTGTTGCGGTAAGCTTTATCAGGCGAACGTACACGCTACGTTCGCCTACTCCTTTGCGAACTGACTTTTTTCGAGATTTAGATGATCAATAACGATCGGCTGTTGGTGCAGATCCTGCTCCTGGTGCTGTTTGGCGCGAGCTTCTGGGTGATGGCGCCGTTCTGGTCGGCGCTGTTCTGGGGCGCGGTGCTGGCGTTTGCCAGCTGGCCGCTGATGCGTTTGCTGACGCGTTTGCTCAATGGTCGCGAATCTCTGGCGGCCGCAGTGCTGACGCTGGGCTGGATGTTGCTGGTGGCGTTGCCGTTGGTCTGGCTGGGGTTCAACCTCGCGGACCATGTGCGCGATGCCACGGCGTTCATCAAGGATGTGCAGGTCGACGGGCTGCCGGAAGCGCCGATCTGGCTGGGCAGTATTCCCTTGGTGGGCGAGCGGCTGGTCGGGGTCTGGAACAGCATCGATCAGCAGGGCGCGGCGATGATGCTGGCGGTCAAACCTTACCTGGGCCAGGTCGGCAATTGGTTGCTGGCGCGCAGCGCGCAGATTGGTGGCGGGATTCTTGAGCTGACGTTGAGTATCGTCTTCGTGTTCTTTTTCTACCGTGACGGGCCGCGTCTGGCGGCGTTTGTTCACGGGTTGCTGGAACGTCTGATTGGTGACCGTGCCGGGTATTACATTGAATTGGTGGCGGGCACGGTGCAGCGGGTGGTGAACGGCGTGATCGGGACGGCGGCGGCCCAGGCGGTTCTGGCGTTGATCGGGTTTTTGATTGCCGGGGTGCCCGGGGCGCTGGTGCTGGGGATTGTCACGTTTTTGTTGAGCCTGATTCCGATGGGGCCGCCGCTGGTGTGGATTCCGGCCACGGCCTGGCTGGCCTGGAAGGGTGAGTACGGGATGGCGGTGTTTCTCGGGATTTGGGGGATGTTCATCATCAGTGGCGTCGACAACGTGCTCAAACCGTACCTGATCAGCCGGGGCGGGAATTTGCCGCTGGTGATTGTCCTGCTCGGGGTGTTTGGCGGGTTGATTGCCTTCGGGTTTATTGGCTTGTTCATTGGACCGACGTTGTTGGCGGTGGCCTACAGCCTGCTGAACGACTGGAGCAAGAGTCAGGCTCGGGTTGAGGATCGCCGGCCCTGAGATTTTGATCGTTCCCACTGAACCTGTGAAGGTCAGTGGGCTTTTGACTTAAGTAGCCTCGTTCAGGTACTTACCCACGGTCGCCACGTTGTCGAGCGAGTACTGCTTGCTCAGGTTGGCGATCATTTTGTTCAGGGCTTCGGTCACGCTCGACTGATCGGTGGAGCTGTCGGTGTTTCGCTCGCGGCCGACTTGCAACGCCGCGTTCAACTCGTCGCTGCTGACGCCGCCACTGCTGTCGCTATCCAGCACTTTGAGTAACGCGGCGCTGGTGTCGGTGCTGGTCGATGAGGTGCTGCTGGTCTGCAACGCGCTGGTCAGTTCGGTGGCGCTGACACTGCCGTCGCTGTCCGTATCGAGCTGGCTGAACAGTTCTTCGCTGGACACTGGTTGAGGGGGCGGCGGAGGCGGGGCGAGGCTGGCGGCGAGCTCGTCCTGGCTGACGGAGCCGTCTTCGTTCTTGTCCAGGGCCGAGAAGATTTCTGTGCTGTCGGCGCTGCTGCCGGCGCTGGCCAGGCCGTTGCTCAGTTCATCGCTGCTGATGGCGCCGTCGCCGTCGGCGTCCAGAGCGCTGATCAGCGCGTCAGCCAGTTCGGTGTTCGGTGCCTGGTCCCGTGGCGGTGGCGGCGGAGGGGCCATCGCGGCCATTTCTTCACTGCTCAGGCTGCCGCTCTCGTCGCTGTCCAGGTCGGCGAAATTCTTGCTCAGGCTGACCAGCAGACCGTCGTCGGTTTTCTGCGAGAGGGCGCTCTTGAGTTCATCCTGATCGACTGCACCGTCACTGTTGCTGTCGAGTTTGGCGAGCAGATCTTTCTGAAACTGTTGACTGCGGGCGGTGCTGGTCGTGGTGCTGCTGGTGCTGGTATAGCTCGTGTAACTGCTGACGCTACCGATCATTGCGCTCACTCCTTGGAATGGATAGCCGGTGGGTGCACCGGCTTATGCAGCCTCAAGGGGCAAGTTGTCGTGGGTATGTGAGGTTTGTACCGAGCGGTACACAGAACACAACAGGCCCGTGTAGCAGCTGGCGAAGCCTGCGTTCGGCTGCGAAGCAGTCGCTAGACCAGCCATCGCGGTGTTTCAGGACGATTGATGTGGCAGGATTTACGACTGCTGCGCAGCCGAACGCAGGCTTCGCCAGCTGCTATGTATGGACTCGCCCCCACTGTCTACCCGCTTTTGAAAAACCGTCGCCCCGTTGCATCTATGTATCAGGCCTATTCGTGGAAGCCGTCTTCGGCTTCTGGCCAAAATTGGAAGAGCTCGTGGTATGCCGATTACAGTCAGGCCTCGAAGGCCAGTAGCAGCTTAGGCATCAATCCACNTGGAAGAGCTCGTGGTATGCCGATTACAGTCAGGCCTCGAAGGCCAGTAGCAGCTTAGGCATCAATCCACGCCGGTCTTACCTGGGGTCAATTTTTTTCAGCAAAGGGTCGGACAGTTAGTACCTCGGTGGCAGAACTCTGTCGCTCAGTGGCTCATCGTCGCTTGCTGGCCATCACCAGCCTGGCGACGATAAGTCTGCTCATTCTGTAAAAGCACCCAGACGATTCGTAGGTTGCGGTTGGCTAACCTGATTGCAGCCTCCTTACGGCCCAGTCGGCTCATCCAGCGCAACAAGCGGCGGTCATCGGGCTGCTGGGAATCAGGTCGTAGTTGTTGCAGCACCGCATGGGCTCCCTGGATCATCAGGCTGCGTAAATAAACATCACCTCGCTTGGTCATGTCCCCCATCCGGACCGTCTGCCCGCTGCTGTGCTGGTCAGGCACCATGCCAAAATACGCGGCAAACTTGCGGGCATTGGGAAATCGCTCAGGCTTGGTTTCCTTGGCCACCAGTGCCGTGGCAGTGACTGGGCCGATGCCGCGCACAGTCATNGCAATGTTCTTGAAAATACGCGGCAAACTTGCGGGCATTGGGAAATCGCTCAGGCTTGGTTTCCTTGGCCACCAGTGCCGTGGCAGTGACTGGGCCGATGCCGCGCACAGTCATCAGTCGCTTCGCCGTCATGTCGGCGTTGGCGGCCACTTCCAAGCGTCCCGTCAGCACGCTGATGCGCTCGCCCAAATGGCGCCACTCGGCCAACAGTTCGTCGATCAGTTCACGCAGCAGGCCCGGCACCGGCTGGGTAGCATCTTCCAGTATTCGCGGAATTTTCTGGCTGATCGCAACATCGCCCTGCGCCAAGGCCACGCCGTGCTCAAGCAGCAGGCCGCGCATCTGGTTACTGACTGCCGTGCGCCGACGCACATAGCCCTGACGGGCGCGATGCAACGCCTGCATTGCCAGCGCCGCAACGCTTTTGACCGGTACTGAGCAGACTTTTTCATCGCGACCAGCCCGCAGAATCGCCAGCGCATCGTTGCGATCATTTTTAGGCCCGCTGCGATGTGTGGCCACCAAACCGGCTGGAAGAATCCGCGCCAGATTGCCTTGGTCTTGCAGCTGCCGGGCCCAGGCTTGAGCACCCGGACCGGTCTCCATCAGAACCACGACATGAGGCGGCAACTGGCGGAGAAACTCATAAAACGCCTCGCGCGACTTGATCCGCTGCTCGTAGTGCAC
>NZ_LMCV01000042.1:0-8836 GCF_001424925.1 Pseudomonas sp. Root329 | reverse complement strand
TCACGGTATTCATGAGAGATCCTCCTTCGGTAAAGAGAGCGCCCCGGCAAGTTTAGACTCGCCGAGGTTCTCGCCGGGCTGACCATCTCATTAAGGCTTCGCCCCGGCGTACGGCACTTCGCTAAAGCTCAGTGTTCCCTCGCTCCGGTGTCCATCAGGGGGCATCGCCTACGGTCTGCTTCGCGACGACCTCCTCTCGATGTGTGCGGCTGCGCCGCACGGCGCTACGCGCCTAACCCCCTGATGAACACCTACGCTCGGCCTGCCGAAGGGGCGGGCAGATCAAAATCAAGAGCTGCTGGCGAGCTAACGCTCGGCCTGTTGAGTGGTGAAGGGCGGGTGTACACCCATCCCCTGTAGGAGCTGTCGAGTGAAACGAGGCTGCGATCTTTTGATGCCTGTTGAGTGGTGAAGGGCGGGTGTACACCCATCCCCTGTAGGAGCTGTCGAGTGAAACGAGGCTGCGATCTTTTGATCTTGCTGTGGCTGTGGCTTTAGATCTTGATTCTGCTTTTGATCTCTCGCCCCTTCGGCAGGCCGAGTGGAGGTGTTCATCTGGGGGGAGGCGCGCAGCGCCGTTCGACGAAGTCGAACACATCGAGAGGAGGTCGTCGCGAAGCAGACCGTAGGCGATGCCCCCTGATGGACACCGTAGCGAGGGAACACTGAGCTTTAGCGAAGTGCCGTACGCCGGGGCGAAGCGTTTTGCTTACTTTTGGGCGTCTGCAAAAGTGAGTCGCTGTAAAAGCGAAACCATAATCAGCCGTTACAGAAGAAACGGATATGTACTCAGACAACAAGGGCCGATAACCGCCCAACAAAAAATGCCCCAATCTCTCGACCGGGGCATTTCTATCTAACGCAGCTTATATAAACAAACCTGAAGACTTAGTGCGAAACCGCCCCACTCGCCCCCAAACCCGTCTGCGAACGAACAAACTGAGGGAAGAACAGCGCCCGCTCATTGTCAGCCGCAGTCGACTTGTCAGTGATCGAGAAGAACCAGATCCCGATAAACGCAATGGCCATGGAGAACAGCGCCGGGTACTCATACGGGAAGATAGCCTTCTCGTGATGCAGGATCTGCACCCAAATGGTTGGCCCAAGCACCATCAAACCAACGGCACTGATCAGACCCAGCCAGCCGCCGATCATCGCACCACGCGTGGTCAGCTTCTTCCAGTACATGGAAAGCAGCAGCACCGGGAAGTTACAGCTCGCCGCGATGGAGAACGCCAGGCCCACCATGAACGCGATGTTCTGGCTTTCGAACAGAATGCCCAGACCGATCGCCAACACCCCCAGACAGATGGTGGTGATTTTCGAGACGCGGATCTCATCCTTGTCGTTGGCCTTGCCCTTCTTGATCACACTGGCGTAAAGGTCGTGGGACACCGCTGTAGCACCCGCCAGAGTCAGACCGGCAACGACTGCCAGAATGGTTGCGAACGCGACTGCCGAGATGAAGCCCAGGAAGATACTGCCACCGACCGCGTTAGCCAGGTGCACCGCTGCCATGTTGTTGCCGCCCAACAGCGCGCCAGCCGCATCTTTAAAGGCAGGGTTGGTGCTGACCAGCAGGATCGCGCCGAAGCCGATGATGAACGTCAGGATGTAGAAGTAGCCAATGAAGCCGGTTGCATACAGCACGCTCTTGCGAGCTTCTTTCGCGTCACTCACGGTGAAGAAGCGCATCAGAATGTGCGGCAGGCCAGCGGTACCGAACATCAGTGCCAGGCCAAGGGAGAATGCCGAAACCGGATCTTTCACCAGGCCGCCCGGGCTCATGATCGCTTCACCTTTAGGGTGAACCTTGATCGCCTCGGAAAACAGCAAGCTGAAGTCGAAGTTGACATGCTTCATGACCATCAGCGCCATGAACGTAGCACCGGACAGCAGCAACACGGCCTTGATGATCTGTACCCAAGTGGTCGCCAGCATGCCGCCGAACAACACGTACATGCACATCAGGATACCGACCAGGATCACGGCGACGTAGTAGTCGAGACCGAACAGCAGCTGAATCAGCTTGCCGGCACCGACCATTTGCGCGATCAGGTAGAACGCCACCACCACCAGCGAACCGCAAGCGGACAGCGTGCGGATCTGGGTTTGCCCAAGGCGGTAGGACGCCACGTCGGCAAAGGTGTATTTACCCAGGTTACGCAGGCGCTCGGCGATCAGGAACAGAATGATCGGCCAGCCCACCAGGAAGCCGATCGAGTAGATCAGGCCGTCGTAACCGGAAGTGAACACCAGGGCGGAAATACCCAGGAAGGACGCCGCCGACATGTAGTCACCGGCAATCGCCAGACCGTTCTGGAAGCCGGTGATCTTGCCACCCGCCGCATAGTAGTCAGCCGCCGAATTGTTGCGCTTGGAGGCCCAGTAGGTGATGCACAGGGTCAGGCCAACGAACGCGACGAACATCAGGATCGCGGAAACGTTGAGCGGTTGTTTGTGCACTTCGCCGGTCAGGGCCTCACCTGCCCAGGCGCCAGGTGCAAAGGCTGCGATGCTCAATAGAGCCATTAGACGCCGGATCATTGCTGAGCCTCCTTGAGAATCGCATTGTTCAGGTCGTCGAATTCGCCATTGGCGCGTCGTACATAGATTGCAGTCAGGATAAAGGCCGAGAGAATCAGCCCGACACCAATCGGTATCCCCCAGGTAATCGAAGACTCGGGGCTGATTTTCGCCCCCAGAATATGCGGCCCGTAAGCAATCAAAAGGATGAATCCGGAGTAAAGCCCAAGCATGATCGCCGAAAGTATCCAGGCGAACTTTTCTCGCTTACTAACCAGCTCCTTGAAGCGCGGGCTGTTTTGAATCGAGAGGTAAATGCTGTCGTTCATTGTTTTTATCCTCGCAGCACAGATGAAGTTGGAACGTTATCCACTCTATGCGGCTACGGAACTGGTTCCAGACGACCTTAGTATTAGAACGACATGACAGAATCGCCATTTCCCGGCATGCATTAAATAAATGGGGAAAAACAAAAGGCCCCTTGGCAAATATGCCAAGGGGCCTTGAGAAGTGCTGAGCAGACGCGTCAGCTCAAATCATTTGGTCCAGTCTGCAACGCGTTCCGGGTGTTTGGCCACCCAATCCTTGGCGGCGGCTTCAGGTTTGGCACCATCCTGAATCGCCAACATGACTTCGCCGATTTCGTCTTTCGACGCCCACTGGAAGTTCTTCATGAACTTGGCAACTTCCGGAGCTTTGGTTGCCAGTTCTTTGCTGCCGATGTTGTTTACGGTTTCAGCCGCGCCATAAACGCCTTTCGGGTCGTCCAGGAAGCGCAGTTTCCACTTGGCGAACATCCAGTGCGGCACCCAGCCGGTGACGGCAATGGATTCGTTTTTCTTCTCGGCACGGGTCAGCTCGGCAATCATGCCGGCGCCGGAACTGGCCTTGAGTTGATAGCCGGTCAGATCGTAGTCCTTGATCGCCTGCTCGGACTTGAGCATTACGCCCGAACCGGCGTCGATGCCGACGATACGACCTTTGAAGCTGTCGTCGGTTTTCAGATCGGCAATACTTTTGGCTTTGACGTACTCCGGCACGATCAGGCCAATTCTCGCGTCCTTGAAGTTCGGACCGTAATCGACGACTTGATCTTTATTCTTGGTCCAGTATTCACCATGAGTCACAGGCAGCCACGCAGACATCATGGCATCGAGCTTGCCAGTGGCCACGCCCTGCCACATGATCCCGGTGGCGACTGCTTGCAGTTTCACGTCATAACCGAGTTTCTGCCTGATCACTTCAGCGGCCACGTTGGTCGTGGCGACACTGTCCGACCAGCCGTCGACATAACCGATAGTCACTGCCTTGCCTTCGGCGCTGGCAACAGTAGAACTGATCGCCAGCACCAAAGCGGCACCTGCGCCCAAGAGTCGTCGCATCTTCATCGTTACTTCCCCGAAAGTGCTGCGCTCGACGGATGCCGAGTCGCGTCAACGTATTGTTATGGTGCACAGCGCCCCCATCACGCCCACCGCAAACTCGTCCGAACATCAGCGATTTATCTATGAGAGCACTGACGCGTCGATAATCAACCTCACGACAATGGCGACCTTCTCTGCCAGCGACCTCAAGGCATCGAGAAACGACATCAGAACGCCATTAATCTAGACCACCGGAAGTCCGCTCGCCAATCCGCCCAAACTTTGCATGTCAAAAGTATGCAGGCCACCAAGCACGCGGCAAATGAAGGTAACATGCGCGGCTTTGCTCCCAGACGGCCTGACCATGCCCGCGACATCCCGCTTTCCTTTTTTGGCTTATCTATTCGCCTGCCTGCTGGGGCTTTTTGCCCTGGGTGGCTTCTGGTACGGCCTCGGTAAACCGGTGGTGCTGCCGGATGTGGCCAGCGCGACGCATAAGCTGCAATGCGCCTCCTACACCCCGTTCGACAAGGATCAATCACCGTTCGATCAGCCGTTCAAGCTGCGCCCCGAGCGCATGGATGCCGACCTCGCGCTGCTGGCCAAAAGCTTCGAATGCATCCGCACCTATTCCATGACCGGCCTCGAGGCCCTGCCCGACCTGGCGCGCAAGCACGGGCTGAAACTGATGATCGGCGCCTGGGTCAACAGCAACCCGGTGGACACCGCCAAGGAAGTCGACCTGCTGATCGCCTCGGCCAACGCCAACGCGGACGTTGTGACCTCGGTGATCGTCGGCAACGAAACCCTGTTGCGCAAGGAAGTCACTGGCGCGCAACTGGCCAAGCTCATCAGTAAAGTCAAAAGCCAGGTCAAACAACCTGTCACTTACGCCGACGTCTGGGAGTTCTGGCTCAAGCACCCGGAAGTCGCCCCGGCGGTGGATTTCCTGACCATCCATTTGTTGCCGTACTGGGAAGATGACCCGTCGAACATCGATGCCGCCCTGCAGCATGTGGCCGAAGTACGTCAGGTGTTCGGCAACAAGTTCGCACCCAAGGACGTGATGATTGGCGAAACCGGCTGGCCGAGTGAAGGCCGTCAGCGTGAAACCGCCCTGCCGAGCCGGGTCAATGAAGCCAAGTTCATTCGCGCTTTTGTCATCATGGCGGAGCAGCAAGGCTGGCATTACAACCTGATCGAAGCCTTCGACCAGCCGTGGAAACGCGCCAGCGAAGGTGCGGTCGGTGGTTACTGGGGGCTGTTCGATGCCGATCGCCAGGACAAGGGCGTGCTCGCCGGTCCAGTGTCGAACGTGCCTTACTGGACGCAGTGGCTGGTGGTGGGTGGTTTGATCTTCCTCGGCACACTCATCCTCGGTGGACGTGTCCGCAGCACTCGCGCAGCGCTGGTTCTACCGCTGCTCGGCGCGCTGGCCGCCTGCTCGATTGGCGCCTGGGGCGACCTGGCCCGAGTCACCACGCGATTTGGCAGTGAGTGGTTGTGGGTCGCTTTGCTGACGGCGTTGAACGTGTTGGTGCTGGCCCATGCGGCACTGACTCTGAGCGCTCGCACTGGCTGGCGCGGACGGGCGTTCAATGCGCTGGAACGTTGGGCGGGCTGGTTGCTCGCTGTGGCCGGGTTTGCCGCTGCGGTGACGATGCTGGAGCTGGTGTTCGATCCGCGTTATCGCAGCTTCCCGAGTGTTGCATTCATCCTGCCGGCGCTGGTCTATCTGTGCCGCCCGGTGAGCGTGGCGCGTCGGGAGATTGCCCTGCTGACCTTCATCATCGGTGCTGGCATTGCACCGCAGCTGTATCGCGAAGGGTTGCAGAATCAGCAGGCCTGGGGTTGGGCGCTGGCGAGTGTGTTGATGGTTGCAGCGTTGTGGCGCAGTTTGCGGGTTCGCAAAGGGTAATCTTCAGCGCCCCTACCGGCCTCTTCGCGAGCAAGCCCGCTCCCACATTTGATCCTCAGTGAGCACAAAATCTGTGTACGACCGAGATCAAATGTGGGAGCGGGCTTGCTCGCGAAGACTGACCATCAGACGCTGCGGGAAGCCCGAACCAACCGCAACCCGGCAATCACCACCGCAAAAACAGCCAATGTCGTGTTGTACAACGCCAACGCCGGAAACCCGAACACCAGCGCCAGCACGGCCAACCACCACCCTGCCCGGCCCGGAAGCACAAACCCGATAACGGCTGCCGCCAATGCCGTGAAGCCCAATACGTTGAAGTGAATCATCAGACCCAGGCTCGAACGAACCTGGCATTCCCAGCGACTCGCTTCGTCCACGCAGATGCCGACCCATTGAGCATCCTCCATGAAGCCATAACGCGCGCCATAACTGGCGGCCAGCCATAACGGCAGGAGAACGAGCAGCAGAATCACAGGCAGACGGCGGGACATGAAGCACTCCAATAAACGAAAACGGCGGCCAGCTTAATCCCCCGCCAGCGGTTAGCAAACGCATGTAAGAGATAATTGGTCACGCAATCGCTGCAAAGTGTATCGTCCAGCTACTATTACTCCGAAATTAGGCCTGATTGGTGCCGATCCATGGCACTTTGGCGCAACCCCCGTGGTCATAGCCTGCGAACTTCATTTGGCACCTTTCTCTAAGGGATCTAGTCATGCTCCGTTCCTTGCGCTTCGCCGCCCTGTTTGGCGGCCTTATTTTGAGTGCGTCCGCACTGGCCGTCGATATCGACGCTGCCAGCTATGGCTACCCCTTGACCAACCCGTTCGAGGCGACCATCGCGACGACACCGCCGGACCTGCGCCCGGAGTTGCCGCTGGACGATGACATCAATCAGGAAACCCGCAGCGTCAGGTTACGCCCGGAGCGTGAGTTCGATTTGCCAGACAACTTCTGGCCGGTGAAGAAACTCACCTACCGCATCGCCACCCAGGATAAAGCCGCTCCGCTGATTTTCCTGATCGCCGGCACCGGCGCGCGCTATGACAGCAGCCTTAACGAATACCTGAAGAAGCTCTACTACAAGGCCGGCTACCACGTGGTGCAACTGTCGTCGCCCACCAGCTTCGACTTCATGAGCGCCGCCTCACGCTTTGCCACGCCCGGTATCACCAAGGAAGACGCCGAAGACATGTACCGGGTGATGCAGGCCGTGCGGGCACAAAACCCGCATGTGGACGTTACCGATTACTACCTGACCGGCTACAGCCTGGGCGCCCTGGATGCGGCGTTCGTCGCGCACCTGGATGAAACCCGCCGCAGCTTCAACTTCAAGAAAGTCTTGCTGCTCAACCCGCCGGTCAACCTCTACACCTCGATCACCAACCTCGACAAGCTGGTCCAGACCGAGGTCAAGGGCATCAACAACAGCACAACGTTCTATGAACTGGTGCTGAACAAACTGACTCGCTACTTCCAGCAGAAAGGCTACATCGACCTCAACGATGCCCTGCTCTACGACTTCCAGCAGTCCAAGCAGCACCTGAGCAACGAACAGATGGCCATGCTGATCGGCACTTCGTTCCGCTTCTCGGCAGCCGACATTGCCTTCACCTCGGACTTGATCAACCGTCGCGGTCTGATCACTCCACCGAAATACCCGATCACCGAAGGCACCAGCCTCACGCCGTTCCTCAAACGCGCGCTGCAGTGCGACTTCGACTGCTACATCACCGAGCAAGTCATTCCGATGTGGCGCGCCCGCACCGACGGCGGCAGCCTGCTGCAACTGATCGACCAGGTCAGTTTGTATGCACTCAAGGATTACCTGCACGACAGCCCGAAAATCGCCGTCATGCACAACGCCGACGACGTGATTCTCGGCCCTGGTGACCTTGGTTTCCTGCGCAAGACCTTTGGCGATCGCTTGACCGTTTATCCACTGGGCGGCCATTGCGGCAACCTTAATTACCGCGTCAACAGCGACGCCATGCTGGAGTTCTTCCGTGGCTAAATACCTCCTGCTTATCGCCGCGTTACTCTGTGCAGGCGTCGCCAATGCCGACAACAGCAAAGCCAACGCACCGGTTGTGATTGACAGTGACGGCTTCAAGGAGCCGCTGAGCAAACTCAAATTCAACCCGGGGCTGGATCAGCGCGAGTTCGAACGCTCGACGCTTAGCGCGCTGGCCGTCTACGACCCGCTGGAAGAGTGGAACCGCCGCGTCTACCACTTCAACTACCGCTTCGACCAATGGGTGTTCCTGCCAGTGGTCAATGGCTATCGCTACATCACCCCGAGTTTCCTGCGCACTGGCGTCAGCAACTTCTTCAACAACCTCGGTGATGTGCCGAACCTGATGAACAGCCTGCTGCAGTTCAAGGGGCAGCGCTCGATGGAAACCACCGCACGCCTGCTACTCAACACCACCATCGGCATCGCCGGCCTGTGGGACCCGGCCACCGCCATGGGTCTGCCGCGCCAGAGCGAAGACTTCGGCCAGACACTGGGCTTCTACGGTGTACCGGGCGGCGCCTACTTCGTGTTGCCGATCCTCGGACCTTCGAACATCCGCGACACCGGCGGCCTGGCGGTCGATTTCACCGCAGAGTCGGCGATCAACTTCCTGAACGTCTCCGAAGTCAGCGAAAACCATCCGGAAATCTGGGTCCTGCGTGGTATCGACAAGCGCTACCAGAACAGCTTCCGCTATGGCCAGCTGAACTCACCATTCGAGTACGAGAAAGTGCGCTACGTGTACACCGAGTCACGCAAGTTGCAGATCGCCGAGTAATTCATCGGCAACAAAAAAGGCCATTCGATGCGAATCGAATGGCCTTTTTCATTTCTAGACTTTCCACAAATCCCCTGTGGGAGCGGGCTTGCTCGCGAAAGCGGTCTGTCAGTTACATCAATGCTGAATGTGCCGCCTTCGCGAGCAAGCCCGCTCCCACATCTATGGTTACCCCCTTTTCTGCAATACTGTTTTTGATGCGTGTTTGGCTTGCTTTCATCTATCCGGCG
>NZ_LMCV01000041.1:0-22694 GCF_001424925.1 Pseudomonas sp. Root329 | reverse complement strand
GGATTGATCAATCGAAGTATGCTTTTTCATGGACTCGCCCTCGCTGTCGTTGGCTGTTTAGACTGCCACCGTGGCGCATTGACGCCTCGGCGTGGGCGAGTCCATTCAATTACATGGCGTGTGTACGGGCTTCTAAGCAATATCGCTGTGGCTGAATTCCTCGCCCAGAAAGTCGATCAATGCGCGCACCGACGGCAGCAGCCCACGGCGTGACGGGAAGATGGCGTGGACGATGCCGCATTTGGGTGCCCAGCCCGGCACCAGTTCCACCAGTCGGCCCGCGGCAATGTCATCGCGCACCACTACGCTGGGCAGGTGAGCGATGCCGATCCCGGCCACCACGGCGTGACGCAACGCCAACAGGTCATCGGTGACCATTCGTGGCGCATGCCGGATCATCGCGCTGGCGCCATCGGCCCCAAACAATTCCCACTGATATTCACGCTGCGCCGCGCCCCAGTGCAGGCTCGGCAACCCGCTGAGGTCGGCCGGGGAGGCCGGTGAAGACAGGCGCGACACAAAGGCCGGACTGCCCACCAGGCATTGGGTGCTGTTGCCCAGCACCTTCATCACCATGTCGGTGTTTTCCAGCGGCGGAAAGCGCACGCGCAGGGCGATGTCGAACCCCTCGTGGATCAGGTCGACCCGGCGGTTGGTGCTCTCGATGAACAACTCCACCAGCGGGTATTTGAGCATGTAGCGGGTCAGCATCGGCCCGACCCAGGCGTTGAGCAGCGCGGTCGGGCAACTGATGCGCACCAGGCCTTGGGGTTCGGAGCGGTTGCGTTCGATCAGTTCGGCAGCGCTTTCGGCTTCCACGCGCATCGCCAGACAACGCTGGTAATAGGCCTGGCCGATTTCCGTCAGTGAACAATGCCGGCTGGTGCGGTGAAGCAGGCGTACGCCGAGGCGTTCTTCGAGCTCGGCAATCCGCCGGCTCAGCTTCGATTTGGGCATGTCCAGCGCTCGACCGGCCGGGGCGAAACCGTGATGTTCCACCACTTGGGTGAAGTAGTAGAGGGTGTTGAGGTCTTCCACTATCGTTCTCCAGATAGAACGCTAAGGCTGATTTTTGCAGTCTAGTGCATCAAAGGGTTCAGTTTTAAGCTTTGTCCATCGCGTCACTCACCAGATTCGGAGGCAGAATGAAAAACATCATCGGTATTTACACCAGCCCACGGACCCATTGGGTCGGCGACGGTTTTCCGGTTCGCACGCTGTTCTCCTACGACAACCTGGGCAAGCACATCAGCCCGTTTTTGCTGCTCGATCACGCCGGTCCCGCTGAATTCACCCCGACCACCGAGCGTCGTGGCGTTGGTCAGCATCCACACCGCGGTTTCGAAACCGTGACTATCGTTTATAAGGGCGAACTGGAACACCGCGACTCCACCGGCAGCGGCGGCAAGATCGGCCCAGGCGACGTGCAATGGATGACCGCAGCCTCCGGGATTCTCCACGAAGAGTTCCACTCAGAAGGTTTCGCCAAAACCGGCGGCACCCTGGAAATGGTTCAGCTGTGGGTCAACCTGCCGGCTAAGGACAAAATGGCCGACGCCGGTTACCAGACGATTCTCGATGGCGACATCCCGAGCATCCCGCTCAAGGACCAGGCCGGCAGCCTGCGCTTGATCGCCGGTGAGTTCGACGGCCACACCGGCCCGGCGCGCACGTTTACCCCGATTGACGTCTGGGACCTGCGCCTCAATGGCGGCAAGTTGCTGACCCTGGACCTGCACGAAGGTCGTAACACCGCACTTGTAGTGCTGCGTGGCACGGTTCAGGTCAACGGTGTGGAACTGGTGCGCGAAGGGCAGTTGGCGTTGTTCGAACGCAATGGCCAGCAGCTCAGCCTGGAAGCCAATAACGATGCCGTCGTGTTGCTGCTCAGTGGCGAGCCGATCGACGAGCCGATCGTCGGTCACGGTCCGTTCGTGATGAACACCGAGCAAGAGATTCACCAGGCCTTTGCCGACTTCCAGTCCGGTCGGTTCGGCCAGATGCACGGTTAACCCGCACAGGTTCAACAACCCGCTCTACACAGGATGCGTAGGCCGGTTCCCGGGCCAGGGATGGCTGTTGCCTGAAAGAAAGAGGAGACGCACATGAATACCGTCAACGCGGCCAACTTCAATGGCCAGAAACCGACCATCGATCCCAACGACAGCGCGATGCTGTTGATCGACCACCAGAGCGGATTGTTCCAGATCGTCAAGGACATGGATGTGCCGCAACTGCGGGCCAATGCCATTGCCCTGGCCAAAGCTGCGACCCTGCTGAAGATGCCGGTGATCACCACTGCCTCCGTACCGCAAGGGCCGAACGGGCCGTTGATTCCGGAGATTCACGAGGCAGCACCGCACGCTCAATACGTGGCACGCAAAGGTGAAATCAACGCCTGGGACAATGCTGAGTTTCACGCGGCAGTAAAAGCGACCGGCAAGAAAACCCTGGTGATCGCCGGCACCCTGACCAGCGTTTGCCTGGCGTTCCCGTCCATCGCGGCGGTGCATGAAGGCTACAAAGTGTTTGCGGTGGTCGACGCTTCCGGCAACCACTCGAAACTGGCCACTGATCTGACAATTGCCCGATTGACACAAGCCGGGGTGGTGCCTATCGACATCATGGCTACGCTCTCTGAGCTGCAAGGCTCGTGGAACCGTCCGGATGCCGAGCAGTGGGCGGCCGTCTACGCCCAGGCCATGCCGCATTATCAATTGCTGATCGAGAGCTATCTCAAGGCTCAGCAAGTGGCGAACGAACACGAAGTGCTGGACTCCCAGCGCTAACCGGGTACCCCACGCCGACTTCCACTCGGCATCGATAAAAAGCGAGGATTACTCCCATGACTACCTCTTACAAACGTCTCGACAAGGATAACGCCGCCGTTCTGTTGGTCGATCACCAGGCGGGTCTGCTTTCTCTGGTGCGCGACATCGAGCCGGACCGTTTCAAGAACAACGTGTTGGCCCTGGCTGACCTGGCCAAGTACTTCAAGTTGCCGACCATTCTCACCACCAGTTTCGAAACCGGCCCCAATGGCCCGCTGGTGCCCGAGCTCAAGGCGCTGTTCCCGGACGCGCCGTACATCGCCCGTCCCGGCCAGATCAATGCCTGGGACAACGAAGACTTCGTCAAGGCGATCAAGGCCACCGGCAAGAAACAACTGATCATCGCCGGCGTGGTGACCGAAGTATGCGTGGCGTTCCCGGCGCTGTCGGCACTGGCTGAAGGCTTCGAGGTGTTCGTGGTGACAGACGCTTCCGGCACCTTCAACGAACTGACCCGTCAATCGGCCTGGGACCGCATGTCGGCCTCCGGCGCACAGTTGATGACCTGGTTCGGCCTGGCCTGTGAGCTGCATCGCGACTGGCGCAACGACGTGGAAGGCTTGGGCACCTTGTTCTCCAACCACATCCCGGACTACCGCAACCTGTTTACCAGCTACAACGCGCTGACTAACAGCAAGTAACCCGATTGGGTGCCATACACCAATCAAATGTGGGAGCGGGCTTGCTCGCGAAGGCTGACTAACATCCAACAACTATGTTGACTGTTACACCGCTTTCGCGAGCAAGCCCGCTCCCACATTGGTTTTGCATCAAACACTCCTACAATGTGGCCAATGTGTGCGATCTTCCGTCCATTGGCCTTCTCTGGAGTTGCTTGATGCTGTCACTGCTTACCGATCACCCATTGATCTGCGCGATGATTTTGATCCTTATCGATCTGGGGCTGTGGCGCCTGCTCAGTGCCAATGGCAGCCACTGGAAACTGGTGGTGCGGCTGGTGATTTTTTCGTTGTTCAGCGTCCTGCTGTTCAACGAAGGTCTGAACCCCATGGAGACGGCGCCCTGGGCCGACAACGTCCCGCTGCACCTGGCGGCCACCGGTTTGCAGATCGGCTGGTGGCTGTTCGGCGCGCGTACCCTGACGGTGCTGATCGGCGCGGTGATGATGCAACGCGTCGGGCACACCGGGCGCTTGCTGCAGGATTTACTCGGCGCGGTGATTTTCCTGATCGCGATCATCGCGGCGTTGGCTTATGTACTCGATCTGCCGGTCAAAGGCGTGCTGGCGACCTCCGGGGCGTTAGCGATCATCGTCGGCCTGGCCTTGCAAAGTACCCTCAGCGACGTGTTCTCCGGGATCGTCTTGAACACCACCAAACCCTATCAACTGGATGACTGGATCTCCATCGACGGCACCGAAGGCCGGGTCATCGACATCGACTGGCGCGCGACGCGCCTGCAAACGGCCCAGGGCAGCATGGCGGTGATCCCCAACTCCCTGGCGGCCAAGGCCAAGATCATCAACTTCAGCCGGCCCAGTGACATTTTTGGCGTGTCCATCAGCTTGCAACTGAGCCCGCACGCGCGTCCGCAAACGGTGATCGACGCTCTGGAACGGGCGATGCAAGGATGCCGCTATCTGTTGAACAAACCGGCGCCGTGCGTCGCGTTGAAAGGCTCCAGCGCCACAGGCGTGGAATACGAAATCAGCGGTTTCGTGGTCTCAATGGACCAGAAGCGCATGGTCCGCAATCTGCTGTTCGACCTGGCGTTCCGGCACTTGCAGGCCAGCGGTGTCAGCCTGTTGTCGAACGTCGAACCGAATGCAACTGCCAACCTGTCGCGGCCACGGGCATTGTTGGACGCCTCGAACATTTTCTCGACCCTGCGCCAGGAAGAGAAAGAAACCTTCAGTCAGAACATGACACTGCAAACCTTCCGCGCCGGTGAAATGATTCTGCCGGCGGGGGAGGTCAGCGATCATTTGTTCATCATCGAATCCGGCGTCGTGTCGGTGGAGCTGAGCCGCGACGGGGTCAAGTTCGAAACCGGGCGCATGGGCCCGGGAGAGGTGATCGGCGAGGGCGGGATTTTGTCGGAGACGGCGATGCCGGCGGACTTCAGCGCCAAGACGGTCTGCAGCTTGTACCGGATCGAGAGGGAATATCTCCAGCCGTGTCTGGCTGCGCGGCATGACATCAGCGAAGCGATGAAGACCTTGCTGGATTTTCGCTTGAACAAGGCCCAGAGGTTGACTCAAGAAGCGCCTAAGGTTGTGCAGAAGAAGGGGTTTTTGCAGTGGCTGCGCAATCGAGCGTAGGGGCTTGAAGGTCGTTGGAGCGGGTGTGGCAAAGGCATTTCGGATGAGGACGACATGGGCAGGAGGCACCCCATTGGCATCCTCATCTTCCCAATAATTGGCTATTTGCTGCAGATCAGTGCGGGATTAACGTAGCTCCACACCCTTTTGACTGGAGCCCACCATGCAACCGCGTATTGATTTCTACACTGCTTCCCCAGATGCACTCAAAGCCATGATCGCGCTGGAAACCGCTGTGTCGAAGCTGCCTCTGGAAAAAACGCTGATCGAACTGGTCAAGCTGCGCGCTTCCCAGATCAATGGCTGCGCCTTCTGCGTCGACATGCACACCGCCGATGCCCGCAAGGGCGGCGAAACCGAACGTCGGCTGTACGCGGTGTCGGTCTGGCGTGAAACGCCGTTCTTCACTCCGCGTGAACGTGCTGCGCTGGCCTGGACCGAATCCCTGACACTGCTGAGCCAGACCCACGCCCCGGACGAAGACTACGAACTGGCCACCGCGCAGTTCACGCCCAAGGAAATGGTCGACCTGACCGTGGCGATTTCCACCATCAACAGCTGGAACCGCCTGGCGGTAGGCTTCCGCAAAATGCCTCAGGAGTAAAAACACCCAAGGCTCAATGAGCATCCGCACTCGGCGCGGCCGGTGGTTGCACCTTGCGCATCAAGGGCACCATCGCCGTGGCAAGGATGAAGCAGACCATGATCATCAGGAACGCGTCGCCGTAGGTTTGTGTCTGCGCTTCGCGGTAGGTCAGCAGCCAGAGCTGATGCAGGCTGGCGGTGACGCCCGCGTCACCGCTTTGACCGAGGGCGGCGAAGTTGTTGCCGACCTGGGACAGCCATTGGTTGAGTGCTTCATTGGTGCTGTTGAGGTTTTCCGCCAACCGGGTGAAGTGCAGGTTGGTGCGGTCATTCAGAATGGTCGCGCACGCGGCGATGCCGATGGCGCCACCCAGGTTTCGCATCAGGTTGAATAACCCCGAAGCATGTTTGAGCCGCGCCGGTGCCAGACCACCCAAGGTCAACGTCACCGCCGGCGGCACCGCCAGTTGCTGGGCAATCCCGCGCAGTGCTTGCGGCAACATCAATTCCTTAGCCCCCCAGTCATGGGTGATCGGGCTGAAATCCCACATCGACAACGCGAACAACCCAAGTCCGGTCATCATGATCCAGCGCAGATCAATGCGGTTGGCCAGAAAGGCGTACAGCGGAATCGCCATGATCTGGAACACCCCGGTGGAGAAAACCGCCAGACCAATGTCCAGCGCACCGTAGCCACGCACCCGGCCGAGAAACAGCGGCGTCAGGTAAATGGTGGCGAACAGGCCGATCCCGGTGACGAACGAAAAGAAACAGCCAAGGGCGAAGTTGCGGTCTTTCAAGGCGCGCAAATCGACGACCGGGTTGGCGACATGCAGGGTTCGACCGATGAACGCCAGGCCAGCCAGTCCGCTGATCCATGCCGTGGTCAGAATCGTGCTGTCGCTGAACCAGTTCCAGCGCGGGCCTTCTTCGAGGGTGTATTCCAGGCAACCGAGAAACAGCGCCATGAACACCATGCTCAAGTAGTCGGCGCCCTTGAGCAGCGACAATTCCGGCTGGTCGATTTTCACCAGCATCGGCACCGCCACCGCGACGAAAATCCCCGGCACCAGGTTGATGTAGAACAGCCAGTGCCAGGATGAAATGTCGGTAATCCAGCCACCGATCACCGGCCCCAGGGTCGGTGCCAATGAGGCCACCGCGCCGATGGTTGCGGCGGCGATTACCCGTTGCTTGCCGGTGAAGAAAAAGAACGCGGTGGTGAACACCAGCGGGATCATCGAACCGCCGAGAAACCCTTGCAGGGCGCGGAACGCGATCATGCTCTGAATGTTCCAGGCCGCGCCGCAGAGCAGGCTGGCCAGGGTGAAACCCACCGCTGAAGCGCAGAACAGCCAACGCGTCGAGAACACTCGGGACAGCCAGCCAGACAGAGGAATCACGATGATTTCGGCGATCAGATAGCTGGTTTGCACCCACGCGGTTTCGTCGGTGCCGGCCGAGAGCCCGCCGCCAATATCACGCAACGATGCCGAGACGATCTGAATGTCCAGCAGCGCAATGAACATGCCGATGCACATGCTGGCGAAGGCGAACACCTTGGTCGCCGTCGCCATGTCGGCGGCATTGAACGGTTGCGCGGGGACGGCGAGGGCGCGGCTCATGGCGCGCTGGCCACGGCCGGGGTTGCAGGTTCCTTGCGAGTGTCCACTTCAGCGGTGACCGACAGGCCCGGACGCAGATGGCCAAGCACGCCATCGGCCGGATCAAGCACGATGCGCACCGGCACCCGCTGAACGATTTTGGTGAAGTTGCCCGTAGCGTTTTCCGGCGGCAGCACGCTGAACTGCGAACCACTGGCCGGCGCGAGGCTGTCCAGATGACCGTGGAATTCCTGCCCCGAGAGCACGTCGGCATGAATGATCACCCGTTGCCCTGAGGTCATCCGCGCCAGTTGATCTTCCTTGAAATTGGCATCGACCCACAGCCCGCTGGCCGGTACCACCGACAGCAGTTGCGAACCGGCCTGAGCATAAGCGCCGACCCGCGCCCGGCGATTGCCGATCACACCGTCTACCGGGGCCTTCAGTTCGGTGTAACCCACGTTCAACTGCGCCAGATCACGTTCGGCGCGTGCCTGCATCAGTGCGGCGCGGGCTTGTTGTTTCTGGGTTGCGATCACGTTCAGCTGACGTTGGGATGCCAGCAGTTCAGCCTGAGCCCGGGCGCTGAGGGCTTGGGCGGTCTTGAAGGTGGCGTTGGCGCGTTGGGCGCTTTCTACCGAGACGGCATTGCTGTCGACCAGTTTTTTGTAGCGAGCATCGTCATCCCGTGAACGGGCGGTTTCGGCACCGGCGGCATCGATCCCGGCGCGGGCCTGGCCGATCACCGCGTGTTGCAATTCTTCGGTGGCATCGAGATTGGCGAGCAGCGCTTCTTCGGCGGCCACCGCACCTTCGGCCTTGGCGAGATTGGCGCGGTAATCGCGGGAGTCGAGGCGAATCAGCACGTCACCGGCCTTGACCTTCTGGTTGTCGGTGACCAGCACTTCTTCGATGTAACCGGCCACCTTCGGCCCGATCACCGTCACATCGCCGCCGATGTAGGCGTCGTCGGTCTCTTCGATGAAACGGCCGGCGGTCCACCAGTGAGTCGCGTACAGCCCGGCGAACACCAGGCCAGCGATGACCGCAGCGAGCAAGATCAACCGTTTGAGCAGGGGAGGCTTGGGTGTGCTCACCGGGACAGCAAGGTCGGTTTCAAGGCTGGGCATGCTGGTCATGGAGATTACCTGTGGGAAACGGGTGTTTATTACGCGTGTAATATGACGTAGGTAATATTTAGTGGCAAATGATTTCTGTTGCCGGTCGTCAGGTGCTTACATGAGCCAGGCGTCAGGGGTGATGTCGGTCATGTCCTTGAAGAAGGCGATGAATGCACTGTCACTGGCAAACCCCAGGTCGAAGGCGCTGTAGCCAATGTTCCGCGCGGTCGCATCAAATGGATATCTGGGTGCAGGGTGATCCGGAACTGTCGACGCATGACCACTTGTTGCGTCTGGTCAGCGATATCCTCAAAACAGCCGTTCCTGACAAGCGTTGGGTCTACAGCGATAGTCCGCATCACTACACGGAGGGCGGAATAGAAGTGAATGTGATGAATGACGGCGCTCCGGTCGAGGTGCTGGAGTGTGGTCGTATTGCTACGTCTTTGTTAGAGCGCTTGAAGATTGATCCGCAGCGTCATGGAGGGCTGGCGCTCGGGATGGGGTTGGATCGACTGACCATGCTGCGCAAGGGAATTCCGGATATTCGCTTGCTACATGATCAGAACGTACGAGTACAGGCGCAGATGCATGATTTGAATCCCTGGAGCGCTGTATCACGTTTGCCTTCGATTGCTCGTGATATTTCGTTGGCGGTAACGCCCGGGTTAAGTGAGGAAGTGTTGACCGAGAGAATGTTACTAGCTGCTGGCGACAACTCTGACTGGATCGAGGAGATGCAGGTCAAGGGACGTTGGGGGGGTTCGGATTTACCTGTGCAGGCAATTGAACGCCTCGGACTGCTGCCGGGCCAGGAAAATGTGCTTCTGCGCGTTGTACTGCGTGATTGTTCGCGATCAATCACNCCGCGCGGTGTTCCTTGCCCGGCTTGCCGGCAATCGGCACGGCTGCGTGCCGTTGCAGCTGGGGATTCTCGGATTTACCTGTGCAGGCAATTGAACGCCTCGGACTGCTGCCGGGCCAGGAAAATGTGCTTCTGCGCGTTGTACTGCGTGATTGTTCGCGATCAATCACCACCCACGAGGCGAACGCCTTGTATGCGAACATCCAGTCAGCGATGCATGAAGGTGCGCCGGGGGCGGGTTACAGAATGGATCTTCCAAAGGATTGAAACCGCATTGTCGAACGGACCAAGTAACCACTGAGGCACCGTGTAATCGTTCATCGCGAGCAAGCTCTCTTCCACGCTAGATCTCCAGGGAACACAAATTCTGTGTGCGACGCTAATCAAATGTGTGAGCGAGCTTGCTTGCGAATTCGGAGTGTCAGTCGACATTTGTGTTGTCTGATACACCGCTATCGCGAGCAGGCTCGCTCACACAGGTACTGTGTTGGCTCAGGTAGCGGTCGGCCCGTGAATACCGTTGAACACCAGGCGATGAAAGTGATGCACCAGGTGCTCGCTTTCATTGCTGCGTTGGGCGTCGATCATGTAGTGACCCTGGTCGTACTCCAGAGAGTGCAGGCCTTTCTGCACCGAGATGTTCAACGCAATGTCTTCCGGTCCCAAATCCTCATTCATCCACTTCATGCAGGATTCGGTGACCGCAGCGGACTCGGTATTGGTGGAGTAGTAACCAAAGCGCAGCAGCGAGCGCTCGGCGTCCAGCGGAATCATGATGAACGAGCCATGAAACTCCGAGAACGGGAAGGTATAGAAGGTGTTGTTCCGAGCAAACGCCCATGGCGCCGGGTGTGCTGGCCGATGGTCGATGCGCAGAGGATGCCGACGATGGCCGACAGGCCCAGCAAGCCTGCCTGGGCACTCGAGAATCCATACGGAGGTAAGGCCAGCAAGACGGCCATCAAGCCAGCGTAAAATCTCCACCACACGTTAGGATGCTCGTGGTGATGAATTCGATGACATTGAGATGTTTTACAACAAAAAACGACGCTAGGGTTACCAATATCCAGCTGCCACCGGTAGCGTTAAACGCGTTACACAGTGAGTCTGGAAAGTGTCTAGAAAATTCGAAACGATTTAAGCTTCTTGTTTTTTCAAATGGACTTTTTGCCCGCCTAACAGCAATGTTGTACCTACGCCAAATAAGCCAACAAAACACGTGGCTGCAACTATAATCAAAGTCAACGAGAAACCATATAGATCTAATAGTCCACCGAAAACAGTATAGGAGATGCCGATAATAACTGAGTTAACTAGGTTTGCAACAGAGAGGCAAGATGCTCGGATACGTGACTCAACATTCTCATGAATATAGGTTTCATATGAGGTTTCATAGATGGCGGGGAGTGACATAATTAGTAGAAAAGTTACAACTGAAGTGATTGTTCCGATATTCAATGATAAAATGAAAAGAAGAAAAGTAACAATAATAGTAGTAGTAAAAGCAATGATGCCGAGAGAGAATCTAGAACAAATAAAGCCGGCAGCCACGAACATACCTGCTGATATAGCTTCAACGGCAGCATAAATACCAGCAATAATAGGAATTTCTAAGCCTTGCATGGAAAAAAACGGCTGGCCATAGATAAACAAAGGGATCGTTGAAAGTTCGAATAAAGCATATCCAATAAATAAAGGCATAAGAAAGGCACCTTTTTTAGAGCGGAAAAAATTAATTAATAAAGTAAAAATCCCCTCTGTTTTTTTGTCGCTCATGACGCTTATTTTATTGGCGTTCAGTGAAATAGATGGGAGCTTGATTTCGGGAGTGAGTGTTACAACAAAAGCGCCAACAAGCTTTGATATCGCAAAGAAAATATATACACTGTTCCAAGACCAAGTGTCTTGTAATACGCCACCCAGTAGCATCGACAAACCTAATGATACCGCACCAATGGCACGGGCACGCGATAATATTTTAGGATACTCTTCAGCTCGATTTTCAGCTAGTAAGTTATCATACAATAACGCCCTGTCTGAACCGGAGCCCATAGCAATACTAGCGCCGAATAGGCAAAATATAATTGCGAAAGGAATAAAAGATGAAAACAGCAAAAAACCAATACCACTTATAAACAACCCTAAAAAACCGATTATAAGAGAGACTTTACGACCATATCGATCTGCGAGTAAACCAGATGGAATTTCTAACGCTACGGAAGAAAAGAATAAAAAAGATTGAAGAATACCTATCTCCCCTTGTGTGATGCCAAGTTGCAGCAAGTAAAGCACAAATAAACTTCTCTGAACATCAAAATTCATAAAGATCGACAAGGAATAATATAAGTTATCGTTCTTATTTTTGAAATAATTTAATGCGCCCATTTTTATTTAAATACCTGTTTTTTTGTAAATTCAAAAGAATTGAAATTTAAGTTTAAGGTGCATGCATCTGTTTTTGAAGGCCCCATTTTTGCCAAATACTGAAAAGCTTCCCACGCGATAAGGTTAGCAACAATCGAATTTGTTATTCCATTGGACGGAAAACGTGCAGGAACAATTGTTTTTTTACAAACGCTGCGTACCTCTCTAATCCAGCGTAGATAGGCCTGAAATGAAGAGCTCTCTTTGAGAAGCGGCCCAAGTATACCGTTGTTAATACCAACCGCACCGAACAGCGCCGATGTGCCTGCTTTTACTGCTGCGTTAGCGACGTAACTCTGAATAGCTCCTTTAGGTTCATCAGCGCAACAGATTATTAAATCCGCGCCCTTCGCTAACTTCGCTAACTGTCTACTGGACGTTATCTCAGCTATAATGGATGTAGCGTCGACTACTTTTTGATTTTCCATTAATCGTTGAGCAAGTATATCTGCTTTATATTGACCAATATCGTGTGCACCAAAAACAAATTGACGATTAAGATTGTTCATGCTCACTTTGTCGAAATCAATCAAAACAAAAGACCCCACACCTGAACCGGCAAGGCTTTGTGCAACTAAAGCTCCTGTACCACCGCATCCAACAACTACTATTGATGAGTTTTTTAGCTGCTGGCTCATTTCTTGATTTGGTGCAACAGCTTCATTCCACGACCATTGCATAGTCTGTAACGGCGTCATCCCATAAGGCGGGGCAGTATGAATGAGATTAGCATCTTTTAGTTTTCGAAGAAGGCTTCCTTCTGGCTCATTATCGAATTCTATTGCTACGCCGACTGTACTCAGTAGATGAAGTATTTTAGCAGTATCTGAATTAGGGGGCTTGATGCTTGTTATGCCATTCTCTGTGATCAATTTAAGTTGATTGTCATCACTAAGAATAACAACATCACCACGTAATACCCATTGGCTTTCTTTTTTAAGCAAGGCGGGAATCCTCTTTTATATTCGTATCACTTATATTTTTAACAAACATAGCCATAGGTCTATAAACCGTTTCAGCCAACATCATGGGTAAAACTTCATTGCTGGATTTGGAGTAAAGTTTTAGAAAAATATATTTAATAAAGCTTATGGACTCAGCGGAGGTATCCAAGCCAGATATTTTTCTTTGAAAGAGCGCCAGACGCAAACTTTTCTCACCGGCTGCATCTACAATTAGCGTCTTCAATATTTTCTTTTCTTCATTTGTGAGTTCTTGCCAGAGTTGACTGCACTCCATAATGAGGTGAAGTGATTTTTTTTTATTTTTTTGTCGAGGCTCAACAAATGCTTGAAGCAAGGTCTCTGCGTGGCTCATTGTTTCAAACGGGCTATTTAACCGTTGATAGCTTGCAAGAATAGGGAAAGAGTAATATGAAGAAAATGCAGACCATGATAATAATATTTTTGTATTGGCGTTAGGAATGACATCTAATGCCTTGGTTAGTCCAATGCCGCGATACTGTGGATGTACAATGACCCGGAATGATTGCAATACATATTTATTGATTTCTGAAAACTCAGGGAATATGTCAAATGCTTTTGGCCACGGGCGAATACACAAATTAACACCCACCAACTCTCCTTTAGAGTAAGCGGTGACAACATGATCAACTAGAGGTGCTAACATATCAATGTCATTCGGGTTGTCATTTTCATAATGATAGCGAGAAAGTTTTTTATAATCGTCTATAGTGCCTTTTTTAATTTTTATTTCCAGACTTTTTAATATGTTCGTGCTTTTTGGTTTTTTATTAAAAATACGGTGTTTCCCATTGGAGCAAAGTTTAATATGAATATCAGGGTTTAAGAAGTCGACAATGTCATCATGGCAACTTGCAATAAAAGCACTTTGTTTATTGGAGCGAAGAATTTTCCCTAAATTCATGGCGACAATTAGAGCTGTGCGCCTGTCCAATCGTGTAGTAAATTCGTCAAGGATAAGTGGTCCTACTCCTTGGAGTAAAGCTAATGCAATAAGGAAGCGTTCTTTTTGTCCATCAGATAGGTGAGAAAAAGGACCAATCAGGATACGTGGTTCTCCCAATCCAAATTTTGAAAGATAGCGGATTACTTCGCCTGCATCTCCATAAGATATAATTTCCGCGATAGATTTCTCTTTATCAATATCATTTGGTATTTTTCTTATGTTTGATAAATGTCGAGAAATATCTTTTAATAGTAAACTTTTACCAACACCACTTGCCCCTGTTATTAGAATAACCCCGTCTGTAGGAATGTCTAAATTTGATAGCGACTCCATCCACCCTTCTTCGGACAGACCAAAAGTTTTAATTATATCTTCGCAAATCTTGCTCGAACTATTTAGCGGGGGAATATGTAAGTCTACTTTTGTATGTATCATATTCATAGCGTGGCCCTCATTAGCTGAATAGTTGCAATGGGTATATCAATTTTTAAAATTAACATTGCTCAAACAAATGCTTGGAACAGCACCAATTATCACGATTGGACATAAATCATCTAATAAATCATCAAGCAATTGTCTATGTGCATTGCTAAATATAGATGACTTTAATGTATTAACATATGATTGTTGTGCTTGTGATTTACTTCGCCAGGCTGGGCATAATATTAATGATGCATATCTACCCCAAGCATCATCAGTTGGCCCAGAAACTATCATTAGTCGCATAGCTGCTTTAACTTTAGGCGCTGAATAGCTGTCAGAAACGGGAGTGCACGGTATGCCATTTTGATGAAGAGTCGTCGCAATAGACCAAGCTACTGTAGCATTAGGATAATAATCGGAAAAAGCTAGAGTAAGACCATTTCTCGATGCTATAGGCGACCAATCTAAAGGTATTAAATTTCTTAGCGGCACTGGATCATCAGATAGTGTAGCGGCTCTTGTCCAACCTACGTGTTCTCCGCAGTTGGTTTTTTCTATAATATTTTTAATTTCTTTGCGAAGTGATTTCTTGTCATCTCCAATAAGCTCACCTGAGAAAACAAGAATAGCTCTAAGAGATGTTGTCTTAACGATACGCTGTCCATTTGCTGATGGCATTGAGTTAAATGGAGTAGCGGTGTCTGCAGTCTGATTAATAATTCCTTTTTCGTAAAGAGTGATATTTTCTTCAGGGTTACGAACAACTTCTATAAGAATAGAAGGGATGCTGTCGTGAGGGCAAAAAGCCTCCCACCGATTAGGGGCAATTTCACAGACTTGTCGGGCCCCTGGCCATTTATCAGTACGAAACGGTATCCAAGCAGGGGAGGAGAGCAATCCTTCAAAGGCTGGAACGTTTTCCTGAAATCTGATAATAGCACTGCCATCTTGTGTTAACCCTAACGTTGCTTTACTCATGATTAGATGACGGACAATGACATCATGGCTAGCCAGATAATGAAGTCCATTTAAATAATCTTTTCCTGAAATATTACCCAGGTTACGGCAGCTATTAGCATTGGGAGAAAGAATGTAGGTATGCCCCTCATCTTTAATATTTACATCACAGCCGCCTTCTATACTCACGTTTGGGAGTGGCGTAGACAATGGCGCTCGTGGAGGAAGCGCTCCCAAACTCGCTAGTTGTAGCGCCCCATAGTTGCGAGGAGATTTTAATGATCCAGGAGGTGCATCCACAGCAATTCTAATTAATTTATCGTTCTCCGTCACACAGCCTCCTTACTTAGTGCCAGTTTGTCAGGAATATTTAATTATTACATTTTTGTGGAGCGAGTTATCTGAGGGTAGTCTAGATAACATTTGCCGCAAAATAGCGTGCAAAAGATTATTTAGTTAATGCGTTGTCAATTTAGGTCTGGTGAATCCGTTGTTCCTTAACCACTAGAATTCTACTGATGATAACCACTTAGGTAATCTTCAGATTTTTTTGCTGATTTTTTAAGAAACGTAATATAATTTTTTTCATTCTCAACAAAACCCCCGATCTTATGAGATAAGGGTGGGGATAGTGTCTTTTCTGCTTTAAATAATTCTTCCCTGGCCTCCCTTCCTAAATCTTCGATTTTACTTAATAGGGGTAGAACGAATCCACGCATTTGCTGTTCAAAAAGTGGAAATCTATAAGTGTCTATGTGTAAATTTTGAACAGCGATAGTGAACCCACAGTTGATTACGTTATGCCACCAACCAGGGGGAATATATAATGCATCACCTGCCGATATTGTACCTTCGAAAATATCGGCACCTTGCTTGAGTACTTCATTAGTAATGTCAGGATTAAATAAATCTTGTCCATTCGAAACTGCAAACGTGTGAGATGGCGATACCAAGCGTGCTTTTTTTTCACCCACAATCATTGTTAACACGGAATTAACAAAAAAAGAATCTGTATGGAGAGGGCTTGATACATGTTGATAGCCGATAAGCAAATTTGTCGGTGGTATTGAAATCGAAGATGGTAGTTTGTATAGCCAATTATCAGGAAAACAAGGTAGGGTCATGTCTATATCATCTAGAAGCTCAGGAAACTCTTTATGATAGATCCATCCACCCAAATAGGGTAACTCAGCGTTATTATCAGAAGCGTTATTTCTTTCTGCTAAGTATATGTACTCTCCTAGAGGCATTTTAGTTTGGTTTTTATAACGTTCTTGCCGTTTTGTCTTGTAGTAACAGACAGGCACTTTAACGTGCCCATAAGTATTTCTGAAAAAGTCTGCAGACCAGCGCCTAATGGCAGGCCAATCCTTACCCATTCCTTTTAGAATGACTGGCTTTTCATTCATGAGGTAATTTTTTTGAAATAACATTGCGTCACTAGCATCAATGCTCTCAAGAAGAATTATATTTTTATTTTCCAAAGGAATAATCCTTGCTCAATAGATTGCTGTTGGTCTTTAAAAAAGGTCAAACATAATGAATGACCTTTTTTATCATAGTCCTGGCGAACTATTAACAGCGGCTGAAAACGGCTTGAAGCATCAGCTCATCATCTGCTAGATCCATAAAGAAAGAGACGTCTTCATTTTCACTGGTAGCGGAAAAAGCATTCGGGTTGTCTGATTCCAATACATATTCAATCACTTCTTCATTTTTCATTTTGTATTCTCATTAGTTAAAAGATGAGGTAGTAACAATTTTAGATTAAGCAGCCACTGATTAGTTTGGCTTTTCGGTCCGGAATCAAACGGGAGGCCCTGTTTTATCAGGGAGAAGCCGCGAAATTCCTGAACTAATCAGCGCCTTTTTGAATAAAGACCATGTTCCAGTATTACGCAAATGTACACTGTGTAAGTGTATGTGTCAGTCCATCCGTGATAGAAGAAATAGCTACTGCAATACGCCCGCAGCGGTAAAAAACATGGCGGCCGCAGAGACTGAGTGCAGCACCTGACCTGCTGTTAGGCGAGCGTTAAAGCGGCGCAGCCTCCTCGGATGTATGGGGCATTACCCCTGACGATAAAGCAGATCAAGAGGGATTATCCGGGCCAGAAGTGATTCGGTTGAGTTTTTCTTTGATGATAATTTTATTTTTCATCTGATCTTCCTTTTTCATTTTGTTGGTTTGTGCTCCCTGAAATGTTTGGGAGTGGACTGATTAAGACAGAATTTTTTGATGTGTTAAATGATTTGTTAGGAGGTTTTTAGAATTAATTTGACTGTTGGAGCTATCGTAAAGCTCTATAGGTTATTTGTGTAGGGCGTATCTGTAATCCTGCTCTGAAAATTTAATATTTCCCTTTTTTGGTTGTGGCTGATGACTTGATGTAGTTAGGTTTGTTTACGGGGTTTGTTTTTTGAAAGCTAAATGTTCAACTGTTAATAGAGGGTTATATAGTGCATGCATCAAAGAAATACCTGACAGATACGTCTGTCCATCAAGCCCTGCTACTGGTTGATCTTACCGAGGCAAGCGCTCCCGATCACGCCGTCCGACTATTGCTAAATGAAGTTCTTCAGGGGCTTGCTGAAAAAGGCTGGCCCCAAGTGCAACTTCAGACCGGACCACGAATTGTGTCCGCTGAAGACAATTACGGTTTGCTGGGTTATGACCCAGCAGAAGTCACTCTTGGGAGCGAACACACCCGTTGGGTCGATGAGTGTTCCCTTTTGCGTACACAAACCACCAGTCAGATTCCGGCGGCACTTCAGCGTGCGGCTCATCTGCGGCAGCCGGGGGAGACGGTATTGCTGGCCGCGCCAGGTATCACTTTTCGTCGAGATAGTCGGGACCGTTGGCATTGCGCAGAACCACATCAAATGGATATCTGGGTGCTGGGTGATCCGGAACTGTCGACGCATGACCACTTGTTGCGTCTGGTCAGCGATATCCTCAAATCAGCCGTTCCTGACAGGCGTTGGGTCTACAGCGATAGCCCGCATCACTACACGGAGGGCGGAATCGAAGTGAATGTGTTGAACGACGGCGCTCCGGTCGAGGTGCTGGAGTGCGGTCGTATTGCTGCATCTTTGTTAGAGCGCTTGAAGATTGATCCGCTGCGTCATGGAGGGCTGGCGCTCGGGATGGGGTTGGATCGACTGACCATGCTGCGCAAGGGAATTCCGGATATTCGCTTGCTACGTGATCAGAACGTACGAGTACAGGCGCAGATGCATGATTTGAATCCCTGGAGCGCTGTATCACGTTTGCCTTCGATTGCTCGCGATATTTCGTTGGCGGTAATGCCAGGGTTAAGTGAGGAAGTGTTGACCGAGAGGATGTTACAAGCTGCTGGCGACAACTCTGACTGGATCGAGGAGATGCAGGTCAAGGGACGTTGGGGATTCTCGGATTTACCTGTGCAGGCAATTGAACGCCTCGGACTGCTGCCGGGCCAGGAAAATGTGCTTCTGCGCGTTGTACTGCGTGATTGTTCGCGATCAATCACNGGATTTACCTGTGCAGGCAATTGAACGCCTCGGACTGCTGCCGGGCCAGGAAAATGTGCTTCTGCGCGTTGTACTGCGTGATTGTTCGCGATCAATCACTACCCACGAGGCGAACGCCTTGTATGCGAACATTCAGTCGACGTTGCATGAAGGTGCGCCTGGGGCGGGTTACAGAATGGATCTTCCAAAGGCTTGAAACCGCCATTGTCGAACTGCCCAAGTAATCACTGAGGCACCGTGTAATCGTTCATCGCGAGCAAGCTCGCTCCCACAGGGACCGCGTAACTGCCGTTTGAAGCGGGTCATCAGTGATGACTGGTTGGAAAATCCCTCGGGCATCCAGCATAGAACTGACACAAACGGAAATCGGAGACGGTCATTTCGGAAACCTCCCACACCCAGAGTTTGAGCATCCCGGTAGGGTCAACGGCCCCGGCACCCTGCTGGGACACCCCAAGGAAGAACGAACCATGACCAGAAAGGCCGTTATCGTTTTCAGCGGTGGACAAGATTCAACCACCTGCTTGATCCATGCATTGCCGATGTACGATGAAATTCATTGCATCACGTTTGATTATGGCCAGCGCCATCGTGCGGAAATCAAAGTGGCGCAACAGCTTTCAAAACAGCTTGGCGTGAAGGTGCACAAAGTATTAGACACTTCATTGTTGAGCGAACTGGCCATTAGCAGCTTGACGCGCGACCACATTCCAATTGCAAGGAGTACGGGGAACGGCGTGCCTGATACGTTCGTGCCTGGCAGGAATATTCTGTTTTTAACGTTGGCTTCTATTTATGCCTATCAAGTGGGTGCTGAAGCTGTCATCACAGGTGTGTGTGAAACAGAGAGCTCTGGTTATCCTGATTGTGGTGATGAGTTTGTTAAGGTGTTGAACAGCGCCATCCACTTGGGCATGGACTATAAGATACGAATCGAGACGCCGCTTATGCGTTTGAATAAGGCGGAGACTTGGGCCTTGGCTGATTACCATAAACAGCTGGATTTAATTCGTTACCACACGTTGACTTGCTACAACGGGATAGTGGGAAGTGGGTGCTGTGACTGTGATGCTTGTATTCTTCGTGCAAAAGGATTGAGTGAGTTTTTGGAGAATAGAGCAGAGGTTGTTCACAGTCTAAAAATTAAATTAGAACTATAGGAAGTAATGCGCAAAGGGGGGCGATTAGCAGCTAATTCACACTCCCCTAGGTCTTATGCGGTTTTGGCTTCAGATATGTATCTTTTGAATAATGATCTTGCCCCATAGGCCGGTAGAATATTAAAAACAGCAAAACACATTTTTATAGTTATCTGAACATAGATTATATGTAGTATTTCGCTGTTTTGCATGGTTCCATAAAACGCAATAAAGCAGAAAATGAAACTATCTATTATTACGGCAAAAAAAGTGCTGAAAAATACTCGCAAGAATAAAAATCTTGAGTTTGTAAGTTTTTTTATTCTGCACAGAAGATAAGAGTTGACGTATTCAGAAAAAAGAAAGGAAATGCAGGATGCTACTAACACAGATGACACATGTGTAATCACCTCGCTGTAGGGGGTATCGAGCTTCCAACCAGTTAAGCCTGGAAGATAGCTGGTAGTAGTCAGCAAAATGATAATAAATGCATTACTTGCAAAAGCGAACAATATGGCTCGTCTCGCGAGTCTAAGGCCGTAATATTCATTCAGTATGTCAACTACTAAAAAGGTCAGTGGGTATAGAAAAACACCCGGGGTAACAACGATGTCAAACAGCTCTATGTACACAAGTTTCGTCGCGGCAACATTTGTGAAGATGTAAAGTGCGAAGAGAAGCAGGTTGAGGGCTACGTAAGTCATCCATGACCTTTCATTGCGATCATTCATTTCGTAAGTGGTCGACGCAGTCCCGCCAGAGTAATATTTTCGGTATATGTCCTTGATTTCCAGCTTGCTTAGGTTGTCTATTATTTCGCTTCTTAATACCTCGCCTATCTTTATTTTTATAATTTTCCCTGTGGAGATCACCATAATGACGACCAAGCTTTTATTTTTTTCAAATCCCAATAATTTGTATTTGCTGTTTTCGGCTTCGTTGTTAATTGCCATTAAATCTTTCCTCGATCACTGCTCCAATAATGTAGCTAGTGTCAGTGTCAAAACCGTCAGTGGTAATACGCAGTTTTTTTGTTGTTTTATCGTATGCCAATTTTTCTCCATCGCCACTTGAGCAACCCTTCTTAATAATCAAAATATCTCCTGGTTCATTCATTCCACTAATTTCATTCTCCAGAAGCACGCCTATTAAATTACAGGCCGTGCCGAAGTAATAGGTCAGCGGATGCGTGATGGCCAACTCGCCAATTCTTTTGTCCAGGCTCTCAATCAACAAGCTCTCTCTAATGACCGGGACTGCAGCGGGATTCATATTCCCTTGTGGTGAGACACTACTCTCTATTGTTTCTTTCTCTTCAAAATCTATTGTCTCTATCTCTTTATAAGACACACCAAAAAAATCTGATATTTTTTGAATGGTAGATTGTTGTACATGGACAACCCTTCCTTCCAAAATGTTATAGATGGTCGTTCTGGTCAGTCCGCTAGCATTACACAAGGAAAGCCGAGTCTCTCCACGGCTCTTTATCAGGTACTTGATGTTGTTTTTTAACTTTTCCGTTCTATCTTTCTTGTGCATTAAATATTTACCATTTGCGTGTCGTTGCAATAGATCGCACGTGGGGAGGTGATTCGCTTTGAGTGCAGCATCCTACACGCCTGCGCCCTAGACAAAAAAGATAATTTTTCTCACGGGGAAACAGCTGTGGAATGTTTTCTATTTCCGTGTTTGAGTTCTGACATTGCATGTAAGACGCTGCCTACTTGGGTTGTAGAAGTTTCTTACAGTAACTAGGAATAGCCAAAAGATATTAATCTGGTGAGAATCATTTAATTACACAGATGTTCATTTATTTGATTAATTAAATGGAATTTTCTGGTAATAAATCTACCGGTCCGCGCTGTATAGCCGTCACCCAATCCTGGTTGAGGGCAAGAGTCGGGCGCTTTCTTACCCTCGCAAGGAGCACCAGCATGAAAAAGATCACCTCAATCGCAATCGAACCGTCAGACCTTCCGGCCGACGACACCGTCGATTCATCCAGTCCCGCCAAAGTCGCCGAACAACTCGTCAGCGTGCCCCTGCGCACTCACACACCTCCCAAATCTGCCAACTATTTCTTCGCCGTCGTTCCGGATGTCGACACGGAATCCCTGCTCTGTCACGCCTCTGAAACCCTCGCCTCCCTCAGTGTCATGGCCACCGATCTCGCCCGTGAACTGGAAGGCCCTCGTCGCCATGTCATTGTGGGTATTCAGCAACTGTCCGCGCTGGGCGAATTGCTGGTCAATCGAGCGCTGGACAACCTGGAACCGCCCCGGGGATCGTCTGACGTGCCGTCCAACTGCCAACGTTGAATAATCGTGTGCCTTTACCCAATGGAGGTTTTTCATCATGGATCGATACATGCCTATTACGGGCATCGACTGCAACATCCCATCATTGCTGATCGACACTGAAGCACCACTGGACGTGTTGCATGAAACTGCGGCCTACCGCATTCGTACCGCAACGCAACTGCTGGAGAGCATCGCGTTTGGCGAGGGTGTCCACAGTGAGCTGGCGCGGGTGTTGGTGACTTCACTGCGCGATGGCTGTGATTTGATGGATGTGGTCGGACGACGATTGCAGGGGCAGGTTTCAGCGTAGAAAAAGGGCGCCTTTCGGCGCCCCGTTACAAACAGGTCGGCTGGTCGTTGTCCTGATTGCCACCACTCATGCACAAGGTCATCAGCGGATAGGCCGGGGTGCAAAAACCTGTGTAGCGCCGCTGGTTTCGGTGATGGGCATACGCTGAAGTAAAAAAGAGTCGCAGGTTCTGTGTAACCTGAGCCTTGCCTGGTGATTGTTCCGTACCGAAAGATACGGAACATTTTTTATTATGAAAAATGTCTTTTTTAGTGTGTGGCTCAGTTGCTGAGAGAGTGTCAGATTTTTTGTGTTCACGGGAGTGTCATAAATTTTGTGTTCGGGCATAACATGTTGCAGAGGTGCATGTATGCCGACCAAGAAAAAACCGGCCAGTGGGGCCGCTCGAGACCTTCCAGCCATTCCAAAAGAG
>NZ_LMCV01000040.1:0-13196 GCF_001424925.1 Pseudomonas sp. Root329 | reverse complement strand
GAGGGGGCGGGTGGATCAAGATCACAAGCTGCAGGCGAGCTAACGCTCGGCCTGTTGAGTGGTGAGGAGCGAAAGGCGAAAGGCGAACACCGATCCCCGATCCCCTGTGGGAGCGAGCTTGCTCGCGATGGCGGTCTATCTGCCAGCCAATCTCTCGCAGCTGTACGCAGTCCCCCTGTAGGAGCTGCCGCAGGCTGCGATCTTTTGATCTTGGCTTTCATCCTTCGCTTTTCTTCAAACGCCGCATGGTCCGTTTGAGGGATGCCCACCGCCCCACGCATTGCTTGAATGCCGCTGTGGAGGCGAGCGCCGCTGGTGCTGCACACGCCCCGCTGCACGCGCGCCCCGGCGGATGGGGTGAACAGAGGAGAACAATAAAAATGCTCAACCAAGACCTGATTCGCCAGCGTCTGAGCCAACGTGCCCGCGAGCTGGTGCCGATCCTGCGTGAGCGCGCCCAGAACGCCGCGCAAGCCGGCCAGCTGCCTGAAGAGACCCTGAAAGACTTCCACGACGCCGGGTTCTTTCGCATCCTTCAGCCATCGCGCTGGGAAGGTTATGAACTGGAACCCAGGGACTTCTTCGAGGTGCAGATGACCCTCGCTGAAGGGTGCATGTCTTCGGCCTGGGTGCTGGGGGTGGTGGCGATCCATAACTGGCAACTGGCGCTGTTCGATGACCGTGCGGCACAGGATGTCTGGGGCGCCGACTCCTGTGTGCTGATCTCTTCTTCCTATATGCCGGTGGGCAAGGTCGAGCGGGTCGAGGGTGGTTTCAAGCTGAGCGGGCGCTGGGGGTTTTCTTCCGGCAGCAAGCACTGCGACTGGGTGTTCCTGGGGGCGTTGGTGCCACCGGAGGAGGCGGGCGGGGCGCCGGATTACCGGACTTTCCTGGTGCCGCGCAGCGACTATCAGGTGCTCGACAACTGGAATGTCATGGGCCTGGAAGCCACCGGCTCCCACGACATCCTGGTGGAGAACGTTTTCGTTCCGGAGTACCGCACTCATCGGGCGTTCGACGGTTTCATGCAGGACAGTCCGGGTAACGCAGTGAACACCGCGCCGCTGTTCCGCCTGCCATTCGGGCAGATTTTTGTGCGGGCGGTGTCGTCTTCGGCCATTGGTGCCCTGCAAGGCGCGGTGGATCAGTTTGTCGAGCACAACCGCGCGCGGGTCGGGGTCAACGACGGTCGCAAAATGGTCCAGGACCCGGCCGCGCAATCCGCGCTGGCCAACGCCATGGTCTGCGTCGACGAGTGCAAAACCGTCCTGCTGCGCAACTTCGCTCTGATGATGCAACGGGCCAAAAGTGCAGAACCGTTGAGCATGCCCGAGCGGGTGAAGATGCGTTACGACTCGGCGCTGGTGGCCGACAAGTGCGCCAAAGCGGTTGCCGACCTGATGTTCAACAGCGGCGCCTCGACCATCTTCCGCAGCCACACGATCAACCGGGCATTCCGCGACATTCACACCGGTCGCGCCCACGTCGCGAACAACCCGGCCAAGTACGCCTGGAATCTCGGCGGGGTCAGTATGGGCCAGGACAGCAACGACTTTTTTCTCTGACTTTTCCCTTTGAGTCAGCTAGTCCGTTTGCGTGATTCGAGCGCCCCGTCGATGCCCGAGCATGGGGGCAAGGCGTAGGTCTCAGGCGCCGACTGCGCATCCAATAAACACAAGGATCAACCATGAAATTTTCACTGATTTACGAAGCCCAGACGGTGGACTCCAGCCGCGAAGGCGACCGCAAGATTTTCGAAGATACCGTCGAGCAAGCTGTGCTGGCCGACAAGCTTGGCTTCGACACCTTCTGGTGCGTAGAACACACGGCGCTGAGCAACTACTCGCACATGTCCGCGCCGGAAACCATGCTGGCCTTCGTCGCTGGCAAAACCGAACGCATCGGCATTGGCCATGGCGTGGTCTGCTTGCCGCCAGCGATGAACCACCCGGTGAAAGTCGCGGAACGCATCGCGACCCTTGACCTGTTGTCCAAGGGCCGGGTGCATTTTGGCGTCGGCAAGGGTGGCACCCAGCAGGAGGCCGGCACCTTCGGTTATGACCTGGCCACGTTGCAGCCGCAGATCGACGAGATGATGTACCTGATCCCGAAAATGTTCGTGCAGGACGAAATCGAACACAACGGCGATTTCGTGCAGATTCCTAAACGGCCGATCCATCCCAAGCCTTATCAAGATCCGCACCCGCCGATGTACCTGGCTTGCACCAATACCGAGTCGCTGAAAAAGGCTGGTGGTCGCGCAATGGGTGCATTGGTGCTGGGCTTCGGTGGCCCGGAAGAAATCGCCAAGAAGGTTGAGGTCTATCACGAAGCCTTTGATAACCGCGATGAGAAGCAGCAGGTGGGCTTCCGCCCCAACCGCCACATCGCCGCCCTGTGCCCGGCCATCGTGTTGGAAGACAACGAAGAGGCGCGCCGCATCGGCATCCGCGGCCAGCGCTACTTCATGGAATCGTTGGGTTACTGGTACGGCGGTGGCGAGCGCCCGGACCCGGAGAAGTGGAAGGACGACACCTTCGTCGATGGCAACGGCCAGAGCGTGATCAAGTCGCGCTTCGCCTCGGAAGAAGTCAGCGTCGATTTCTCCGACCCGACCATGGCGATGATGAACCCCAACCACGCCTACGGCACCGTCGAGGATTGCATCGGTTACGTGCAACGGCTGATCGACGCCGGTGCTGACGAAATCCTGTTCATCTGCCAGATGGGCACCGTGCCGCAATGGGCGCAACTGGAGACCCTGCGCAACATTGGCGAGAAAGTGATTCCGCATTTCCGCAAGGCTTAAAACCCACCACGTAAGCATCTGAACACCCCATCACCCCTGTGGGAGCGGGCTTGCTCGCGAAGGCGGTCTTACATTCAACATCAATGTTGACTGATATGGCCTCTTCGCGAGCAAGCCCGCTCCCACATGTTTTTATGCCTCCACCAATCATTTCCGCTAGTCCCATTGGACGATGTTCCCCCCGCTCAAACCCGCTTGAATAGCCCTGCATAAAGTCTCCCCCGGCAGCCGCCGAGTGCGGCGGGGCCTTAGAAAAAGAACGAGGAGTGCATCCATGGATATCCGTGGTCTGGGTTACGTCACCCTGTTATCCAGCGACCTGGCGCAATGGCGGCAGTACGCAAGCCAGGTGCTGGGCATGATGGTGGTCGGCAGCGATGACGATGAGCGGCTGTACCTGAAAATGGACGAGCGCCATTACCGCATTCTGGTGGAGAAAAGCGCTGAGAACGGCTTCGGTGCGTGCGGCTGGGAAGTGCCTGGCAAAGCGGCGCTTGAACACGCCGTCAACGTTCTGGAACAGGCCGATGTGCAAGTTACCCGCGGCACCGTGGCCCAGGCCGAGGTTCGCAAGGTCCAGGAACTGGTGCACTTCAGCGACCCGGATGGTACCCGTCACGAACTGTTCTGGGGCCCGTTGCAGGACTTCGCACGCTTCGTCTCGCCGGTCGGCGTCAAGGGTTTCGTCACCAACGAATTGGGCATGGGCCACGTGGTACTACCGGCGCCGAGCTTCGAGCGCTGCCGGGATTTCTACGAGCAAGTACTCGGTTTCGGACTGTCCGACCTGATGAAAGTCCGCTTCACCCCGGACCTGGCCGAACCGCAAAAGCGCATCCACTTCCTGCACTGCAATAACGGTCGGCACCACTCGCTGGCGATTTTCGAGTGCCCGATGCCCCACGGCTGCGTGCACATGATGGTCGAGGTCAACGCGCTGGACGAAGTCGGTCGAGCGCTGGACCGGGTGCACGCCAACGGCGTGAAGCTGTCGGCCACCTTGGGCCAGCACACCAACGATCAGATGATTTCGTTCTACATCAAGACGCCGTCCGGGTTTGACCTGGAGTACGGCTGCGATGGCCTGGTGGTGGATTGGGATCGCCACACACCTTTTGAAAGCACCGTGGTCAGCCACTGGGGCCACGACTTCAGTGTCGGTCGCCAATGAGGACGATGACGATGGACAAGCGAATGACCACGGCCGAGATGGTCGGCCAACTGCGTGACGGCATGACCATCGGCATCGGTGGCTGGGGGCCGCGGCGCAAACCCATGGCGTTGGTGCGGGAGATTCTGCGCTCGGACCTCAAGGACCTCACCGTGGTCGCCTACGGTGGTGCGGATGTCGGCATGCTCTGTGCGGCCGGCAAGATCAAGAAACTGGTGTTCGCCTTTGTTTCCCTGGATTTCATTCCACTGGAGCCGTACTTCCGCAAGGCACGCCAAGAGGCGGCGCTGGAGGTGATGGAAATCGACGAAGGCATGCTCCTGCTCGGTCTTCGGGCCGCAGCGATGAATGTGCCATTTATTCCGACGGCGGTAGGCCTGGGCACCGATGTGCTGCGGCACAACCCGCAGATCAAATTGATCGCCTCGCCCTATGCCGACGGCAAGGACTGGGTCGCCATGCCGGCGCTCAAACTCGATGCAGCGCTGATTCACGTCGACCGTGCCGATGCGCGGGGTGTCTGCCAGATCAGCGGCCCCGATCACTACATGGACGACCTGTTCGTGCGTGCCGCGACTCACAGCTACGTGACCTGCGATGAACGGGTGGACAGCGAGTATTTCCACGCCGATGCCGGGCAAGCACATCAAGTGTTCTGGGAACGCAACCTGACCACCGCCGTAGCCCACGTGCCGGGCGGTGCGCATCCGTCTTCCTGCGCGCCGCTGTACGGTTTCGACGTGGCGCACTTCAAGGCTTACAACGCTTCAGCCCAGGCCGTCGATGGCTGGCAGGGCTACGTCCGGGACTACGTCGACTGCACCCACGAACAGTACCTGGACAAGGTCGGCGGCCTGGCTGCGATCCGCCAACTGCCGTTGCCGATTTTTTAAGGGAGCCTTGCGATGAGCACTACCACTTACAGCCTCGCCGAACTGATGATCTGTGCCGCCTCCGAAGCCTGGCGCGACGATGGCGAGGTTCTGGCCAGCGGCATCGGCGTGATTCCGCGCCTGGCCGCTTCATTGAGCATGCTCAGCAGCAATCCGCAGCTATTGATGACCGATTCTGAAGCCTACATGGTCGCCGAACCGGTGCCGCTGGGCGCGCGAAACGGCTATCAGCCCAAGCGTGACAGCTGGATGGGGTTCTCGCGGATTTTCGACAACGTGTGGGGCGGCAAGCGCCATGCGCTGGTCGGCCCGACCCAGATTGACCGTTTCGGCCAGGCCAACATTTCGTGCATTGGCGATTACGCCAAACCCAAGGCGCAAATGCTCGGTGTGCGCGGTTTTCCCGGCAACTCGATCAGCCACGCCAACTCCTTTTGCGTGCCCAGCCACAACCGTCGGGTGTTCGTCGAAGGCGAGGTCGATATGGTCGCCTCGGTTGGCTACAACCCGGCGCGTCTAGCGCGCGGCTGGTCGCTGGACGAGATCGATATCCGCCTGATCATCACTGACCTCTGCGTGCTGGATTTCCTGGGCCCGCAGCGGCAAATGCGGATTCGCTCGCTGCACCCCGGCGTGACGGTGGCCGAGGTTCAGGACAACACCGGATTTGCCCTGCATGTGCCGCAAGACTGCCCGACCACGGCTGCCCCGACCGTCGAACAATTGCAGCTGATCCAGCGCCTGGACCCGCACAACCTGCGTGCCAGCCAGCTCAAAGACAACCCGCCAGGCCAGCGCTGAGCGCCCCCGTTTCGGAGAAAAGTGATGGCTGAACATAACGACAAGAACGAGGCCGACGTGGTGCTTTACGAGGTGCGCGGCGCGGTGGCCCTGGTCACCATGAACCGCCCCGAGTACCACAACGCGCAGAACTCGCAGATGACCTACGCGCTGGACGCGGCGTTTCGCCGGGCCTGCGATGACGATGAGGTGAAAGTCATCGTATTGCGTGGTGCCGGCAAGCATTTCTCCGCCGGACATGACATCGGCACGCCGGGTCGCGACGTCGATCAGACCTTCGACCGCGCGAGCCTTTGGTACGACCACACCAACAAACCGGGCGGCGAATTTCTCTACGCCCGAGAGCAGGAAGTCTATCTGGGCATGTGCCGCCGCTGGCGCGAAATGCCCAAGCCGACCATCGCCATGATCCAGGGGGCGTGCATCGCGGGCGGGCTGATGCTGGCCTGGGTCTGCGACTTGATCGTCGCCAGTGAGGATTCGTACTTCGCGGATCCGGTGGTGCGAATGGGCATTCCCGGGGTCGAGTATTTCGCCCATGTGCATGAGCTGAACCCGCGCATCGCCAAGGAATTTCTGTTCCTCGGCGAGCGTATGCCGGCGGCGCGCGCCTACCAGATGGGCATGCTCAATCGGGTGGTTGCCCGTGATCTGCTGGAACAGGAAACCCTCGACATCGCCGGACGCGTCGCACAGATGCCGCGCCTCGGTCTGCAATTGAGCAAGCAGGCAGTCAACAACGCCGAAGACCTGATGGGCAAGCGCGCGACCATGGATATGGTGTTTGGTCTGCATCACTTCGCCCATGCACACAATGAGCTGGTGTCGGGTGACCGACTCGGCGGATATGACGCCAAGGCCATGGCCCGTTCGCAACGCACCTCGGGCGGGGCGTGAGCATGGCGATCTCTTTGAATACCCGTCTGACCGAACTGCTCGGCTGTCGCTATCCGATCATCCAGACCGCAATGGGCTGGGTCGCCGACCCGAAGCTGGTGGCGGCCACCGGCAATGCCGGCGCCTTCGGCTTTCTCGCCGGGGCGACCATCGAGCCTCAGCGGATGGAGGCAGCGATCCTTGAAACCCGGCGTCTGACCGATCAGCCTTTCGGGGTCAATTTTCATATGTACCAGGCCAACGCCGCAGAGATCGTCGAGCTGGTGCTGCGCCACAACGTCAGGGCAGTCAGCTACAGCCGCTCGCCCGGCAAGCAAATGATCAGCCGTCTGAAGGACGCCGGCGTGGTGTGCATCCCCACGGTCGGTGCCCTCAAGCACGCGCAAAAAGCCGTGGAAATGGGCGCCGATGCGGTCACCGTACAAGGCGGCGAGGGCGGTGGGCATACCGGCTCGGTGCCCACTTCGTTGCTGCTCGATCAAGTGGTCAACGCGGTCTCGGTGCCCGTGGTCGCCGCCGGTGGTTTCAAGGATGGTAAAGGCCTGGTCTCGGCCCTGGCCTATGGCGCCGAAGGCATCGCCATGGGCACGCGCTTTCTGATGTGCGCCGACAGCCCGGTGCCGCAGGCGACGCTGTCGCGTTACCTCGCGGTCAACGACCCGGCGGCGATCATCATCAGTCGCGCCATCGACGGTATGCCGCAACGGATGATTCGCAACGAATTGCTCAACCAGCTTGAAGCCAGTGGTGGTCTCAAACGTTTGTTGTTGGCATTCCAGAGTGGCTTGGCGTACCGCCGCCACAGTGGCATGAGCCTGACGCAACTGCTCGGCAGCGTTTTGAAAATGCGCGGCAGCGGTGAGCTGACGGCGGCGCAAAGCATCATGGCCGCCAACGCGCCGATGGTGATCCAGAAAGCCATGGTCGACGGGTTACCCGCCGAAGGTGTGCTGCCTGCCGGCCAGGTCGCCGCGTCCATCGACAGCTTGCCCAGCTGCGCCCAATTGATTGAACAGATCGTCCGTGACGCCGAAGCGCGTCTGGGCGAGCTGTGCCGCCGTGTGTCGTGAAGGGGAAAGGCATGAAACCATTTAGCGTCAGTATCGATAACGGCATCGCCGAACTGGTGTTCAACCAGCCACCGGTCAACGCCTTCAATTGCCAGGGCTGGGCCGATATCGCCAGCGAGATCGAAGGCCTCGGTCGCAACGCCAGCGTGCGGGTGATCGTGATTCGGGCCGAAGGGCGCGGATTCTGTGCCGGGGTCGACATCAAGGAACTGGCCGCCGACGGCAACCTGATCGTGGCGGTGAACAAAGGCAACTACGACAGCTTCAAGGCGATCCACCGCAATCCGAAACCGGTGATCGTCGCCGTACACGGCTTCGTCCTCGGCGGTGGCATCGGCATCTGCGGCGCGGCCGACATTCTGGTGGCCTCCGAGTGCGCCAGTTTCGGCGTGCCCGAGGTCGATCGCGGTGCCATGGGCGGCGGCGCGCATTTACAGCGGCTGTTCCCGGTGCAGAAAGTCCGTCACATGTACTTCACCGGCGAAATGATCGACGCCGCCGAGGCCTGGCGCCTGGGTGCGGTAGAGCGTGTGGTCAAGCGCGAGGACTTGCGCGAGGCCGCGTTGCAGATCGCCCGCACCATCGCCGCCAAGAGCCCGGCCATGATCAGCCTCGCCAAAGAAGCGCTGAGCGGTATCGAAGACGGCAATCTGGAAGACAAATATCGCTGGGAGCAGGGCTTCACGCTCGAGGCTTATCGCTCACTGGACTCACAGGAAGCACGCGACTCGTTCGTCGAGAAGCGCGATGCCCACTTCAACGGCTGAAGGCACTCTCATGGACCTGACATACACCCCGGCCCAGCAGGCCTTTCGCGCCGAGGCGCGAGCCTGGCTGACGGCCAATGTACCCGGTGAACCGCTGCAATCGTTCGACACCGAGCAAGGCTTTGCCGAGCACCGTACCTGGGAAAACCGGCTTAACGATGGTCGCTGGGGCATGGTCACCTGGCCGATCGATCTCGGCGGGCGCGGTTGCGACTTGATCGAGTGGTTGATCTTCGAGGAGGAGTACTACCGCTCTGGCGCGCCTGCACGGGTTAACCAGAACGGCATCTTCCTGCTCGGCCCGACGCTGATGGAATATGGCAGCGAGGAACAGAAGGCGCGCTTTCTGCCACGCATGGCCACTGGCGAAGACATCTGGGCCCAGGCCTGGTCCGAGCCAGGCGCCGGCTCCGACATGGCGGCGATCCGCTCGAAGGCCGAACGGGTGGGCGACCATTACGTGATCAACGGCCAGAAAACCTGGTCGACTCGCGCCGTGTGGGCCGACTGGGTGTTCGGTATTTTTCGCACCGACCCTCACTCCCAGCGCCATCAGGGCCTGACGTTTATTCTGCTGCCGCTCGACAGCCCGGGGATCACGGTACGGCCGATTCCTCAGCTCAATGGCTTGCCCGGGTTCGCCGAGATTTTCTTCGACGACGTCAAGGTTCCGGTGGAAAACGCGCTGGGCGGCGAGGGCATGGGTTGGCATGTGGCGATGTCCACCGCCGGGTTCGAGCGCGGTTTGCTGCTGCGCTCACCCGCACGCTTTCAGGAAACCGCTCGGCGACTGGTGCAGCTGTACCAGGCCAACCGCGAGCAGGCTGACCGCGATCCGGCCATTGGCGAGTCGGTGATGCGCGCCTGGCTGGACGCCGAGGCTTACACCCTGAGCACCTACATGACCGCCTCGAAACTGGTGCAGGGCGGCAAGATCGGGCCAGAATCTTCGACCAACAAAATCTTCTGGTCGGAACTCGATCAGCGCATGCACGACACCGCCATGAGCATTCTCGGCTTGCGTGGCGAGCTGCTGCCCGAAGCACCTGCTGCGGGCGATGTCGGCCATTGGCTGGAAGGTTTTCTGTTTGCCCAGGCCGGGCCGATCTATGCCGGCACCAACGAGATCCAGCGCAACATCATTGCCGAACGCATGCTCGGCATGCCGCGTGCCTGAGGAATAGACCATGGACTTTAGTTACAGCCGCGACCAATTGCTGTTCCAGGACAACGTCAGAAGTTTTCTGATCAACGAGGTCACCCCGGAACGCATTCGCGAATTGTGGCTCAGCGACAGCGGGCGCAGCGATCAGCTCTGGGCCCAATTGGTGGAGTTGGGCCTGACCGCGCTGACCGTTCCCGAAGAGCAAGACGGGATGGGCATGAATGAGCTGGACTTCATTCTGCTTGCTCAGGAATGTGGTTATGCCGGTCTGCCCGAGCCGCTGGTGGACACGATGCTGATCGGCGTGCCGTTGCTCGCCGCCCTTGATGAAAGCCACGCGGCACTCAAACAGCACTGGCTGGCGCGCGTCGCGGAAGGCCACGCACGGTTGGCGATTGCCGAACCGGGTAACCCGCTGGTCAGCGATGCTCATGTCGCCGATTTGTTGTTGCTGGCCCATGGCGATGAGGTGCATGCGGTCGAACCTGGCGCGGTGCGCCTGATCCGCAATGTGTCGGTCGATCCCAGTCGTCAGCTGTTTCAGGTCGACTGGACGCCAACGTCCGCCACCTGCGTGGCCGCTGGCGAACAGGGTCGGCGCTTGTGGGCCGCCGCGTTTAATCGTGGCGCGCTGGGCTGTGCTGCGCAAATGCTGGGGCTGGCCAAGCGCATGGTCGACCTCGCGGTGGATTACACCTTTGAGCGCAAACAGTTCGGCAAACCGGTGGGTTCGTTTCAGGCGGTCAAGCATTTGATGGCCAACGTCGCGGTGCAGATCGAGTTTGCCAAAGGGCCGCTGTATCGCGCGGCCTATGCACTGGCCGAGCAGCTGCCGGGGCAAGACGTGCTGGTGTCCCACGCCAAACTGGCGACGGCGGAAGCGGCGATGCTGGCCGCGAAAAACACCATTCAGGCCCATGGCGCCATGGGTTACACCTGGGAAGTCGACCTGCATTTGTTCATGAAACGCGCCTGGGCGCTGGACAAGGTCTGGGGTGATCGCGGCCATCATAAAGGGCGGATCCGCGCAGCCTTGTTCGACGGCAATCCAGCACTGGGTGCTGGCAAAACTTTCTGACGGCGACTGTGCCTGACGTCAACATTTACCTCGAGGTACACCATGCCTGAAGCCTATATTGTCGACGCCCTGCGTACACCCACCGGGCGGCGCAAGGGTGGTTTGAGCCAGATTCATGCAGCCGATCTGGGCGCCCACGTCTTGCGTGCGCTGGTCGAGCGCAACGACATCCCCGATGACGATTACGACGACGTGATCTTCGGCTGTGTCGACACCATCGGACCGCTGGCCGGGGACATTGCCCGCACCTGTTGGCTGGCCGCGGGCCTGTCGCATGCGGTACCCGGCACCACCATCGATCGTCAGTGCGGTTCGTCCCAGCAAGCAGTGCACTTTGCCGCCCAAGCGGTGATGAGCGGCACCCAGGATGTGGTCGTCGCCGGCGGCGTACAAACCATGACCCAGATTCCAATTTCCTCAGCCATGATCGCTGCCGAACCACTGGGCTTCAGTGATCCGTACAGCGGCTCCGAAGGTTGGGTCCGGCGCTATGGCGCGCAACCGCCGACTCAATTTCGTTCGGCGCAAATGATTGCCGAGAAGTGGGGGCTGTCCCGCGAACAACTGGAAGCCTATTCACTGGAGTCCCATCAGCGGGCATTGCGGGCCATCGAGCAAGGACGGTTCAACCGGGAAATCGTGCCACTGGCCGGGGTCGTGCATGACGAAACGCCGCGACAGACCAGTCTGGCGAAAATGGCCGAACTGGACGTGCTGTTTGGCTGCGACCGGGTGACCGCGGCAGTGTCCAGCCAGACCTGCGACGCGGCCAGCGCGATGCTGATCGTTTCTGAAGCGGCACTCAAACGCTATGGGCTGACACCGCGCGCGCGTATCCACCACCTCAGCGTACGCGCCGAAGACCCGATCTGGATGCTCACCGCTCCCATCCCGGCCACCGCTTATGCACTCAAGCGAGCCGGGATGAAGCTGGAAGACATCGATCGGGTGGAGATCAACGAAGCCTTCGCGTCGGTGGCCATGGCCTGGCTCAAGGAGACGGGTTATCCCCATGAACAGACCAACGTCAACGGCGGGGCGATTGCCCTCGGCCATCCGTTGGGCGCCACCGGCACTCGGTTGATGTGCACGCTGTTGCATGAACTGGAGCGCAGCGGGGGACGCTTCGGTTTGCAGACCATGTGCGAAGGTGGCGGCCAGGCCAACGTGACGATTATCGAACGCTTGTAAGCGATGTATTTGAAGGGAGCAGGAACATGAAAATCTGTGAGAACCGCGTAGTGATCATCACCGGTGCCGGCGGTGGTCTGGGCCGGGCCTACGCGCTGGCCTTCGCCGCCGAGGGCGCTAACGTGGTGGTCAACGATATCAATCGTGAAGCAGCGCTGGCGGTGGTCGGCGAGATTCTCGGGCAGGGTGGAAGCGCCGTGGCCAACAGCAACGACATCACCCGCTACGACGATGCGGCGTTGATCGTGCGCCAGGCCATCGAAACCTTCGGCGGCCTGGACGTGGTGGTCAACAACGCCGGCATCTGTCGCGACCGAATGTTCGCCAGCCTCACCGAAGCCGACTGGGATGCGGTGGTGGCCGTGCACCTCAAAGGCCACTTCTGTATCGCCAGCCACGCCGCGCGTTACTGGCGCGAGCAGGCCAAGGGAGGGGCGCAGCTGAGTGCGCGGATCATCAACACCAGTTCCGGGGCCGGTTTGCAGGGCTCCATCGGTCAGTCCAACTATGCCGCTGCCAAGGCCGGTATCGCTGCGTTGACGCTGGTGCAGGCGGCCGAACTGGGTCGCTATGGCATAACCGTCAACGCCCTGGCCCCGGCCGCGCGCACCGGCATGACCGAGCAAGTGTTCGCCGATAGCATGAAAAAACCCGAAGAGGGCTTCGACTACTTCGCTCCGGAAAACGTTGCGCCGTTGGTGGTCTGGCTCGGCTCGCAAGCGTCCAGTGCGGTGAACGGGCAGATGTTCGAAGTCGAGGGCGGCAAGTTGTCGATTGCCGACGGCTGGCGTAGAGGTCCGGAACTGGACAGGCAAGGGCGTTGGGCGGTGGGCGAGGTGGGGCAGGCAGTAGAGCAATTGATGGCCCGGGCGGTGCCGGCGGCGAAAGTGTATGGCAGGTGATTGGGCCGCCCTCTATATAGAAGGATTCGTTTTGCTCTTCTATATAGAGGAGAAACGGGCTGTTTTCCGGCGTTCTGCACGTGATTGATAGAAAAACCCAATTAAGGGTTGACGGCAGATTCTGGAAGTCTATAATTCGCCCCACTTCCGGCGCAGTCGAAACGGAAAACTCTTTGGTAAACAATGAGTTACGCAGTTTTCGACAGCAAGTTGCTTCAGGTCATCGAAGCCCAGAAGGAGTCGGTCAGGCAGGGTGGTTTAGCTTGATTGACGGTTCGATCTTCTCGGTCGAAAGCGGTGTGAAAGAGGTGTTGACAGCAGCGAGTAACGCTGTAGAATTCGCCTCCCGCTAGCGAGAGATCGAAAGCGCAAGTGGTTGAAGTTGCAAAGGAAACTTTGAAAACTTCGGAAAATAACCGCTTGACAGCAACAGAGGCTGCTGTAGAATGCGC